>JAAXGX010000087.1 GCA_012271165.1 Vicinamibacteraceae bacterium | reverse complement strand
CGCGCCTTGCGGAGTCTGCACCGTTCTACGGCGCAGACTCCTGGCGGCAACGGGGATCGCGGCGGCTCTGGCAATCGCGGCCGGGCTGGCGCCGGTTTCGCTGGCGGGCCAGGCGCCCGGTGCGGATGCGGCCGCCTACGAGGTGCCCCGCACGCCGTGGGGCGACCCGGATCTGCAGGGCATGTGGGATACGCGGACGTACACGCCCGTCGAGCGGCCGCCCGAGTTCGGCATGCGCGAGTTCATGACCGAGGCGGAGGCGGCCGAGCGCGAGCGCCTCGGACTCCGCCGGGTGGTGACCGACGACGACGACGCCATCGCCGAGAATCTCGTCGAGCAGGATATCGCGCGCTACGCCCGGGCCGACCGGCCGGACGAGGGCCAGCCCGGATACCGGCTCGCCGGCGCCGAGTACAACGCCTTCTGGAGCGCCGACCCGACGGCGCCGCGGATCTCCCTGCGGACGTCCCAGATCATCGATCCGCCCGACGGCCGGATGCCGCCGCTGACGCGGGGGGCGCTCGACACCTGGGAGGCCCGCGAGGAGGCGCGCGTCGAGCGCAGCCAGGGCGACGACTGGGAGGATCGCGGCCTCTCGGAGCGCTGCATCGTGCGCAACGGCCTGCCGGGCGAGATGATGGGCAACAACCAGCAGCCCACCAAGGAGATCGTCCAGACGCCGGGCTACGTCAGCATCGTCATGCCGTACGGCTACGTGCGGATCATTCCGGTGCGGCAGCCGGGGCCGATCGGCGACGCCATCAAGCAGTGGAACGGCGATCCGCGAGGCCGCTGGGAGGGTGACACGCTGGTCGTCGAGACCGCCAACTTCAAGAACACCGTCAACAACGTCGTGCCGGGCCACGGCGGGCCGTTCGGCGGCTCCGCCCACGTGCACTACTACCCGGGCACGGGCCAGACTTTCCGGCTGACCGAGCGCTTCCGGCGGATCGACCACGAGACGCTCGAGTACCAGTACACGGTGGACGACCCGCAGGTGTTCGTGCAGCCGTGGACGGCCGTTAACTACTTCGCGCTCGACTCGTGGACCACCGAGGGCAACCAGGACCGGCTGTTCGAGTACGCCTGCCACGAGCACAACTACGGCATGGTAGGCGCCATCCGCGGCGCGCGGGTCGACCGGGTGTGGGCGCTCGACGAGGCGGCCCGGGAGCGCAACGTGCGCATGGGCGAGCTCGAGGCGAAGCGCGAGCAGCTCGAGGCGTGGGAAGCGGCGAACGAAGAGGGCGGGCGGTGAGGACCGCTCCCGACCGCTGAGGCAGACACGGCCTGCCGCCGGGGGCGCCCGGCGGCAGGCCGCGGATTCCGGTCCCTTCCCTACTGATCCTGCGAGGTCGCGAACAGCGGCCTGCCGTCGCGGGCGGCGACCTCGGCCTGGAACTCTTCCTCGGTCAGCTCGATCGTGCGCGTGATGCTGAAGAACATGTCGTCGATCGAGCGGTTGCCGTAGCCCTTCCAGTTGCGCGGATCGACCACGTTCCGGTTCGTGGGCGAGTTGTTGTACCAGGCCATCACGTGGATGAGCGTGCCCGCCGGCAGCAGCGGCGCGACGTCGTCCTCGTAGGTGTAGACCTTCACCCAGTTGTGGTCGTAGTTGGCGCAGCTCAGCATCTCCCGCGCGTTGTTCGGGTAGATGGCCTCCACGCACATCCGCTTGCCGCTCGAGTGCAGGTGCGGCTCGAACATGAGCATCTTCGTCGGCTTCGTGATGCGATGGAAGCCGTCGCGCATGACGTTGTCGTCGTTCGACGGGATGTCGAACTCGTAGTCGAACATGTTGACGCCGCTGAACCCGGCGTTGCTCTGCACGTAGCGCGGCACGTAGTCCGCGGGGTGCAGCGTCAGCCCGACGTCGACCCGCGCGCGCACCTCGCGGCCGATGGAGTGCAGGTGCATGGAGTTGAACGTGAGCACCGAGCCGGCCGGCAGCTTGACGCCCATCTCGTCCGGAAAGATCGTGGGGTTCTGGCCCAGCTCGTACGTCAGCCGGAGCTGGTCGTCGTAACCCCCGCAGGAGGTCTCGTTCCCGCAATCGAGGGGGTCGACCACGTTCTGGGGCATGTCCGACGTGATGACCGCGTGGTGCACCACGAACAGGCTCAGGTCTGCCCGCCCGCTGTCGTCCACCTTGGTCTGCGGTCCTTCCTCGAGCCGGACCTCCTTCACCTCGACGGCCTTGATGTAGCGGTCGGCGGTCAGCCCGGTGGCCGTCTCGCCCCACTCGCCGAACCAGTCGGCGGCGTCGGCTTCGACGATGCCCTCGGGCGACGGCACGATGAGATCCGGCCTACCGTAGGTCCAGCCGTCGGCCGGCCACTCGATGGGCGGCGGCAGGTCGGCCGGGTTGCCGCGCGGGGCGCCGTTGTCCACCCACGCGGCGATCGTCGCGATCTCCTCGTCGCTCAGCGACGGGTCGTCCTTGAACCGCTGGATGCCGATGTTCTTGTCGATGAACCAGGGCGGCATCTCGCGGGCCTCGGTCCGGCTCCGGATGGCGCGCGCCCAGGGGCGGACGTCCTCGTAGCTGACCAGCGGCATCGGCGCGGCGCCCTGCGGGCGGTGGCAGTTCTCGCAGGACCGCTGCAGGATCGGCGCGATGTGCCTGTTGAAGGTGACTTCGGTTGCCTGTTCCGCGGCCGCGGCGGGCGCCGCGAACAGGCCGGCGCAGATGATGCCGGCGGCCATCAGACTCGCGCTTCTCATGCGGTGTCTCCTGTTGGACTGCATCGTTGGCTCCCTCGCTCCCGCGCTCCGACGCACGGTCGGCGGCGCCCGTTACCCGCCGCCGACCGTCACGGTCACGTCGCGGGCCGACGCCAGCCCGCCGTCGTGGGCGTAGGCGCGCAGCACGTACGTGCCCGGCTCGTGGAAGATCGCCGCCACCTCGAACCGATCATCGGCCGGCAGCGGCGGCGGCTCCCAGCCCGGCGACCAGGGAGAATTGCCGTCGTAGTTGGGGTGGATGTCGAACTGCTCGGGATCGAACGTCACCTGGTTGCCGTCCCCGCGCCACACGATCCAGGCCAGACGCAGGCCCCAGGCGTTGTAGTTCACGGGCACACGCGAGGACGCGGCGCGGCGCGGCGGAATATCGTCGTCCGTCGCGACCGCCGTCAGCACGAGCGGCTCGCCCACCGGTACTGACACGTTGTCCGCCCCGTCGATGTCCACCACGGGGGCCTGGTTCATCTCCCGCTCCGCGCGCAGGCCGCCGACGTCCTTCTGCATCAGCGGCGAGTCGTTCACGTAGTCGGGCTTGAGGCTGCCGAACGCCTGCTCGGTCCTGCCGCGGTGGGTCAGGGTCCACGCGATCTCCTGCGTTCCGAAGTCGGGCGGCACGGTGATGCGGAACATGTAGCGGTTGCGCCGCGGCTGGAAGAAGGTCGGCTGCCCCTGATCCTCGGGTCCGGGCTCGAGGTAGTTGTTCGGTCCGATCGGAATGTGGACCCTCTCCTGCGAATTCCGGTTCATGTAGCCGAAGATGAGATCGAACGTCCCGTCCGGGTTCTGCTCCCACCCCTCGAATGCCGGCACGACGTTCTGACCGCGCTCGTAGATGATGGTCTGGCCACTGGTTGCGGTCAGCGTGGAGAGCGTCACGGCTGCCGTAAGGAGAATCACGGTCCGCGCGCTCACCCGCCACCGGGTGCTGGAAGTCGTCATTACCCTCGTGCTCCTGGTTGCTACTGCTGATCCTGCGACGCCGCGAACAGCGGGCGGTCGCCCCGGGCGGCCACCTCGGCCTGGAACTCTTCCTCGGTCATCTCGATCGTGCGCGTGATGCTGACGAACATGTCGTCGATCGACCGGTTGCCCCACCCCTTCCAGTTGCGCGGATCGACCACGTTCCTGTTGGTCGGCGAGTTGTCGTACCACGCCATGACGTGGATCAGCGTGCCGGGCGGCAGCAGCGGCGCGACGTCGTCCTCGTAGGTGTAGACCTTCACCCAGTTGTGGTCGTAGTTCGAGCAGCTCAGCATCTCGCGCACGTTGTTCGGATAGATGGCCTCGACGCACATCCGCTTCCCGCTCGAATGCAGGTGCGGCTCGAACATCAGCATCTTGGTCGGCCTGGTGATGCGGTGGAACCCGTCGCGCATCACGTTGTCGTCGTTCGACGGGATGTCGAACTCGTAGTCGTACATGTTGGCGCCGCGGAAGCCGTTCCTGCTCTGCACGTAGCGCGGCTCGAACCCCTCGGGGTGCAGCGTCAGGCCGACGTCCACCCGCGCGCGCACCTCGCGGCCGATGGAGTGCAGGTGCATGGAGTTGAACGTGAGCACCGAGCCGGCCGGCAGCGCGACGCCCATCTCGTCCGGAAAGATCGTGGGGTTCTGGCCCAGCTCGTACGTCAGCCGGAGCTGGCCGGCGTGACCGCCGCAGGAGGACTCGTTGCCGCAATCGAGGGGGTCGACCACGTTCTCCGGCATGTCCGACGTGATGACCGCGTGGTGCACCACGAAGAGGCCGAGATCGGCCCGGCCGGTGTCGTCGACCTTGGTCTGCGGCCCTTCCTCGAGCCGGACCTCCTTCACCTCGATGGCCTTGATGTAGCGGTCGGCGGTCAGCCCGGTGGGCGTCTCGCCCCACTCGCCGAACCAGTCGGCGGCGTCGGCCTCGACGATGCCCTCGGGCGACGGCACGACCACGTCCGGCGTGCCGTAGGTCCAGCCGTCGGCCGGCCACTCGAGGGGCGGCGGCAGGTCGGCCGGATTGCCGCGCGGCGCGCCGTTGTCCACCCACGCGGCGATCGTCGCAATCTCCGCGTCGCTCAGCGACGGGTCGTCCTTGTAGCGCTGGATGCCGATGTTCCTGTCGATGAACCACGGCGGCATCTCGCGGGCCCCGGTGCGGCTGCGGATGGCGCGCGCCCAGGGGCGGACGTCCTCGTAGCTGACCAGCGGCATCGGCGCGGCGCCCTGCGGGCGGTGGCAGTTCTCGCACGAGCGTTGCAGGATCGGCGCGATGTGCTTGCTGTAGGTAACCTCGGACTCCCGCTCCGCGGCCGGCGCCGGCGCCGCGAGCAGGCCTGCGACGACGACGCCCGCGGCCGTCAGACTCACGCTTCTCATGCCATGTCTCCTGTTGGGCTGCAACGTTCGACCGGAGCGTTCGCTTGCGCTCCCGGTTCCTACTGCTGATCCTGCGAGGCCGCGAACACCGGGCTGCCGCCGCGCGCGGCGACCTCCGCCTCGAACTCCTCCTCGGTCAGGTAGATGAGCCGCGGCAGGTTGTAGAACATGTCGTCGATCGAGCGGTTGCCCCAGCCCTTCCAGTTGCGCGGATCGACCACGTTGCGGTTGGAACTCGAGTTGTCGTACCAGGCCATCAGGTGGATGACCGTGTCGGCCGGCAGCAGCGGCGCCGCATGGTCCTCGTAGACGTACACCTTCACCCAGTTGTGGTCGTAGTCGGCGCAGTTGAGCATCTCGCGCGCGTTGTTCGGGTAGAGCGCCTCGATGCACATGCGGACGCCGCTCGAGTGCAGGTGCGGCTCGAACGTCATCAGCCGCGCCGGCCGGTCGAGCCGGAAGAACCCGTCGCGGTAGACGTTCGCGTCGTTGGACGGGATGTCGAGCGCGAAGTCGAAGGCCCCGGCCATCGCGCGCGACTGTTGCCGGTACTGCGGCTCGTAGCCCTCCGGATGCAGGTCGAAGGCGACGTCGACCCGCGCCTGCACCTCCTCGCCGATGGAGTGCAGGTGCATCGAGTCGAACGTGATGACCGAGCCGGCCGGCAGCTCGACGCCCACCCCCTCGGGATAGGTCAGGGCGTTCTGCCCCAGCTCCCACGTGAGCCGGAAGGCGTCGTCGCCGGCCGCCACCGGGCCGTTGGACTCGAGCGCCTGCTCGGGCGTCGCGGCCGTGATGACCGCGTGGTGCACGACCCACAGGTTGAGGTCGGCCCGCCCTGCGCCCTTCGGTCCCGGGGTGTCCTTGCGGACGCTCGTGTCGCCGGCCACGCGCACTTCCCTGACCTCGACGGCCTTGATGTAGCGGTCGCTGGTCAGGCCGGTCGGCGCGGGCGGGTCCCACTCGCCGAACCAGTCGGCGGCGTCCGCCTCCACCGTGCCGACGCGCGACGAGACGACCAGGTCCGGCTCGCCGATGGTCCAGCCCGCGGCGTCCCAGGCGAGCGGCGGCGGCAGGTCGGCCGGATTCCCCCGCGGGGCGCCGGCGTCGACCCAGGCGGCGATGGTCCCGATCTCCGCGTCGCTCAGCGAGGGATCGTCCTTGAAGTGCTGGATGCCGATGTTCCTGTCGATGAACCAGGGCGGCATCTCGCGCGCCGTCGTCCGGCTGCGGATCGACCGCGCCCAGGGGCGCACGTCCGAGTAGCTGACGAGCGACATCGGCGCGCCGCCGCCCGGCCGGTGGCAGCTCTCGCACGAGCGCTGCAGGATGGGCGCGACGTCCCGGCTGAAGGTGACCGCGCCGTCCCGCTCGGAAGCGGACGCTGGCGCCGCGGTCCCGGCCCCGACGAACGCTGCCGCGAACAACCCGACGACCAGCCAGCCGCAAGTCCGAGCTCTCATCCGGGCCATCTTCATCGTCACACTCTCCTGCAGGGTTGCCCCGTCGATACGAGCACGCGTCAGGGTACCACCAACCGCGCGCCCGTTTCAAAGCCTCGCGCGGCGCGGCGCGCGAAGGCGACGAGCGTCCGCGCGGCGCCCCGTGCTGCTCCCTGCCGGCTTGCGATCCGCGCGGCGCACGTTGTCTAATGCATCGCTTGCAGCGGCAGACAAAAGGAGACGGCGAATGGCGCGTGATGTGGTGGTGCTCAGCGGAGCGCGGACACCCATGGGCGGCTACGGCGGGAGCCTGAAGGACATCCCGACCACCGAGCTGGCGGCGCAGTGCGTCCGCGAGTCGGTCGATCGCGCCGGCATCGACGCCGGCGACGTCGGCCACGTCGTCTTCGGCAACGTCATCCACACGGACGCGCGCGACCACTACCTGGCGCGCGTGGCCGCCATCAAGGGCGGCCTGCCGCACGCGACGCCCGCGGTGACCGTGAACCGGCTGTGCGGCAGCGGCCTGCAGGCCATCGTCACGGCGGCCCAGACGATCATGCTGGGCGACGCGGACACGGCGGTGGCCGGCGGCGCGGAGAGCATGAGCCGGAGCCCGTACATCTCGGGCGTCCTGCGCTGGGGCGCCCGCATGAACGACACGGCGCTCGTCGACATGCTGGTCGGGGCGCTCAACGACCCGTTCGACGACTGCCACATGGGCGTCACCGCCGAGAACCTGGCCGAGCGCTACAGCGTGCCGCGGGAGGAGCAGGACGCGCTCGCGGTCCAGAGCCACCAGCGCGCGGGCAACGCGATTGCCCAGGGCTACTTCAAGGAGCAGATTACCCCGGTCGAGGTGCGCGTCAAGCGCGACACCGTGCTGTTCGACACCGACGAGACGGTGCGCCCCGACAGCTCGGTCGACAAGCTCTCGAAGCTGCGGCCGGTGTTCCAGAAGGGTGGCACGGTCACCGCCGGCAACGCGTCCAGCATCAACGACGGCGCCGCCGCGGTCGTGCTCATGGAGCGCGAGTTGGCCGCCAGGCGCGGGCTGCGGCCGCTGGGCCGGCTGGTGGCCTACAGCTACGCCGGCGTCGATCCCAAGTACATGGGCATCGGCCCGGTGCCGGCCGTCCGGCAGCTGCTCGAGAAGACGGGGCTCGGCGTCGACGACTTCGACGTCATCGAGCTGAACGAGGCGTTCGCCGCCCAGGCCCTTTCCGTCTGCCGCGAGCTGGGGCTGCCGCCCGACCGCACCAACCCGAACGGCAGCGGCATCTCGCTGGGCCATCCGGTCGGCGCGACCGGCACCGTGCTGACGATCAAGGCGCTGTACGAGCTGCAGCGCACGGGCGGCACCCGCGCGCTGGTGACGATGTGCATCGGCGGCGGCCAGGGAATAGCCGCCGTCTTCGAGCGCGACGCAGCTTGAATCAGACGGGGCTGCGCCCCGGACCCCCGGCGTCCGTTTGCGGGGACCCCTGCGCCCCGCGCCACTCCCGCCGAGCGCGCCTTGCGCCGCATCCATCAGACGGGGCTGCGCCCCGAACCCCCGGCGTCCGTTTGCGGGGACCCCTGAGCCCCGCGCCACTCCCGCCGAGGCGCGCCGTGCGCGCCTCGGGGCTCAAACTGACAGGTTCTTCAGCATGCCGGTGCTGTCGCCGAACTCCTCCACCGGGAACCCCATCTTCTCCAGGATGGTCATGTAGAGGTTCGCCAGCGGCGTCCCCTGCGGGTAGCGCACGTAGCGGCCGCCCGTGACGCCGGTGGCCCGGCCGGCCACCACCGCGATCGGCAGGTCGTCGTGGAAGTGCGTNNTTGCTGTCGCTGATCCCGGTCCCGTAGAGCAGCAGCGTGGAGTCGAGCATGGTGCCGTCGCCGTCGGGCGTCGCCGCCATCGTCTTCACCAGGTGCGCGAACTGCCGGAAGTGGTACTCGTTGATCTTGTGCAGCCGCTCCAGGTTGGCCGGCTTGTCCTGGTGGTGCGACAGCGGATGGTGCGAGTCCGAGACCCCGATCTCCGGATACGCGAGGACGCTCACCTCGCGCGCCAGCATGAACGTGCTGACCCGCGTCAGGTCGGTCTGGTAGGCCAGCGCCAGCAGATCCATCATCAGCTCGGCGTGCTCCGCGTAGTCGCTCGGCGTGCCGACCGGCTGGTCCACGACCGGCAGCTCCCGCTCGCTCTGCAGCTCGGCCATCTCGATGCGCCGCTCCGCGTCCCGCACGGCGGCCAGGTACTCGTCGAGCTTGAGCCGGTCGCCCGGCCCGATCACCCGCTCGAGGTCACTGAGCTCCGCGTTGACGGCGTCGAGGACGCTGCGATCCTTCCGCATGCGCTCCAGCCGCGCGGCGGGGTCCGTGCTGCCGCTCGTGCCGAACAGCCGCTCGAAGACGGCGCGCGGGTTGTTCTCGATGGGCAGCGGCGTGGTCGGCGTGCGCCAGGCCACCGTGTTGGTGTACGCGCAGCTCGCGCCGGCGTCGCACGAGCCGGCCATGGAGTTCGACTCGATCCCCAGCTCCAGCGACGCGAGCTGGGTCTCCTTCGCCAGCTCCCGCGCGGCGATCTGGTCCATCGACACCGACGCGTACACGTCGGCGCCGGTGGTCAGCTTGAACGGCACGCAGGTGAGGAAGGTGCCGGCCGAGCGGGCGTGGTCGCCGCCGCCGGTCACGAGGTTCGCGGCCTCGTCGTCGAGCCCGCCGCACATCAGGACGCGGTCCTCGAGGCCGGCCAGCGACTGCAGCGTCGGCGGCAGCTCCGCCAGCGGCCCCACCTGCCGCGGGGACCAGTAGGGCATCGACATCCCGTTGGGCACGTAGAACACGCCCAGCCGGCGGACCGGCGCCGCCGCGGTCCTCGCGAGCGCGGTGAGCGCCGGCACCATGCTGTCGAGCAGCGGCAGCGCCAGCGTGGCGCCCAGGCCGCGCAGCACGGTGCGCCGCGGCAGATGCATCTTGCTGATGAACATGGCTGGTACCCTCCTGGGCAAATTCAGTTGCCGTCGGCCGCTGCCGTCGCCTCGACGCCGGCGGGCACGCGCCGCATCTGGAACGGCACGCTCTCGACGATGCCGAGCAGCAGCGTCGACCAGCGGTGGTCGCTGTGCTCGAGATCCCGCACGAGCCGCCGCACCGTGGGCGCGTCGTAGTGGTTCACGCCGCGGCCGAGCGAGTACGTGAGCAGCTTCTCGGTGACCGTCTGCACGAACTGCCGCCCGCGGTTGGCCAGCGTCTCGCGGAACGCCCGCGGGCTGCCGATGGTCCGCTCGGCCCATTCGATCGTCGCGTCGATGGCCGCCCCGCCGTCCGACTCGCGCCAGCGTCCGATGGCGTCGAAGTGCTCCATCGCGAAGCCGAGCCGGTCCATCTCCGTGTGACAGCTCGCGCAGACCGGGTTGCTCCTGTGCTGCTCCATCTTCTCGCGCAGCGAGGTCGGCGTGCCCGCGGCGTCGTTCTCCTCGAGCGGCGGCACGTTCGGCGGCGGCGCGGGAGGCGGCGTGCCCAGCAGGTTCTCCAGCACCCACTTGCCGCGCAGCACCACCGACGTGCGATTGGCGTACGAGGTGATCGTCAGCAGGCTCCCGTGGCCGAGCAGCCCGTGCCGCCGGTCGTCCGTCCACTCCACGCGGCGGAACCGGCTGCCGTAGACGTCGTCCAGCCCGTAGTGGCGGGCGAGCTGCTCGTTCAGGTAGGTGTAGCCGGCGGTCAGCAGCTCCGGAACCGGCCGGTCCTCGCGGACCTGGCTCTCGAAGAACAGCTCCGTCTCCTCCACCATCGCCCGCCGCAGCGTGTCGTTGAACGCGCCGTACAGCGCGCTGTCCGGCACGTGCTCGTTGATGTTGCGCACCTGCAGCCACTGGCCGACGAAGTCGTTCATGAACCGCGTGGCGCGGCGGTCGACCAGCATCCGCGCGACCTGCGCCCGGAGCACGTCGGGATCGCTCAGGCGACCGGCGGCGGCCAGCTCGATCAGCTCGTCGTCGGGAATGCTGCGCCACAGGAAGAACGAGAGGCGTGTGGCCAGCTCCAGGTCGCTCAGCCGGTAGATGTCCCCGGGGGCCGCGCCGGCCGGCTGGCGCTCGATGCGCAGCAGGAACTCCGGCATCGAGAGCAGCGCCTCGAGCGCGCGCTCGATGCCGCCGTCGAAGTCGCGGTCCGCGCGCCCCGCCCGGTAGAATCCGAGCAGCGGCTCCAGGTCGTCGTCCGTCACCGGGCGCCGGTAGGCCCGGCGCGCGAGCGCGGACAGGATCTCCCGCGCGCAGGCCTCCTCCTCGTGGCCGCCGGCCGGCCGGCAGGTGAAGATCCGCTGCCGGCTCGGCGTGGCGTCCGGCACCTTGCCCTCGAAGGGACCGGAGATGAACAGCCGATCGATGCCGGGCCGCCCGTACGCACCGTCGAACGGGGTCGGGTTCGAGTCGGCGAACGCCACGGTCACCAGCCGCTGGCCGGCGCCCACCGGCACGCGCACCTCGAGCCCCTGGTCCGCGTTGAGCCGGTACTCGTGCAGCCGCTGGCCCTCCACGTCGTCGTCGGGAATGGGGATCAGGATGCCGGGATCGGCCCCCGGGAACTCGCCGCCCACGTTCCAGCGCGCGACCAGCGCGTGGTCGATGCGCAGCTCGATCTCGTGGTCGTCCTCCCCGATGCCGATCACCCCGCCGCCGCCGCCGCCGTCGCCGCCCTTCATGCGGACGGTGAGCACGTACTCCCCGTCGAGCGGGAACAGGTGCCGGGCCGCCAGGCCGCCGTGGGTGCCGAACGGCATGTCCTCGTTCATGCGCGCGCTCTGGGTCTCGAAGCCCAGCGAGTAGACCTGGCGCACCGGCCGGTTGTCGGGGCTGCCGATCGCCGCGCGGCTGATCTTGGTCGCCGCCGCCGTGTAGCGCGCCATCAGGGCCGGCGTCATCGCCAGCGCGTCGGCGTTGTTGTCGAAGCCCAGCCCCGCCATGTCGCCCGGCAGCAGCTCGGCGCCGTCGATCCGCAACGCCAGCAGATCCTCGACGGCGTTGACGTACTCCACGCGGTTCAGGCGCCGCGAGGCCACCCGGCCGGGATTGGGCGCGGCGGCGGCCACCAGGTCGAGCGCCGACTCGAGCGAGGCGGTGAACGCCTCGACGCGCGCGCCGTCGGGCCGCGGGCGGCCGGGCGGCGGCATCTGCCCGGCGCGCAGCTTGCGCACCACCCTCTCCAGGACCTCGGCATGCGCGTCGACCCGGGCGAGATCCACGTTTTCGAGCGTCAGCCCGCCCGTCCGCAGGCGCTCGTTGTGGCACGTGACGCAGTAGCGGTCCAGCAGCGCGCGGGACGGCCCTTCCGGGACAGTCTCCGCGGACGCGACGCGTGACGCGGCGGCGGATTGCGGCTCGGCGGCGGCCGACGCTCCGCTCACGGCCAACGCGACGGCAACCAGCCCGATTGTCGTGCGAAGAGGATTCAGCATCCCTTCAGACCTCGCTCATCAATCAAATCAGCGCGCCTGCGCCCGCTGCTCGTTCTCCTCGACCACCGCGCGGTCCGCCCGCTCGTGAACCGTGCCGGGGATGCCCAGACGGGCGTTGGCGCCCAGACCGCGCAGGAACTCCGCGGTCTCCGGAAACGCCTGGAACTGGAAGGACTGCTTGGCGCCCTCGGCGATGCGGAACGCGGTCCTCCCGCGGAAGTCGCGCGCGTCGATGTCGGCTCCCTGCTCCACGAGGTACTCGATCACCTCGTTCAACCCGCGGAACGTCGCGGCATGCAGCGGGGTGAAGTCGGCCTCGTTGCGGGCGTTCACGTCGGCGCCCGCCTCGACCAGCACCCGCACCGCCTCCTCGACCGCCGGCGCGGGCCGGCCCCGCGGCGTGTGCGGCTGATAGGAACGGTAGCCGAGGCCGGCGGCCATCATCAGCGGCGTGCTCCCGTCGTCGGCCGCCGCGTTCGGGTCCGCCCCGGCCTCGACCAGCGCACCGAGAACTCCCGGGCCACTCTCGAAGTGGTACTCGGAATCGTCCCCGAACAGCCCGCCGCCGTTCGCCGAGAAGGCGGCCACCCACAGCGGGGTGGCGCCCCGCACGTCGCCGGTGCCCACCGAGTTCTGCTCGAACGCGCCGCGCCGCGGGCTGGCGAGGTAGCCGAGCACGACGGACGAGGTCTCGATGCGGGCGTTCGGATCCGCGCCGCGCGCCAGCAGCTCCTCGACCAGCGGGACCCTCGACTCCGGATCGAGCCCCAGCCGCCCGCCGCCGCTGACCGATGCCGCACGCATGCCGCGCCGCCGGTACCAGTCGGCCAGCCAGGTGCTGACGCGGCCGGCCGCCGCGTGCAGCGCGGAGACCCCGTGGATCGTGCCGTTCGGGTCGGCGCCCTGCTCGAGCAGGAAGTAGGCCATGTCGGCGTGCCGGCTGACGATGGCCAGCGGCAGCGGATGGGTCGCGTCCGAGCCGGTGCCGTTGACGTCGGCGCCCGCGGCCAGCAGCATCCGCGCCGCCTCGATGTTGCCGCTCTGCACGGCGAACAGCAGCGCGGTGAAGCCCTTGCTCGAGGAGACCTCGACGTCGGCGCCGGTCTCGAGCAGTACGTGCACGATGTCGGGATGGGGCGCCTCGACGGCCCACATCAGCGCGGTCACGCCCGTCTCGGTCGTCGTCGCGTTGACGTCGGCGCCGCTGGCCAGCAACGCCCGGACGACGTCCCGGCTGCCCGTCCGGGACGCGATCATCAGCGCCGTGAGGCCGCTCTCCTGCGCCGCGTTGGCGTCCGCGCCGGCGGTGAGCAGCGCCCGGACGACGCCGGCGCTCGCGTTCTCGCACGCGCGCATCAGCGGCGTCACCCCGTGGTCGTCGGCGGCGTTCGGGTTGGCGCCGGAGCCCAGCAGCAGCTCGACCGTGTCCAGATCGTCCCAGTGCGCGGCCCACAGGAGCGCCGTGGCGCCGTCGGCCCGCGCCTCGTTGACGTCGACGCCTGCTCCGACGAGCGCCCGCACCGCGGCGGCGTCCTGCCCGGCGGCGGCTTCCACCAGGCGCAGGTCGGCCGCCTGCACGGCAAGGACCGAGCCGGCCACGAACCCGATGGCGAGCGCCAGCAATCCCCGTCTCTGCGTGAAGATTTTCATGTGGCGTACTTTCCCCTGGAGAACGTAACACACCCCGCCGTCGCAAGGAACGGATTTCAGCCGCCGCGCGGGGCGCGGCGGCGATTCCGTCTATAGTCAGAAGAAGCGCAGTCCCGTGGAGGATGCCGATGTCCCCGCACCGTGTTTTCGCGTGTCTCCTGCCTCTGACGCTGTTGCCGGCGGCGGCCCCGGCCCTGGCGCAGGGAGACTCGTACGAGAGGACCGTGGCGCTCGAGCCGGGCGGCAACCTGTCGGTAGCGGCCTCCGGCGGCAGCGTCCTGCTGCTGGCGTGGGATCGGCCGCAGGTGGAGATCCGGGCGCGCATCGAGGCGCCGGCCGGCACGGACGGCGACTACGAGCGGCAGATCGTCGAGGCCACGCGGATCGACGTCCGGGAGACGGCCGGCGCCGTCAGCGTCGCCAGCGACTTCAGCGAGGTCGAGCGGCGCGGGTTCTTCGACCGGCGGCGCACCCGGCCGGACGTGCACTACGAGATACAGGCGCCGCGGGAGCTGAATCTCGACATCGAGCTCGAGCGGGGCGCCGGCACGACGCTGCGCGGCTTCGACGGCCGCATCACCATGCGCGTCGACCGCAGCGACCTGAACCTCGTCGAGCTGAGCGGCGCGGTGCGGATCGAGCTGGAGCGGGGTCAGATGCAGGCCAGCGACTTCAGCGGCGCGCTGACGCTCGACGTGGAGCGCGGCGACCGCGCCGTGCTCACGCGCCTGCGAGGGTCGGTCCTGATCGACGCCGAGCGGACGAACGTGGTGCTGCGCGCCGCCCGCATCGAAGGCGATTCCGACGTCACGATCGAGCGCGGCGACTTCACCTTCGAGCTGGCCGAGATGCAGCCGCTGACGATCGACGCCGAGCTGTCGTCGCGGTCCGACCTCGAGAACGACCTGCCGCTGACGCTGCAGCAGACCGGCGACCGCCTGCGGGGCACGGTCGGGGGCGGCGGGCCGGTGCTGCGCATCCGGTCCCACCGCGGCGACGTCCGGCTGCGCTAGACCGAGATTGCCGCCTTCGCCGGGCCGCGGCCGGGGGCGATAGAATGGCCGCGTTGCGCACTTGACGCGACCTGTGCGCGGGAGGAACCGATGCCAGCTTCAACCAGCCGATCGATTGCGACCTTCGCCGCTCTCGCACTGGGCGCCGCCGCCCTGGTCCCGGGCAGTGCTCCCGCCGCCGCGGCGCAGGCCGTCGCGATCGACGCCGACGACATCGGCGGCGTGGTCAGCGGCTCGAACGGCCCCGAGGCCGGGGTATGGGTCATCGCCGAGACGGACGATCTGGCCACCCGCCTGCGCAAGATCGTCGTGACCGACGACGCCGGCCGCTACGTGCTGCCGGACCTGCCGGACGCACGCTACGAAGTGTGGGTGCGCGGCTACGGGCTCGTCGATTCGCCGCGGGTGACCGGCCGGCCGGGCCAGACGCTGAACCTGACGGCGACGCCGGCGCCGACGCCGCGGGAGGCCGCCGCCGTCTACCCGGGCAACTACTGGTACTCGCTGATGGCGGTGCCGGCCAAGACGGAGTTCCCGGGCACCGGCCCGGACGGCAACGGCATCGGCGCCGGCATGCGGACCCAGGCGCACTGGATCGACACGCTCAAGCAGGGCTGCCAGCTCTGCCACCAGCTCGGCAACCTGGCGACGCGCGAAATACCGAACGCCGCCGACTTCGACTCGACCGAGGCAGCCTGGGCGCACCGCATCGTGACGGGCCAGCGCGCCGCACGGATGGCCGCCGCCATGAACCGCTTCGGCAGCGAGCGCGGCATCGCCGCCTACGCCGACTGGACCGACCGCATCACGGCGGGCGAGGTGCCGCAGACGCCGCCGCGGCCCCAGGGCCGCGAGCGCGACGTCGTGCTGACCATGTGGGAATGGGGCAGCGAGACCTCCTACATCCACGACGAGATCGCCAGCGACAAGCGCGACCCGCACGTGAACGCGGGCGGACCGGTCTACGGCGTCGAGTTCGCCCACGACAAGCTGGCCTGGGTCGATCCGGCCGCCCACGAGGCCCGCGACGTGCCGGTGCCGGTCCGCGACACGCCCGGCGAGGGCGACTACGCCTCGTACATGCCGCAGGACATGCCGAACCCGTCCTTCTATTACGGCGACGAGATGCTCTGGAACAACCCGGGCAACCCGCACAACCCGATGATGGACGGCCAGGGCCGGGTCTGGATGACGCACCAGATCCGCGGCCCCGGCAACCCGGCCTGGTGCCGGGAAGGCTCCGACAACGCCTTCGCCAGGCACTACCCGATCGAGGCCGCCGCCCGGCACGTCGCGTACTACGACCCCGCCACCGGCGAGGTGGAGCTCATCGACACCTGCTTCAACACCCACCACCTGCAGTTCGGCTTCGACGACGACGACACGCTGTACCTGAGCTCCGTCCGCGACGTCATCGGCTGGATCAACACGAAGCAGTACCTGGAGACCCGCGACGCGCAGGCGTCGCAGGGCTGGTGCCCCACCATCGTCGACACCACGGGCGACGGACGGATCGGGGCCTGGACCGGCCTGCGGGAGGCGCCGGACCCGGCGCAGGACCGCCAGCTCGGGCGCGGCTGGTACGGCATCGTGCCCGACCCGACCGCCGAGCGCGTCGTGTGGGCCGCGTCGGGCGGCGTGCCCGGCCAGATCGTGCGCCTCGAGATCGGCGACGATCCCCCGCGCACGTGTGTCGCGGAGTACTACCAGCCGCCGTTCGAGAACCCCGACGCGCCGGTGCAGGGCTACTCGCCGCGGGGCATCGACATCGACACGAACGGCATCGTGTGGACCGCGCTCTCGGGCAGCGGCCACGTCGCCCGCTTCGACCGCAGCCGCTGCGGCGTGCTGAACGGGCCGGAGGCCACCGGCCAGCACTGCCCCGAGGGCTGGACCCTCTACGCCACGCCGGGACCTCAGATGAAGGGCGTGACCGACCACGGCAGTGCCGACTTCCACTACTACAACTGGGTCGACCAGTTCGACACGCTCGGCCTGGGCCCGAACGTGCCGATCGCCACCGGGTCGACCTCCGACTCGCTGCTCGCCTTCCTGCCGGACGAGGAGGAGTTCGTCATCCTGCGCGTGCCGTACCCGCTCGGCTTCTACTCGCGCGGCATGGACGGGCGCATCGACGATCCGGACGCCGGCTGGAAGGGACGCGGCGTCTGGGCCGACTACGGGACGAACGCCGTGTGGCACATGGAGGGCGGCAAGGGCGCGCGCGGCAACCTGGTCAAGTTCCAGGTCCGCCCCCACCCGCTGGCGCACTGACGGCTGTCGGCGACCCGGGCGGGAGTCAGAGGACCGGCGCGTCGAGACCCGCGATGAACCGGATGCCCGGCACGTCGAGTCGGGTGAGCTTGAGATCGTTGGTCAAGAACAGATCGACGCCGGCGGCCGCGGCGCACGCCAGGTGAATCGAGTCGGCCGGACTCGTTCTGCAGCGGGTCCGGATTTCCCCGAAGTGCTCGGCGGTCCGGGCATCGAAGGGAAGCAACTCGACGTGCGGCGGCTGCATGGCTTTCCGTATCGCGTCGGCCAGCTCCCGGTCGCGGCGCCGCAGGGCGCCCGCGAGCAGCTCTCCGACGCCGAACGCGCTCGAGCAGAGCTGGTCGCCCCGCGCCTCCATCCTTGTCACGATGTGCCTTAGCCTGTCCACGTACGTCGGATGCTCCTCGAGCCAGTAGATGAAGAGCATGGTGTCCCAGTAGATCCGGGACATCAGTGCGAGCGTCCTTGTGGATCAACCTCGTCGTCGACGTCCTCGCCGCGGTAGAACGACTCCCTTTCCTCGCGTAGCCAACGCTCGCCGCCACCGAGCGCCGCAAACGTGTCCCGGCCAGCGCCGAGAAGATCCCAGACGGCGCTTCGCGTGGACCGCGGTCGACCGGACTCGGCACGTTGGAGAAGCCGGTAGGTGTAGGCAGTCGTCGTGCTCATCATCGATTTCGGTCCGACCGCCTTGACCAACTCGAGATCGTTGTCCTTGAGGAATTTCCGTGCCCGCAGCGCGGAACAGACACTTGCTGCGTAGTCGCCCCCCAACTGCAAGTCGCGAAGGACGGCTCCCGCGACGACGGTTATCGTCGCATCGCCGCGGCGACGCGCCGGCTCAACGTACTGCTGCCCGACATGCGAGCGGATCCGATCGGCCTTGGTCATGAGTGGCCGCCCCTCCATACCAACCAACGGCACCGCATTCTCGAACGTCCGACCGCCGATCCGGTGAAGCGCCACGATCGACCCATAGGGCGCATCGTATTGTATACATGTATTACATTCATACAACCCATGCATTCGGCGAGCGTGTTCCGGATGCGGCGGGCGCAGACCTCGCGCGATCTCGGTTCGGCTACTGCGCCGCCAGGTGCCGTCCGAAGAGCGGGCGGCCGGGCTGGACGCCGTCGACCAGCGCGCCGTCGCGGACGACGAAGGCGCCGCCGACGAGCACGTGCTCGATGCCGGCCGACGGCCGGTCGGGCGCGTCGTAGGTGGCCCTGTCGAGGATGCGCTCGGGGTCGAAGATCGTCAGGTCGGCGTCGCTCCCGACCTGCACCCGGCCCTTGCGCGCCATCGCCGGCACGATGGCCTCGAGCCGCCGGGCCGGCAGCAGCGTCATCTTGCGGACGGCGTCCATCAGCGACAGCGCGCCGCGGTCGCGGACGTAGTGGCCGAGAATGCGGGCGAACGTCCCGGCGCCTCGCGGATGCGCCCGGCCCTCGCTGAACGGGATGCCGTCGCTGGCCGCGATGACGTCGGGCTGGCTGACGATCCACTCGTTGATCGCCTCGGACCGGCCATGCATGATGACCCACCCGCCCCGGCGCCGATAGCGCCGGAAGGTCTCTTTCGTGAGCCGCTCGCCCGTCTCGACCCACTGCAGCCTCCGGTACGCCTCGGCCGGCCGGTCGTCCCAGCCGTCGAACAGCGGCGACTCGATGAGCGAGGCGCTGGCCGTGTAGGGGTACGCCTCCGTCGTGACGTCCAGTCCCCGCTCGCGCGCGCCGCGGATCATGGCGAGGGCCTCCTCGGCCCGCCCGCCCCCAGTGCTGTTCATGTGGACGATGTGGAGCGCCGCGCCCGTGATCGCCGCGTTCGCGATGACCTCCTGGAACGGCGCCAGGACGCCGCCGCGCCGGAAGGCCCCCGATCCGCGCAGGTGGATGAACGCCGGCGCCTCGTACCCGGCCGCGAGCTCGAACAGACGCAGCAGCTCGCGATGGCTCGCGCCCGGGGTGTAGCTCAACCCGAAGCCGAAGCCGATGCCGCCCTCCGCGAGGCCGCGCTCCATGAGCTGGCCGAGGCGGGCCAGCTCGTCGTCGCTCGCCGCGCGGTAGAGGGCGCGGGTGCCGCTCTCGCCGAGCGAGAACGTCCCGTCGGGATTGGCGCGCGCCACGGCGCTGCCCAGCGCTCGCAGCCGCGCCCCCTGGTGGCTCACCGACACCCCGTAGTTGATGAGCGACGCCCCGCCGCGGCG
Organism: Vicinamibacteraceae bacterium; assembly: GCA_012271165.1. Lineage (GTDB taxonomy): Bacteria > Acidobacteriota > Vicinamibacteria > Vicinamibacterales > UBA8438 > JAAXGX01. The sequence goes on along the minus strand of JAAXGX010000087.1, from coordinate 697 downwards.
CGCGTACCAGCCGCCGACCGGGAAGGCGCCAATCTCGAGCTCGAGCGCCGTCGTCACCCCGTCCTGCGCCTGGTACCGGCTGCTCACCGGGTCCTGGCCGTGCGCGTGCAGGTCGATGAAACCCGGCGCCACCACGAGCCCGGCGGCATCGACGCTGGCGCGTCCCTCCAGCGGCGCTGCCGAGAGCGCCGCCACGGCGCCGTCGCGGATCCCGACATGCCGCACGGCATCGAGCCCGCTCTCCGGGTCGATGACCCGCCCGCCGGCAATCACCAGGTCGTACGACTCGGCGGCAGCCTGGGGCGCCAGCGCGGCCGTCTCGCCGCCCGAGCATGCCGCCCCGGCGCACGCGGCGGCGAGCATCAGCAGGCCGAGCGCCAGAAGGCCTGAGCAACCGGGGCGGCCCCGGCCGCGGCCTTCTGGCATCGTCCGTACCGGGGTGGGCAGCGCAGCCTGCGGCTCCGACGTGATTCTCAAGCGCATCGCGGACCCTCTACCACCGTTCTCGCGGCAAGGCTACGTTTGAAGGGCGCGGCTGTCAAAGCCGGCCAGGTAACCGCCCCGCGGGCATACTCGGCGGACGGCGATCCGCCTCCTCGAGCGGCGCCGCCAGGCGACCCGCCAGCCGAGCGGATGCATCCAACGTCTCATCGGCTGAGCCTGCCGTGGAGGCGCCTATCAGCCTGTGGTGAAAGTC
>JAAXGX010000152.1 GCA_012271165.1 Vicinamibacteraceae bacterium | reverse complement strand
TCGTTGTAGACGACGAACAGCTCGCTCCCCGGCTGGTACTCCCAGCGCAGGCGCACGTTCGCGCCGAGCGACGCGTTGCTGGAGTTATATTGCACGAGCGCGCTGACGAACATCAACGGCGACACCGTGTACGTCGTCCGGGTCGTCACGAGCTCGGTTGAGAAGCGCCCCTGGGGCAGGTCGATCCAGTTGAACGAGACGCTGGGCTCGAGCGACAGCCGCGGCGTGATCTCGAGCCGGCCCTGCGACAGGTTGACGGTGGTCTTGTCGCCGCCGTAGAACGAGCCCTGCACGATCCCCAGCGCGCCGGCGAACGGCCGCTGCTGGCCGAGGGCGAACGAGACCTCCACCTGCTGGAAGTCGTAGCCGTCGACCGGCAGCACGACGTCCGGCGCGATGTGGAACGGCTCCTTGAGGAACTCGTAGCTGCGGGTGTAGAAGACGTCGAACAGGTCGCTGTTCTCGAACTCGATGCCGAAGTGCGCGATCTGCTCGCGCGTCTCGAGCAGCCCGGCGCGATCCGCGATGTGGTCGACGCTCCCCTCCCAGGTCAGCTGCCGAATTGCCTCAATGGACGCGGGCCGCGGGCTGAAGCGCAGCGCGGCGACGCTCCCCTCGAAGTCGTCCCGCCGCAGGAACCCGATCTCCGGGTTGAAGCCGTGCCCCACCACGAGCCGCTCCAACTGCACGCCGTAGCGGTCGCCCGCGTAGTCGAGCTGCGCCCGGTAGCTGAGCTCGTCCCGCATGCCGGCCGTCGCCGTCCGCGCCCAGTAGGTGTTGATGTTCAAATCGTCGTAGAACGAGAACGTCCCGTCCACGCCGTACGTGTCGTTGCCTCCCGCACCCCGGCGCGAGACCGAGCGCCGGGCCACCAGCGCCCCGATGCTGCTGCGCCGCAGCACGTCGCGCTTGACGCGCATCACCGAGAAGTCGGTCGCGACCGTGTCGGTCCGCGGCTGATTGCCCGTCCGGATGTGCAGCGCCCCGACGCTGAACGCGCCCAGCCGGCCGGTCAGCCGCCCGCCCGCCTCCATTGGCACCTCGGCCGTGACCGCGCCGTGCTCCTCCAGGCCGATGCGGCGGCTGTAGAACAGGATCGGCACGTTGGGGCTGACATCCCCGTACAGGTTGTTCGCCGTCCCGCCGAACGCGAAGACCCCCTGGTTCTCCAGAAAGAACTCCCGCTTCTCCGGATAGAACAGGCCGAAGCGGGTGAGGTTGACCTGCTGCTCGTCCACCTCCACCTGGGCGAAGTCGGTGTTGACCGTCGCGTCCGCAACCAGGTTCTGCGTCAGGGCGTACTTCACGTCGAGCCCGGCCTCGGCGTGCAGCGCGTTCGAGAGCGCCGGCACCGCGCCGCGGTCGGTCGTCACGTCCCCGATGGCGTACGGCTTGATCTCGAGCGTGCGCCCGCCGCCGGCGGGGGCCTCGATGCCGACCACGGTCGCGGCCTGCGATATCAGCATGATGCCTTGTGAGATCGGCAGCGGCACGAGCGACGACAGCTCGTTCTTCCAGCGGACCTTGCGGGTGAGGCTGAACCCCCACACCTGCGCCCGGCCCGAGCGGTAGCGCAGGGACTTGAACGGAATCGCCGACTCGAACGTCCACCCGCCGGGGAACCGCCCCGCCCGCACGGACCAGATGGGATTCCAGTCGGCGCTGTAGTCGCGCTCATCGGTGATCTGCCCGTCCATCCGGCCGCCGAGCGGATTGACTGTCAGGTTGATGCCGTTGCGGCGGTCGTAGAAGGTGTCCAGCACGATGTCGATGTACTCGTTCTGGCCGATGTTGAAGCTGTCGCGGCGCAGCTCGTTGGCGACCCAGCGCGACTCCGGCGCCGAGTCCCAGCAGCGGCCGCTGATGTAGACGTTGTCGTCGTCGAACGCCAGCCACACCTCGGTCTGCTCGGTGGCGGGGGCGCCCTCGATGGGCTCGACCTGCACGAAGTCGGTCATTCCGGGGACGTCCCGGTAGTAGGGTTCGTCCAGCTCCCCGTCGATCTCCAGGGGCGCGGCGAGGCGGATGGCCCGGATGGTCATGCGGCCGGCGGCGTCGCGCGTGAACACGGCCGGCGGCTCGGGCGGCGGCGGCCCCTGGATGACGACGGGCAGATCGGGGCCCGCGAATCCGGCGGGAGGCTGCGCGGCGGCCGGCGGCGGCGCCCACGACAGCACCAGCGCCAGCGGCAGCCACCAGGGGGCCGGATGCCGGCGAATGCGGAGCAGGCCGCTGCCGGGACGGATGCGGAGCGTCGGTTGCCTCCCCGGTCCTTGCGCTGCGCCGCCGCTAGCGCAGTTCGCGGTAGAACGCCCGCAGCTCGTCGCTGAACAGCTCCGGCTGCTCCAGCGCGGCGAAGTGCCCGCCGCGCTCCATGTACGTGAACCGCTGGACGTTGTAGCGGGTCTCCGCCCAGCTCCGCGGGCTGAAGCCGAGCTCCCCGGGGAAGACGGTGCAGCCGGTCGGCACCGCCACCCGGTCGGTCGGCGGCACGTACGGCGGCTCGGGAATGTGCTGGCCCTCGTAGTAGTAGCGGGCCGCCGAAGTGGCGGTCTCCGTCACCCAGTAGATCATCACCGTGTTCAGCAGCTCGTCCTTCGTGAAGATTGCTTCCGGATCGCCGCCGCAGTCGCACCAGGTGCGGTACTTCTCGACGATCCAGGCGGCCAAGCCCACGGGCGAATCGTTCAGCCCGTAGCCGAGCGTCTGCGGCCGGGTCGCCTGGATGCGCTGATAGCCCCGCTCCTCGTCGCTGAAGTACTCGCGCCGCTCGCGCAGCCGCTCGATCTCGGCGTCCGTCAGGCCGGCGTGCGGGTTGTCGGGGTCGGGCGGCGCGCCGCCGCAACTGTTGAGGTGCAGCCCCGCCACGCGGTCGGCGTCGTACACGGCCATGTTGTGCGCCACGCTCGCGCCGACGTCGCCGGCCTGCACGCCGTAGCGGTCGTAGCCCAGCCGCGCCATCACTTCCATGAACATCCGGGCCGTCCGCCGCCGCGAGTGCCCCATCCGGCGCGGGCGCTCCGAGAACCCGTAGCCGGGCAGCGACGGGACGACCACGTGGAAGGCGTCCTCCGCGTTCCCGCCGTGGCGGACCGGATCGGCGAGCCGGTCGACCGTCTTCCAGAACTCGAAGAAGGTGCCGGGCCAGCCGTGGATCAGCATGAGCGGCAGCGCGTCCGGCTCCGGCGAGCGGCGATGGATGAAGTGCACGTCCAGCCCGTCGACGTTCATGGTGAAGTGCGGGAACTCGTTCAGCGTACGCTCCTGCGCGCGCCAGTCGTAGCCGTCCCGCCAGTACTCGACGAGCTGCCGCAGGTAGGTCAGGTCCGTGCCGCGCGTCCAGCCCGATCCGTCGAGCTCGTCCGGAAAGCGGGCGCGGGCCAGCCGCCGCTGCAGGTCGTCGAGCGCCGCGTCCGGCACGTCGATGGTGAACGGCGTGGCCTCAGCGGCGCCCGACTGGCCCGCGACGACCACGGGGCCGAGAAAGCGCGGGCCGAGCAGTCCGAGTGCCGCGAGCAGCAGAAGCGCCATGGCCAGTGGGCGCGGCGTCGACGTTCTCATCGCAGTCATCCTCTCCCTCGCCAGCCTCTCCCCCGCCGGCAATCCGGCGCGCGTGCACGGTTCGCGCGGTTCGCGCGTCACCGTCGTTCCTGCGCGCGGGCGCCCGCAAGAAGATTGAACATCCCGTAGTTGCCCTCGTGGCAGGCGTACTCGAAGAGCGGTCCGTCGGCCGTCGCCATGGGAATGACGCCGGTGAACGGCCGCGTGAAGGTGTGGGGATCGTCCACGGTGAACTCGTAGCGCAGCGCGCCCGCGCCGGTCCGCGTCAACCTCTCCACCAGACGCAACGTCGCGCCCGTGCCGACGGCGCTCTGAATGGTCGGATTGAAGCTCGACGTCTTGGCGCTGAAGTTGGTGGTCTCGACCACCAGCGTGGCGCCCTCCCAGCGCCCGCGGGAATCGCCCATCCACTGCCGGATCGACGGCGCGAGATGCGCCCGGCCGTCCAGCGGCACGATGCGGGCGTCGTGGATCATCTCGTTCAGGATCACCACGTGGTCGGGCGTCTGCAGCACCTGCAGCGTGTTGTTGTAGGCGCTGGGGATGACCGGCGGCCCGGCGTTGAAGCCGAGCAGACAGCGCTCGCCGAGCGCGCGGTCCTCCGGCCCGTCCGCCCCGATCCCGCCGCTGCGGAACCGGACGGGGCGTTCGCCGGCGACGTCGGCGCTGACCGCGCGCCCCTGCTGCGCCGTGCCCGGCACCAGCGGCGGAAGCCGTCCGTCCGGCGGATCGACGATGAGCGACGTGCGGCCGCCCGCCGCGAGCGACGAGCCGCGGTCGTACCAGAACTCGTTGTACGGCACCACCCCGCCTTCCGAGGCCGGCGGATAGATGGCCCCGCCCTGCTCCGGATCGACCAGATCGCGGTTCTGGCGCCGGTTCTCCCGCGCCTCGAAGCCGGCGGCCTCCTCGGCGGTCAGCAGCGCCTTGCCGGCCAGCTCCGCCGGCCGCTCCATCGGCGTGATCGTGCGGAAGTCCCAGACGCCCTGCAGATCGGGATCGCCCCAGGCGGTTCGCTGCGGTCCGGACGCTCCGGTCTGGGCGCCGGCCGCCGCTGGCGCCAGCGCCACGGCGGCCAGCAGCAGCGGCACGCCCGCCGCGCGCGCGGCGCGGCGCCCGGGCGTCACCGCGGTCCCCCGGCCGGCTCGCCGATCAGCGCGAACAGCGCCTCGGCGCGCGCCCGCGGCCCGGCCGCCTCGAGCAGCGCCTGGCGGTCCTCCGGAGCGAGCGGCAGGAACTGCGACAGCGCGTTGACCAGATCCGTGTCCGACACGTCCTCGGGCGGCGTGTCGCGGCTGGGCGCCATGGCGGTGAACACCTCGGCGAGCTGCTCGCGATAGCCGCGCAGCACGCGCCGGTCGTCCTGGTCGTTCTGCTCCGCCAGCGCCTCGACGTCGGCCACGCGGTACGACCGGCTGTGGTCCTCGCCGAGCACACGGAAGCGGACCGTGCCCTCCAGGAGGATGAGCCAGCGGCCGTCGTCGAGCTCCTCGGCCTGCACGATCTCGCCCGCGCAGCCGACCTCGAAGATGGGCGGATTGCCCTCGTAGTCCGCTTCGTAGCCGGGCCGCAGCAGCACCATCCCGATCAGTCCGTCGCCCTGGACCGCCTCGGTCACCATGTCGCGGTAGCGCTCCTCGAAGATGTGCAGGGGGCGCGACATGTTCGGGAACAGGACGACGTCCTGCAGCGGGAAGAGCGGGATCGTCGGCGGCAGCCCGCCCCCGCCGGCAGCCTGCGACCAGGCCGTACCCGGCGCCGAGAGCAGAGCGGCCAACATTGCCGCGCGTGCGAGTCTGGCCGCCGTCATCAGGTCCCCCTCGTGCGGAATTGAGCCGGAAAAGGCATTATAGCGCCGCCGCCCGCCGGTCAGGCGGCAACGGGAGATGCGCATGGCAGGCAACCGGAAGGACGGCCGCGGCCGCGGCCGCACGGCAGGACCCCGGGCCACCCTGGCCGCAACGGCGGCCGCGGCGCTCGTGACGGCCGGGACCGCCGCCGTGTCCGCGCAGTCGGCCCCGGCGCCCAACGATCTCTATCTCCGCACGGGAGCCGTGCTCGACCACCCGGCCCGCGCGCGGTTCGCGGACCGTAACTGCGCCAGCGAGTCGCCGGCCGCCCTCTACGGCTGCGGCACGGGGCTCGACGGCGCGCCGCTGAGCACCCTGGGCGGTTTCGGGACGACGGCGGGCTACGAGCTCGGGGTCGGCTACGCGGCGGGAGCCGCGCTGCGGATCGAGGCCGTGGTCGTGCATCGCCCGCGGACCCCGTTCGAGGGGCGCGCGAACTTCGTCCAGACCAGCGGCAGGCAGGACGTCTCTGCCGACGTCTCTGCGGTCTCCGGCCTGCTGGCCGCGTATCTGGACCTCCCGGCGCTCGGCCTGCCCCGTCTCGGTCCCTTCGTCCCGTTCGCCGGCGGCGGCGCTGGCGTGTCCCGCGTCGAGATTGGCGAGACCCGCATGGAATTCCCGCGGACCACGACGGTCGTACCCGGCGGACCGCAGGTCAGCCTGGCCTGGATGCCCGCAGCGGGCGTGGCAACGGCCCTGGGACCAGGGGTGACGCTCGACGTCGCCTGGCGCTACACGCACCTGGGCGCTGTCGACACCGGGCGCGGCGCCGGCCGCATCGTGTGGCGCGACGGAAGACGGGAGCCGCTGGAGATCGCGCTGGCCGAGACGACGGCCGACCTCGCGGGCCATGGACTCGTCGTTTCCATGCGCTACGCGTTCTGAGGCGCGCGCCCCGACTGTGGTAACCTGCATCCCGTGCAGTCGCGGCGGCCGATCCGAGCGGAAGGGATGAGACGATGGCGAACCAGACGACCCGTCGAACGCTACTGAAGGGCGGCCTCGCCGCCGCCGGCCTGGGCATGTTCGGATGGCCGGAGCTGGCCCTGCCGGCCCTGGCCCAGGGCGAGGAGCTCGTGCCGTTCACGGACGTGCCGGACGAGTTCGGCAGCGGGGCGCTCGGACCGACGTGGCGGGTCCTCGACATCCGCACGATCACCGGCCCGCTCACGTCCCGCGACGACTTCTACACCATCCAGCACTTCGACAAGCCGGAGATCGACCCCGGCGCGTTCAGCCTGAAGATCAGCGGCCTGGTCGAGCGGCCGGCAGAGCTCTCCCTCGCCGACCTGCGCGGCATGGGCAGCGACGAGACCGTCGCCGGCTTCGAATGCTCCGGCAACAGTCCCCGCATGATTCAGGGACTGGCCAGCAACGGCCGCTGGACCGGCGTCCGCCTGCGCACGGTGCTCGAGCACGTCGGCCTGCGTGATCTGGCCCGCGAAGTGGTCTTCTTCGGCGCGGACCACGGCGAGGAGATGGTCGACTTCCGCGGGCAGACCCACGCGGTCGATCAGCCGTTCGCCCGCAGCATGTCGCGCACCGACGCCCTGGGGCCCGACCCGCTGCTGGCCTATGCGCTCAACGGCGAGCCGCTCACCCGCGACCAGGGCTTCCCCCTGCGCCTCGTCGTACCCGGCTGGTACGGCGTCAGCAACGTCAAGTGGCTGACCCGCATCCGGGCGCAGCAGGACCGCTTCCTGGGCAAGTGGCAGGCCCGCTGGTACCGCACGCTGTGGGCCGAGGAGATCGACGGCGAGGTGAGCTACCACGAGACCGAGATCACCCGCCTGCGGGTCAAGTCGGTCATCGCGCGCGTGACGCGCGCGGGCGGCCGCCACACGGTCCACGGCTTCGTGCTCCACGACGGCACCCCGCTGCAGTCCGTCGAGGTCAGCGTGGACGGCGGCGCTTGGCAGCCCGCCGCGCTGGACGCGGCCACGGCCTCCGACACCTACTCCTGGAAGCTGTTCCGCTACGACTGGGACGGCGCCACCCCCGGCGAGCACACGCTCGTCTCCCGCGCCACCGACGCCGAGGGCCGGGTGCAGCCGACCGCCGAGGAGCTGGAGTACAAGCAGACGGGCCTGGAGAACCACCAGCAGTTCCCGCGCACGGTAAGCATCGCCTGAGCCGGGGCGGCGGCTGGCGGATCGCACCTCGTCGCACCGGAGGTCCGACCACAAGAAACACACCTTGCCCGTCGCGCCGATCGCGACTTGATGTCTAGTTCGCCCACCGTCCCATGGTTGCCTTCGCTTGGCCCATAACAACCATGAGGCGTGTCGTGCATCATGTTCCTGATGATGCACGACACCGTATTTGGTGGCGTATTTGGTGGCCAGGGTCGCTGAGTAAGAGCTGTGGTGAATCGATTAGAAGCTGGCTTCCAAGCGCTATTTAGTCTATAGATCCCTACTTTTCCGCCCAAAGAGATGGTATGCGAGCAGGACGCCCAACGGTTACCATCGTGCTCACCGAAGCTGAGCGGCAGCACCTTGGTCGATGGCGCGGCGGTCACGCACCGCGCCGCAACTGGCGGGCCTTCGGGCTGCGTCCCCACCGGAGCGAGACCTTCAAGCTGTCGCCCGACCCGCTGTTGATCGAGAAGGCCCCCGACATCGTCGGCCTCTACGTCAAGCCGCACGACCAGGCCGTCGTGCTGTGCGTCGACGAGAAGTCCCAGATTCAAGCCGTCGACCGCACCGCGCCCTTGCTGCCGATGCAGCCTCGCCAGGCCGAACGGCGAACGCATGACTATCGGCGACACGGCACCCCCGGCGTCTCCCCGTTGCTCTCTTACGGAACCGTGATATGGTTTTCCATACATGAAGACGACGCTCAACATCGACGACTCGGTGATCCAGCGGTTGCGGGAGGCGGCAGCGCGGCGCGGCACAACGATGTCCGCGCTCGTGGAGGCCGGCCTCAGACGCGTGCTGGCCGAACCCAAGCAGATGGATGCCCCGTCAGGCGGGCTGGCGCCGTTGCCCACGTGGCACAGCGGAGGATTCAGGGTCGATATCGCCGACCGCGACGCGCTCTATCAGGCCATGGAAGAGGAAGAATGAGTGCTTGTCTTCGATACGAACGTGCTGGTCTACGCGGCCGACGAGGATTCTCCGTTTCACGCTCCGTGCCGTGATCGCTTGGCGCGGGCGCGCGACGATGTGTCACCCACCTTCGTCACCTGGAGCATCTGCTATGAGTTTCTGCGGGTGACCACCCACGCTCGCACCCCGGTGAACCCGTGGACGTTGCCGGAGGCCCGGGCCTACATCGAGGCGTTGCTGGCGTCGCCGGGGGTCGAAGTGCTGGTGGCGACCCCGCGTCATGCGGCTACCCTCGCACGGACCCTGTCGGAACTGCCCGATCTGCACGGCAACGTGATGCACGACGTACACACGGCCGTGCTGATGCGGGAGCACGGGGTCAACCGGATTTGCACGCGCGACACCGACTTCCGCCGCTTTCCGTTTCTGACGGTCGTCGATCCGTTGTGTGCGTCCTGAGCGTCTTCGAGACAGCTGTCGCGCATACAGACAGGCCTTGTCGCACCGACCGCACTCGCTTGCGCCGTCAGCGCGTCGGCCCGCGGCGACTACCTCGCCCCCTCCTCCGCCCGGCGCTCCTGCGCGCGAGCGCCGCTCAGGACGAGCGGCAGGGTGTAGTTGCCCTCGTGGCAGGCGTGTTCGTAGGTCGGCGCCGGAGACACCCGCAACGGCATCTCGGCCGACCACGGCTCGGTCCAGGTCCCGGGATCGTCGGCCGTGAAGCCGTACAGGATGGTGTCGGCGTCCACCCGCGTCAGCCGCTCGGTCAGGTGCAGCTCGGGACCGGAGTTCCGGAACCCGCCCATGCCGTTGAAGTTCGTGGTCTCGATCACCAGGGTGTCGCCCTCCCAGCGTCCCCGGGAGTCGCCGCGCCAGAGCCGTATCCGGGGATCCACGTGGGGTCGATCGTCGAGGTGCACGATCCGGGTCTCGTGGTTCTCCTCGGTCTGGATCACCACGTGGTCCGGGGTCTGGACGATCTGAACGAGAGGGGCGAACGGGAACGCCATCATCGGCGGGCCGCCGGTGACGAAGCGCAGGCAGCGCTCGCTGTAGCCCCGATCGTCGTGGGAGTCGGCCCGCTGGGTCATCGGCTGGCGGAGGCCGTCGGCCAGCCGCTCCTCGGCCTCGGGCGTGTAGGGCGGAATCTTGCCGGTCGGCCCGGTAATCAGCGACGTCCGCCCGCTCAGCGCGCCCGGCTCCATCCAGATCTCGCTGAACTCGACGGCCAGGATGGCTTCCGGCCCGCGGAGCGCGTCGATGCGCCGCTGGACGGCGGTCCGTTGCAGCTCGACGAGCTCGTCCGCTGTGTGGAGCTCCCGGTCGCCGTACTCGTCCGGGCGCTCGAGCGGTGTCAGGCTCGAGTTGGTCCACACGCCGGTGAGGGCCGGCCGGCCCCACGGCGTGCGCGGGATGTCGGCGGTCTCCGCCGGCTGGGCCGCTCCCGGGACCGGCAGCAGCAGCACGAGCATCACGAGCGGCACTCGACGCATGGACCCCTCTCCTCTCCTACCGGCTACCGCGACCCGGCCTCGGCCGCGCGCTCCTGGTTCCGCGCGCCGCGCAGGATGTTCTCGAGGCCGTAGTTGCCTTCGTGGCAGGCATACTCGAACAGCGGCCCGTCGATGCGGCTCATCGGGATGGACGCCGTCCACGGCTGCGCGTACGTCTGCGGGTCGTTGACGGTGAACCGGTAGTCGATGGTGTCGGCGTCCACGCGCGTGAAGCGCTCGACGAGGTGGAGCCGCTCGCCGGCGGCCAGCACGAGGTGCAGCCGCCCGCTGACCGCCCGCTCGTCCGCCCCGGGGCTGAAGTTGGTGGTCTCGACCACCAGGGTCTCGCCTTCCCAGCGGGCGCGCGAATGGCCCAGCCACTGGCCGACGCCCTCCGGCGCAGGCGCCCGACCGTCCAGCGGGACGATGCGCGCGTCGTGGATCATCTCGACGAGGATCACGACGTGGTCGGGCGTCTGGAAGATCTGGTAGTTGTGGTTGTAGAAGCCGGGGATCATCGCCCCCGGCAGGCCGCGCGTGATGCACCGGTCGTACAGGTTCAGGTCGGTGTACGAGTCGGGCGCGGCGTTCCTCGACGCGGCCACCGCGGCGTCCCGCTCGCGCACCCGGTCGGTGAGCGCGGGAAGCTGCCCGTCGGGCGGATCGATCACGAGCGAGGTCTGGGCGGAGCGTTGCCCGCTCTCGACCCAGAAGCTGTTGTACGCGCCCGTGCTGCCGGGCGGCGGCTCGCGGTCCCGGCGGCTCGCAGCCAGCGCGTCCAGCTCGGCGCGCTCCTCGTCGGTCAGCGCCGTCCGCCCCTCGTACTCGCTCGGACGCTCCATCGGCGTCGTGGTGGTGTTCGTCCATGTCCCCTGCAGGTCGGGATCGCCCCAGGCCGTCCGCCACGTCTCCCCGCCGCCGGCCTGCGCCGCCGCCGCGGCCGGCGCGAGCACCAGCAGAACACCCGCCAACGCGGTCATCGCACGTCTCATCGCACCCTCCAGCTTCTATCAGACGGGGCTGCGCCCCGAACCCCCGGCGTCCGCTTGCGGGGACCCCATAGCCCCGCGCCGCTCCTGGCTCGACAGAGTCCACGGGCCCCGTTCGGCGCCGCGCAACGCCATGCACAGCTTAGCAGGCAGGCCGGGCCCGGCGGCTCGCCGCGAAGCTTCTGAACAACCGGCCGGCCGCCTCGTGCAACCCCTTGCCGGCGACCACGGTCTCGCCGAGATCGAGGTGCCTGCCAGCCGGCGGATCGAATTCCGGCCACGCCGGCAGATCGCCGCGATTCGGATTGCCGGTGGCGGCGAACTCCGTCCAGTAGGCGATCATCGTCTCCGACAGCCGGCGGTCGGTCTCGGTCCAGTCGCCGTGGACCGCCATCGGATGAGGACGCCCGCCCGGCGGCCCCGGCCCGGCGGCCATCGTGCCGAACACGTACACCAGCTCGCCGCCGTGGTAGGAACCGCCCACGACGGCGCCCAGGGCGGTGGGCGGCACGCGTGTGAAGTGATACAGCCAGACCGGTGCGGAGACGTTCGCGTGAGACTCCGCCTGCACACGCACCGGGCCCGCGAACGACATGTCGTGAACCAGTTGCGCCATCTGCGACCTCGCCGCCTCCGGCGAGTCGACGCCGTAGTGGGCGATCAGCTCGTCCGCGACGCCCGGGTAGACCGTCCGCACGTGTGCTTCGAACGCCTCGCGGTCCTCCACGTTCGCGCGGCGGGCGACCGACACGCCTTCGTCGGCGTTCATGCCCGTGATGAGCGGCACGTCGTGCTGCAGGCCTGCCTCGTACATGCCGAGCGGGTCGCTCGGCACGATCCAGCCGTCGACGTTCGGCGCCCAGACGTATCCGGTCCGCATGAGCAGGCTGCCCGCGTCGGCGTTGGCCGCCGCCTGCAGCGCCTGCGCCGTGGCGGCCCGCAGCGTGGCCAGGGCCGTCGCGCCGGACGCGCCCAGCGACTCGGCGATCCGGATGCCCTGCGCCTCGGCCGTGGACCCGGCGCCGACCGGCTCGCGCAGCGCCCGGTCCCAGCCGTACACCCAAGTGCTCCCCGAGATGGCGCGGTGGAACAGGCCCGCGGTCTGCGGGGCCAGCAGCAGCGCCATCACCGCGCCGCCGCCGGCCGACTCCCCGAATATCGTGACCCGCTGCGGGTCGCCACCGAACGTCGCGATGTTGTCGCGCACCCACTCGAGCGCGGCCACCATGTCCATCAGGCCGTAGTTGCCCGACGCGTCGTGCGGCGATTCGGCGGACAGGGCGGGATGCGCGAAGAAGCCGAAGACATTGAGCCGGTAGTTGATGCTCACGAGGACGACGCCGCGCTCCGCGATGCGGGCGCCGTCGTAGATCGGGAGCGACCCGGCGCCGTTGAAGAAGCCGCCGCCGTGAATCCACACCATCACGGGCCGCGGCTCCCGGCTCTCCCGCGGCGCCCAGATGTCGAGGAAGAGGCAGTCCTCGCTCTCCGGGTCGTCCTCGCCCGCGTCCGGCGCCCGCACCCAGGCCGGGCCGGTCTGCATGCAGATCGGACCCGGTGCGGAGGCGTCCCGGACCCCGTCCCACGCGACCACCGGCCGCGGCGGCCTCCAGCGGAGATCGCCGACCGGCGGCGCGGCATAGGGCACGCCCCGGAACGCGACGATGTCCGGGTTGCCGTCGGCGGCCGCGCCGCGCAGCTCGCCGCCCGCAACGGTCACGGGAACGCCCGGGTCGAGCGTGGCGGCCGGCGCCGTCTCGACCTCCGGCTGCCCGCAGGCCGCCGCGAGAGCGCTCATCGCGGCGAGCAGCACGCCACGCCACACACGTGCGTGGCTGCACGCGCGAATCCCCATCTCTCCCCCCAGTGGTCCGCGCTTCAGCGGGCCTCCGCCTCGCGTTCCTGCACCCGGGCGCCGCGCAGGATGTTCACCAGGCTGTAGTTGCCCTCGTGGCACGCGTGCTCGTAGAGCTGCCCCGCCGACGCCAGCAGCGGCATCTCGACCGACCACGGCTCCGTCCACGTCTCGACGTCCTCGACCGTGAACCCGTACAAGATCGTCTCGTCGTCGACGCGGGTCAGCCGTTCGGTGAGATGCAGTCCCGGGCCCGATCCCCGGAACCCGTCGACGCCGTTGAAGTTCGTCGTCTCGACGACCAGGGTGTCGCCCTCCCAGCGGCCGCGCGAGTCGCCGCTCCAGAGCCTGATGCGAGGGTCGATGCGCGGCCGCGCGTCGAGGTGGATGATGCGCACGACGTGGCCCTCCTCGTGGAGGAACGCGACCCGGTCCGGGGTCTGGAAGATGTGGTGGACGTTCGCGGCCCCGAACGCCATCATCGGCGGCCCGCCGCTGACGAAGCGCAGGCAGCGCTCGCTGTAACCCCGGTCCTGGTGCGAGTCGGCCCGCTCGGTGATGAACTGGTTGAGGCCGTCGGCCAGACGCTCCCGCGCCGCCGGGGTGAGCGGCGGAATCCTGCCGGTCGACCCCGTGACGAGCGACGTCCGCCGGCTCAGCGGCCCGTCCCCGGCCAACGCCGGGCCACCCTCGACGGCCAGCGCACGCTCCTGTGCCGTGAGCGGTCCGAGGCGGTCCGTGAACAACTGCCGTGGCAGCTCCTCTGCCTCGCCTTCCCTCAGGAACTCCCGATCGCCGAACGATTCCGGGCGCTCCAGCGGCGTGGTCGTGCCGTTGACCCACACGCCGCCCAGGTCGGGCTGGCCCCACGGCGTGCGCGGCACGTCGGCGGTCTCCGCCGGCTGCGCCGCCGCCCATCCCGGGGCCAGCACCAGCAGGGCGCCCGCCAGCACGGCACACGCGCCTGTCATCACGCCTCTCCTCCCGCTGCGACCTGCTACCGCCCGACTGTCCGGCGGATCATACCGCGGCGCGCTCAGTGCAACTGGGTCCTCGACCACAGGTTGATCACGGCGACGCCGGCCACGATCAGCCCCATGCCCGCGACCGCGGGGCCATCCAGCTTCTGGCCGTGGACGAGCAGCCCGAAGACCGCGATGAGGACGATCCCCGTGCCGGACCAGATGGCGTAGGCGACGCCGACCGCAAGCCGCTCGAGACAGAGCGACAGGAAGTAGAAGGCCGAGCCGTAGCCGACGACCACCACGACGCTGGGCAGCAGCCGCGTGAATCCCTCGGTCGACTTGAGGGCCATGGTGCCGACCACCTCCGACGTGATGGCGACGGCCAGATAGAGGTAGTGCATGTCATCACTCCGACAGATCGATGCCGGCCAGCACGTCGTCCGCGGGGACGCGTGGCAGGGCCGGACCCCACGCCTGCCTGAACGCCTCGATGCTCAGGATCCGATCGACGTCCGGCTTGCTGAAGAAGCAGCGGTCGATGGGCACCCGCTGCGTGCGATGCGCCCGCAGCGCGGCCGCCTTCGCCGCCCGCTGCGCCGCCACGTCGATCACGAAGTCGACGCCCGGCTCCCTGCCCAGGTCGCGCGGCCGCGTCACCTCCCACGGCGGGAGCGGCGCGTTCCAGAGCAGGCGCGGCACGCGGTAGGGTCGCCCCGCCGCGCCGGCCCAGCGCGGATCGGCCGCCGCCGCGACGGCATCGACCGTGAAGCCCGCGATGGCCACGTGGTCGGCATGGCCGTTCATGCCGCCGGGGTCGAAGCTGATCACCACGTGCGGCCGGTGCTCGCGGATGCGCCGGACCAGCGCCTCGCGCATGTCGGCGGCCGGCGCCTCCGCGAGGCGCTTGTCACGCTGGTCGAGCAACGCCACCTCCGCGATGCCGAGGATGTCGGCCGCGCGCCGCAGCTCGGCCTCGCGCACGGCCGGCAGCTCCTCCCGGCGGCACAGGGGCGGATCGCCCACGCGTCCGGCGTCGCCGCGCGTCGCCGTCACGAGCACCGTCTCGGCGCCCCGGTCGGCATGACGGCGCACCAGGCCCCCGGCGATGAAGCTCTCGTCGTCCGGATGCGCGAAGATCAGGAGGATGCGGGGCGCCGGCATGCGGCACTATAGCCCGGCAATCGTTGACACCCCTCGGCGGCGGCGTAGAATGGCCGCAGGAGGCACCCCACCATGAAGATGGCAGCGACACTGGCGGTAGCGGCGCTCCTGTTGCCGGCGGCGGTTTCCTCCGCGGCGGCGCAGGCGGAACCCGGCGCGCCGGTCACGTTCACCAAGGACATCGCGCCGATTTTGCAGCGTTCGTGCCAGAGCTGCCACCGGCCCGGGTCGCTCGCGCCCATGTCGCTGCTGACCTACGAGGACGCACGGCCCTGGGCGCGCTCGATGGAGAACAAGACGGCGCTGCGCGAGATGCCGCCCTGGTTCATCGAGAAGAACATCGGCATCCAGCACTTCAAGGACGACATCTCGCTGACCGCTGAGGAGATTGCGACGTTCGGCGCCTGGGCCGACGCCGGTGCGCCGCGCGGCGACCTCGCCGACCTGCCGCCGCCCATCGAGTGGGCCGACGCGGACGAGTGGACCATCGGCACGCCCGACCTCATCGTCTCGACGCCGGTGATGACGGTGCCGGCCGTCGCCCCCGACTACCATGACGAGATCGGTCCGGTACCGACCGGCCTGACCGAAGACCGCTGGGTCGAGGCGGTCGAGGTGAAGGAGGTCCGGCTGCTCGACGACGAGGCCAGGGAGCGAGCGAGGGCATTGGGCGGCTTCGGCAACTTCACCATCCACCACATGGGCATCCACAGCGGCGAGGCACTGGGCACCAGGGAAGAGAGCGACCGCCCGCTGGAGGACCGCGACCGGTTCCGGCTGACGCACGAGATCGGGCAGAACGCCACCATCTACCCCGCCGACACCGGGGTGAAGCTGGCGGCGGGCACCGAGCTGAACTTCACGATTCATCTCTATTCCTCGGGCATGGAGATTCCGGTGCGGGCCGACATCGGCTTCACGTTCCACCCGCAGGACTTCGAGCCGAAGTACTCGCAGTCGGGCTTCCTGGCCATCGGCCATCTCGGCGACGGGCTCGACATTCCGGCCGGCGCCGACAACGTCCGCTTCGACAGCTTCTACACGATGCCGCAGCACGGCATCCTCACGACCTACGAGCCGCACATGCACTCGAGCGGCAAGCGGATGTGCGTCGAGGCGGTCTACCCCGACCAGACGCGCGAGATGCTCAACTGCTCGAAGTACGACCACAGCTGGGCGCGGGTCTACGTCTACGAGGACGACCACGCGCCGATCCTGCCGCAGGGCACCGTGCTGCACATGATTGGCTGGTACGACAACACCGCCAAGAACCGCAACGTCGTGGACCCGCGAAACTGGAAGGGCTGGGGGAACCGGTCGATCGACGACATGTTCCTGCTACTGCCGAAGGTGACCTTCCTCGACGAGGAACAGTACGCGGAGGTCGTGGCCGAGCGCGAGGCGCTGCGCGCCCAGACCACGAACCAGCAGAACTGAGGAGAGGGGTCGCCGCCCGGCGTCAGGGCAGGTCGTCGGGCGGCCCGACGCCGGCGCGCGCCATCACGGCGCGCACGGCCGCTTCCGTCTCGGGCGAGCTGACGATGTTGGCCCCGCGCTGGACGCCCGCAACGATCCGCCACGGCGTCCAGCCCCTGGCGTTCTCCCGATTCCAGACCTCGATCCGCGCGCCCTGGTCGGCCAGGAAGGTCACGACGCCGGGCAGGTGCTTGTAGGCGGCCCCGTGCATGGCCGTCTCGCCGTTGTCGTCCACGGCGTCCAGCTCGCCGCCCAGCGCCAGCGCCACCTCGACGGCCTCGAGCGCCTCCGGCTCGGTGCCGGGATCCTCGCCCGGCGACTGGGTGCCCACCCCGGCCGCCACCATCAGCGGCGTGGTGTTGTCCTCGTTGACCAGCAGCGGGTCGGCGCCCAAATCGGCCAGCAGGCTCATCAGATCGGCATCCGCGGTGCGAGCCGCCAGCAGGAACGGCGTGCCGCCGATCATGTTCAGCTCTGTGATCCCGGCGGGCGGCTTCAGCGTGACGCGGGCGTTCAGGTCCGCGCCCCTCGCCGCCAGCACACGTACGAACTCGAGGCTGTCCATGTCGCCCGAGCCCTCGGGCGCGGGGTCGTTGGTGCCGGAGTCGCCGGTCTTGCGCACCCACGACACCTGGTGCAGCGCGGTCCACCCGTGCGGCGCCGCGTTGGGATCGGCCCCCCGCTCCAGCAGCCGCGCCGCCAGCTCGAAGTGCGCGCTCCCCACCGCCAGCAGCAAGGCGTCGAGACCCGCGCTGGAGGCCCGCCGCCTCTCGACGCCGAGGGCCGTCCGATCGGAGTTGATCGACAACGCATCGTCCAGGCGCGCGCCGGCGTCGAGCAGCAGCTCGGCCGCCTCGATCCGCCCCTCGCGGGCCGCGAACAGCAGCGCGGTGAAGCCGTTCTGCGAGGCCGCGCCGACGTCCGCCCCGTGCGCGAGCAGCGCCGCAACGACCTCGGCGTTGCCCTCCGCCGCCGCCCACATCAGCGCCGTCTGCCCCCGCCACGACTCCGCGGCATTGACGTCGCCGCCGCGGGCCAGCAGCAGCTCCACGGCCTCGACGACGCCCGTGCGCGCCGCCGTCATCAGCGCGGTCTCGCCCTCCGCCAGCACCGTGTTCGGATCGGCCCCGGCGTCGAGCAGCAGCTCGATCATGGCGGCATTGCCGTTGATGCACGCCAGCGACAGCGGACGAACCCCGTAGCGGTTGGCGGCCGTCGCCCGCGCACCGGCGCGGACCAGCAACTTCGCGATGCCGAGCTGGTCGCGGTGCACCGCCCAGTGGAGCGGCGTGCTGCCGTCGGCCTCGGCGCGGTTCGGATCGACCTGTGCCGCGAGCAGCGCCCGCACCGCCACTTCGTCGGCCCGCTTGACGGCCTCGACCAGCCGCGCGTCCACCGCCGCGCTCGACCCGCCGCCGGCCAGCAGCGCCAGCGCCGCGGTCGCGATCAGCCGCACCCTCCACGTCATGGATGACCTCCGCGGTCGGCTACAACGTCAGCGGCTCGAGGACCGGGCCGGCCCGGCCGGTACTGTCCACGAAGTTGTCCAGGTGCACGCCCATGTAGTCGAGCAGCGTCAGATGCAGGTTGGCCAGCGGCGTCGGCTCGGCGTAGCGCAGGTGCCAGCCCCCCTTCGCGTCCCCCGCCCCGCCGCGCGCGATCACGATCGGCAGGTTGCTGTGGTCGTGCACGTTCGGGTTGCCCATGCCGCTGCCGTACAGGTACGTCGTGTGATCGAGCAGCGACCCGTCGCCGTCCTCGGTGGCGCGCAGCCGTCCGAGCAGATAGGCGAACAGCGACACGTGGTAGGCGTTGATCTTGGCCAGCTTGGTCAGCTTCTCGGGATCGTTCACGTGGTGCGACACCGGATGGTGCGGCTCGGGCACGCCGATCTGGGGATAGGTGCGGGTGCTCGCCTCGCGGGCGAGCTGGAACGTGATGACCCGGGTCAGATCGGTCTGCAGCGCCAGCACCTGCAGGTCGAACATCAGCTTGACGTGCTCCTCCCAGGAATCCGGGACGCTGGTCGGGCGCTCCAGCTCCGGGAGCGGCGACGCGGCGGCATGCTGCTCCGCCCGCTGGATGCGGCGCTCGACCTCGCGCACCGTATCCAGGTAGTTGCTGACCCGGGTGCGGTCGCCGGCCCCGAGACGCGACTGGAGGCGGGCCATGTCGCCGAGCACCCAGTCGAGAATGCTGGCGTTCGCCCGCAGCTCGGCCTGCCGCTCCTGCGGCGTGCCGCCGTCGCCGAACAGACGCTCGAACACGGCGCGCGGATCGGCCTCCGGCGGCAGCGGCGTCGTCGGCGACGACCACGACAGGCAGTTCATGTAGACGCAGGCGAAGCCGTTGTCGCAGTTCCCGACCTGCGCGATCAGGTCGGTGCCGAGCTCCAGCGACGGGATCACGGTCTCGCCGCCCACCGCCTTCGCCACGATCTGATCGACCGTCGTGCCCAGCTCGTAGTCGCTGCCTTCCGTCCGCTTGCCGCCCACGCAGCTCAGGAACGCCGCGTTCGACGACGCGTGGTTGCCGGCGGTGTAGGCATTCCGGATCTCCAGATTGGTCACCACGGTCAGGTCGTCGAGGTGCGGCGTCAGCGCCGCCAGCGACGGCGACAGCGCCGTGAGACGTCCGTCCGTCGTTGGAATCCATGGCGCGGGGTTCATCCCCATGGGGATGAAGACGTAGCCCAGGCGGCGGGCCGGCCGGGGCGCCGCGCTCAGCGCCGGCACCATGGCATCGAGCAGTGGCAGGGCGAACGTCGCACCGAGCCCCCGCAGGAACGTGCGCCGCGGCAACGCCATCTTCGTTACGATCATTACGACCTCCGCATCTGGAACGGCGTACTCTTGACAATGGCCAGCACGAGCGACGAGAAGCGATTCTCGTCCCGCGCGGCCTCGCGCAGGACCTGCCGCACCGCGGGCGCGTCGGCGTGATCCACGCCGCGACCCAGCGCGAACGTCAGCAGCTTCTCTGCAAGCGTCCGGACGAACAGGTCGGGGCGCGCCAGCAACGCCTGCCGCAGGCCGGCGACCCCCTCGAACTCCGCGCTCCCCGGCAGGCTGCCGGAGGCGTCGATGGCGCGCCAGCCCTCGTCGCGCTCCCGCCAGCGGCCGACCGCGTCGAAGTTCTCCATGGCGAGGCCGGCCGGATCCATCAGTTGATGGCAGGCAGCGCACGCGGGGTTGCGCCGGTGCTGCGCCATCCGTTCGCGCATGGACGGCGCTTCCCCGCCCGCCTCGCCCTCGTCGAGCGGCGGCACGTCGGGCGGCGGCGGCGGCGGCGGCATGCCCAGGATGTTGTCTAGCACCCACTTGCCCCGCAGCACCGGCGACGTGCGCGTCGCATACGAGGTGACCGTGAGAATGCTGCCGTGGCCCAGCAGGCCGGCACGCCGGCCGTCCGCGCCCAGCGCCACCCGCCGGAAGTGGTCACCGTACACGTTCGGCACGTCGTAGTGCCGGGCCAGCCGCTGGTTGAGGAACGTGTAGTCGGCCCGCAGCAGATCGAGAACGTCGCGATCCTCCGCGACGATGCTCGCGAACAGCAGCTCGGTCTCGCGGCGCATCGCGCGGCGCAGGTTGTCGTCGAAGTCCGGGTACAGCCGCAGGTTCGGCCTGGCCGCGTCCAGGTTCCGCAGGTACAGCCACTGCCCGGCGAAGTTGGTCGCCAGCGAATTGGCGCGCGGATCGGCGAGCATGCGGGTCACCTGCGCGTCGAGCACGGCGGGGTCGCCCAGCGCCCCGCGCTCGGCGAGGCCGAGCAGCTCGTCGTCCGGCAGGCTGCTCCACAGGAAGAACGACAGCCGCGAGGCCAGCTCGACGTCGCTCAACCGGTACGGCGCGCCCGGGGGCAGCCCGGCGGGGTCCTGCTCGATGCGGAACAGGAACTCCGTGCTCGTGAGCAGCGCCCGCAGCGCCAGCTCGATGCCGTCCTCGAACCCGCCGCGCGCGCGACCCCGCGCGTAGAACGCCAGCGGCCCGGCCAGGTCGTCGTCGCTCACGGGCCGGCGGTACGCGCGGCGCGCCAGCGTGCCGATGATCGTCCGGGCGCACGCCGCCTCGTCGGCCGCGCGCGCGGGACGGCAGACGAAGATGCGCCGGCGGCTGGGCGTGTCGCCCGCCCCCGCCGAGCCGAACGGACCCGCGATGGCCACCGAGCGCACGCCGGGCTGCGTGCGGGGGTGGCGGTCCATGTTGAAGTGGGCGTCGTACGGCTGCCGCTCGGTCTCGATGAGGGCCGAGCTCTTCTTCAGGAACGCGGCGCCCACCTCGTGCGGGCCCGCGCCGACGGTCACCCGCACCTGCAGATGCTTGTCGATGTCGGCGTCGGCGTAGTAGCCGGCCACCACCATCCGGTTCGGCCGGATCTCGAACACCTGCAGCCGCTCGCCGTCCAGGGTGATCTCGAGGTCGTGGGGGTCGTACAGGCCCTCGACGTTCTCGTTCCGGTTGCGCGACAGCCGGACCTGGATCTCGTACTCGCCGTCCGCCGGAAAGTTGTGGGTCACGGCCGCGCCGCCGCGCGTGCCGAACGGCAGACCGTCGAAGTGGTCTTCCTGCGTGAGATCCGCGGGCAGCACGACCACGCGGCTGCCTGGCGCGGGCACGGCGCTGCCGACGGCCAGTCGGCTGACCTTGCTCGCCGCCGACAGATAGCGCTCCAGCAGGGCCGGCGAGAGGTTGACGGCGCCGACGTTGTCGAAGCCGTAACTGGCGTCGTCGCGCGGCAGCAGCTCGGTCACGTCGACGTCGAGGGCCAGCAGATCGCGGATCGCATTCTGATACTCGGTGCGGTTGAGGCGCCGGAAGGTGTCAGTGCGGCCGGGATCGGGCGCCGCCAGCGCCAGCCGGTCGAGCTCGCCCTCCAGGTACGCGACCATCTCGTCGTAGGCGGCTTCGTCGGGCCGGGGCGACCCGGCGGGCGGCATGGCCCGGGCGCGCAGCTTGCGGATGGCCCGCTCCCAGAGCGCGGCGTCGTGAGCCACCTGCTCGACGTCGGCGGCGTCCAGCTCGACGCCGGCGGTCTGTAGCCGGTCGTTATGGCAGCGGACGCAGTACTCGTCCAGCAACGCGCGCGCGGAAGAGGCGGCCGGTGCAGCCGCCGAAGGCGTTGCCAGGCACAAGACTGCCGCTGCAGCCGCGCCGCCAGTCAGCCAACGCGTTCCCATGCGCACCTCCAGCTTCCGCTGCAGGACGCATCTTACCATCGCGGGTCCGGCCGCCCGCGACCTATTGTTCGGATTCTCCCGGAGGCGTTGGCAGCCGGTACGCCAGGAGCGCGCCGCGGCTGGCCAGCGCGACATGCTGCCGCCCGTTCACCGAGTACGTCATCGGCGAGCCGGTGACCGGGCCCGGTACGGGCACGGCGCCGACCTCCCGCCCGGTCGCCTTGTCGTAGGCGCGCAGCATGGTCCCGGGCTCGCCCGACGGCCCGGTGAACACGCCGGCCTCCGCGGCGATCAGCAGATTGGGCGTGACGAGCGTGGCGACGCGTCCGGCGCGTCCGGTTGGAGGCAGCTCGACCCCGGCCAGCAGCGGATGGTTCCGCACCTCGTCCGGCGCGGTTCCATGCGGGATCTGCCACACAATCGTGCCCGCATCGAGGTCGAAGGCGGTAATCCGGCCCCAGGGCGGCTTGACCAGCGGCAACCCCTCGACGGTCAGCGCACCGCCGCCGCCCGCGCCGATCGGTGCGGGACCGCTCTCGATGTTGCCGGAGACGTAGGTCATGTCACTCTCGTCCGGATCGGGCGGCACGAGGCCGCGCGAGCCTATGTTCGTCGACGAGAACAGGTACAGCCGGTTCGTCTCGGGATCCAGCGCGCCGCCGGGCCAGTTTGCACCGCCCTGCTCGTAGGGCAGCATCAGCACGGCCAGCGGTCCCTCGGGCCGGCTGAGAATCGGCGGCGAGAAGAGCGGCCCGAAGGCGTACCGCGACGCCAGCTCCCTGGCGGCGGCCGCGATTTCCGGCGTGAAGTCGATGAGGTCGGCGGGCGTCGCGCCCTGGCGCTCGAACGCCGGCGGCCGGGTCACGAACGGCTGCGTGGGCGAGTACCACTCCCCCGGCACGTTGCCCCGTGGCACCGGACGCTCTTCGATCGGCCACACGTGCTCGCCCGTGACCCGGTCGAGCACGTAGAGCCAGCCCTGCTTGGAAGGCTGCGCGAGGGCCCTGATCGGCCGGCCCTCGACGGTGATGTCCACCAGGATCGGCGCGCAGGGAATGTCGAAGTCCCACAACCCGTGGTGCACGAGCTGGAAGTGCCAGCGGCGCTCCCCGGTCCGCACGTCGACGGCCACCAGCGACTCGGAGAAGAGGTTGTCGCCCGGCCGGTGCCCGCCGTAGTAGTCCCCGGTGGGCATCTCCACCGGCAGGTAGACGAGGCCCAGCTCCGGGTCCGCGCTCATCTGGGTCCAGACGCCGGTGTTGCCGGCATGTCTCCAGGAATCGTTCAGCCAGGTCTCGTTGCCGGCCTCGCCCGGCAATGGAATCGTGTGGAAGATCCACAGCCGCTCGCCCGTCCGCACGTCGTAGCCGCGCACGTAGCCCTTCACGTTGCTGCGGCTCGGCGGCGCGGCCCCGGCGCCGTGCATGGCGCCGATGACGATGACGTCGCCGACGACGAGGGGCGCGGCCGTCAGGCCCACCTCGCCGCCGACCGGGTCGATCGTCTGGTCCATGTTCCGCTTGAGGTCGACGATGCCGCCGTCGCCGAAAGTGGGAATCGGCTGTCCGGTCGCGGCATCGAGCGCCACGAGCTGATAGCCGAGCGTCACGTACAGAATCCGCGCCTCGCTGCCGTCGCTCCAGTGCGCGAGCCCCCGGCTCAGGGGTATCGGCGCCGCGCGGGCCCGGTCGCCCTCGTCGAGATGGTGGCTCCAGAGGAGGCGGCCGGTGGCCGCGTCGACGGCGACGGCCGGACGGCCCGCGGCGCCCGTGAAGTACAGCACCCCGCCGACCATGAGCGGCGTGGCCCGGAACGGCCCCAGCGCATCCCGATCGAAGCGCCACGCCAGCTCGAGCGTGTCGAAGTTGCCGGGGGTGATATCCGTGAGCGGCGAGTAGCGCGTGCTGGCCAAGTCGCCGCCGTAAGTGGGCCACTCGCCCCGCGGCGCGCCGGTCTGCGCCTGCGCGGGCAGCGCCGCGCACAGCAGCAGCACCGCCAGCCGCGGCACGCGAGCCGCCAGCCGCGAGGCGTCGGTGCGCATGATTCGCCTACTGCTGATCGTTCGTGCGCCGCCTGGCCTCCCGCTCGGCGACGATCTGCTCGTAGTCCTCTTGCGTCAGGTAGGTGACGTTCACGTGCGCGTGGTACATGTCGTCGTAGCTGCGCTGGCCCCAGCCCACCCACTGCCGCGGATCGGGGTTGTTGCGGTTGGCAGCCGTGTTGTCGTGCCACGCGGTGATGTGGACCACCGTCCCGGCCGGCAGCACCGGCGCCGAGTCGTCCGTGTAGACGTAGTTGACATGCCAGTTGAAGTCGAAGTTCTCTACGTGGCTCAGCGTCTCCACGCGGCCGTCCGGCAGGATCGCCTCCATCGACATCGACTTGCCGCGGATGTGCATGTGCGGCTGGTAGTTCTCGAGCCGAGCCGGGGCGGGCAGCGGGATGTAGGCGTGGTGCACGGTCACCTTGCCGGGCGGCAGGTCCATGGTCTGCTGCGACTGCTGCGCGCCCATGGCCTGGCCGTAGACGCGGTACTTGGGCACGAAGCCACGCGGATAGAACCAGACGCCCACGTCGGTCTGCGCCACCACCTCCTCGCCGACGGAGTGGTAGTGGTTGTCGAACGTGAACCGCGCGCCCGCCTTCAGCAGCTTCCCGGTGTTCTCGCGGAACACGTCGCCGATCTTGCCGATGGCGAACTCGCTGAAGTAGCTGCCCCGCGGCGTGACGTCGACGGCGGCGACGTGGTCCCCGGGCGCCTCCTCCTGCAGCAGGTACACGTTGGAATGATGCGTGACGCGGCGCGCCTCGATCGTGGGGCGGATCTCGATGCCGGTCGCCCAGCGGTCCTCCGTGAGGCCGGTCTCGACGACCGGCTGCCACCACTGGTCCTGCCCCTCGGCGCTCTGGGTCCACGGCGGCGAGGTCACGATCAGGTCCGGCGGCCGGCCGTAGCGCGCCTCGAGGCGCCAGATGTCGTCGGCGGGCCACTCGACCGGCGGCGGCATGTCCCCGGGATTGCCGCGCGGCGCGCCGGCGTCGACCCAGTCCACGATCGTGTCGATCTCGGCCTCGCTCAGCGAGATGTCGTTCTCGAACTCCTGGATGCCGATCGTCTTGTCGATGTGCCACGGCGGCATCGAGCGCTCGGCCACCTTGGTGCGGATGGCCCGCGCCCACGGGCGGACCTCCTCGTAGGTCACCAGCGACATCGGCGCCATCTGACCCCGCCGATGGCACGTCTGGCAGCGCTGCTGCAGAATCGGCGCGACGTCCGCGCCGAACGTCGGCGCCGCCTGGGCGAACGCCGGCGCGGGCGAGAGCGGAACGAGGCCGACCACGAGGCCGATCGCGACCGTCCAACCGAGCGCTGTCTTGCTCATCACCATCTCCTGGCTTCAATGAAACGGGGCTGCGCCCCGAACCCTAGCGCACGTCCACGGTGACGTACCCGTTGGTCCAGCAGCAGAAGAAACCGCCGGCCATCACCGCGCGCTGCCCTCCCGACTCGTCCCAGACGAGGGCGCGCAGCACGTACTCGCCCGGCTCCTCGAACGTCGCGGTCGTCGTGGCGCTGCCCGTTGCGTCGAGCGCCGGCTGCGGCTCGCTGAAGGCCACCGGTCCGGGTCCGCGGTACTTGCTCCACCCCACCCCGCGCTGCCAGGGCATGCCGCCGCGGGCGCGTGAGATGCCGTCGTCGCTCGTCCAGACCGACAGCGCCACGGGCTGCGACGGCGCGGTCCGGGCGCGCGTCGCGACGCCGCCGGGCCCCTGCCCCGCCTCCCCGTCCGGCGCGAACCGCAGCACAGGCGGCGTGTTGCCGTTCGTGACCTCCTTCAACGCGTCGATCCGCCACTCGGCACGCAGGTGGCCGGGAATGGCGATGGTCTCGCCATGCGCGGTCAGCGACCACGTCAGCTCCTGCTGGCCGAAGTCGGCCGGCACGACCACGGTGAAGACGCCGGTCTGGCGCCGGGGCAGAAAGTGCGTCGGCTGCCCGCGATCCGCCGGTCCCGGCTCCAGGCGGTTGTCCGGACCGATCGGAATGTCCAGATGCTCCTCGTAGTTGCGGTTGAGGTAGCCGAACACCAGGCTGAAGCTGCCGTCCGGGTTCGGATACCAGCCCTCGAACGACGGCGTCACGCTCTGGCCGCGCGCGTGGGGACGCGGCGCGTCCAGGCGCGTGTCCTGCGCGGGTGCGGGGGGCGCGCCCAGGACCACCGCGACGGCCGCCAGCCCGATGACTGCCGGTGCCAGCTCTCTGCGCATCAGTCGATCACCTGTCGCCGCGTTCGCGCTGCCTGCGCGGCACGCGGCGATTGTACACCCCCCCGGCGCACCGTGTCCGCGCGGGCCGTTGAACGGCCGGAGGGCCCGCAGGTAAGATGCGCAGTGCCGCCGGCAGTCCGCCGGCGGAGAGAAAGAAGAGAGGAAGACGAGACCATGCAGCGCACGCTGAGAATCGCCCTCGCGGCCGTGTGCCTTCTGTCCGTGGCGTCGGTCGGCGCCGCCCAGGGGGATGGCGGCACGTTCACCGCGCAGGACTACATCGAGATCCAGCAGCTCTACGCCAAGTACGCGCAGACCCTCGACCTCGGCGACGCGGAAGGCTGGGCCAACACGTTCACGGCCGACGGCGTCTTCGGCGAGACCGTCGGTCACGAGGCATTGAAGGCTTTCGCCGCGGGGTTCTTCACCAACTTCGACGGCGCCGCACGCCACTGGAACAGCCAGTTGATCGTCACGCCGACCGCCGCGGGCGCGGACGGCGGCTGCTACCTGCTGCTCGTCGACACGCGGACCCAGCCGGCCGGGCTGACGGTCGCGGGCATCTACGAGGACAAGCTGGTCAAGACGCCCGGCGGCTGGCGTTTCCAGGAGCGCGTGTTCACGGCCGACCAGTTGCCCGCCAGCGATCAGTAGCCACGTTGCCGCCGCACCGCGCAGCGCGGTGTGGCGGCGTTTCCCCGCCGCGGCAGCCCGCGTCACGACTCCGCCGGCCCGTCCCGCATGAAATCCCCGTCGATCCCGAGCCGCTTGACCAGCTTCGCCAGTCCCTGGCGCGAGATGCCCAGCTCGCGGGCCGCCGCGGTCGGCCGCCCGTCGTTGCGGCTCAACGCCGCGCGCACGAAGCCGCGCTCGAACGCCTCCCGGGCCTCCGCCAGCGTCGGCCGGGCAGCCGCGGACCGCTCGCGTACGGTGGCGGGCAGCAGGCCCGGACCCGCCTGACCACGGCGCGGGGCAGCCACGACCAGTCGCGCCACGACGTTCTGCAGCTCCCGGACGTTGCCCGGCCAGGGGTACCGGACCAGGACGTCGATGGTCGCGTCACCCAACGTGGCGCGCTTGCCGGCGCGCTTCAGCTCGCGCGACCAGAAATGCCGCGCCAGCAGCTCCACGTCGCCCGTCCGGTCGCGCAGCGCGGGCACCTGCAGGCAGACCACGGCCAACCGGAACAGCAGGTCCTCGCGAAACCGGCCGGCGGCCACCTCGGCCGCCAGCCGGCGGTTGGTCGCGGCGATCAACTGGACGTCGACCTTCCGCACGGCGTTCTCCCCGAGCCGGCGGATCTCGCCGTCCTGGATCACCCGCAGCAGCTTCGCCTGCGCGCGCGCCGACAGCTCGCCGACCTCGTCGAGGAACAGCGTGCCGCCGTCAGCGGCCTCCACCAGGCCGGTGCGCTCGTTCACGGCGCCCGTGAACGCGCCGCGGCTGTGCCCGAACAGCTCTGCCTCGAACAGATCGTCGGTCAGCGCCGCGCAGTTGACCGCGCAGAACGCGCGCGCGTGCCGCGGCCCGCCGCGGTGGAGCGCGCGCGCGACCAGCTCCTTGCCCGCGCCCGTCTCACCCTCGATCAGGACCGGATAGGGCGCTGCCGCGGCGCGCGCGATCGCCACGCGCAGGGCGTCCATCTCGGGACTGCGGCCCAGCAGCGCATCCGGGCCGCTCCCCGCCTCGGCGTCGTCCGTCCACCGCACGCGCTCCTGCAGCTCGGGCTCGCAGACCGCCCCCGCGACCCGCGCCAGCACCATGAGCCGATCGAGCGACGCCGGCGCGCGCGTCCAACGGATGACGAGCGCGCCCGGCCAGTTGTCCCCATCCTGCAGGGGCAGCGCGGTCCGGTACTCGCGGCCGGACACCACGAGCGGCGCCATCCGGCCCCGTCCCACGATGTCGCCGACCGACTCGTGCACCTGGCGCTCGATGTCGCCGGCCGACGCCAGCACGGCGCCGCGGTCGCCCAGCCGATACACCGCCACGGCGCGGGCTTCCACCTGCTGCCGCAGCGCGGAGCAGACCTGCTCGAGGACGTCGCGGCCAACCGCCGGCATGCTCGCCCGCAGCAGCGCCGCCAGCTCGCCGGCCAACCGGTCCAGCGCGACGCCGGCCCGTCGCCCCGGCTCCGGCACGGGAGGCGCCGTGTCCGGGCGCCTGCGCAGCAGCGCCTGCACCTCGAGGTAGTCCTCGTGCTCGCTGCCGGCGAGGGCGTGGCGGACGCCGCCGGCCGCGTCCGCCTGAGCCGTATCGAAGAGCAGACGCGCCTGCTCGAGCGCGGCCCCGGCCCGCTCGCTCTCGCCCCGTTCGCGCAGCAGCTCGCCCAGCGTCGCGGCGGCGCGCGCCGCGCCCGCGTAGCGCTGCCGGCGCTCGAGCACGCCGAGCGCATCGCGCAGCATGCGCTCGGCCGACGCGTAGCGGCCGCGGCGGGCCACGGCCAGGGCATTGGCGATACGCGCCCGGGCACGCACCACCCGCCCGTCGTCCTCATCCGCGCGGCCGCTCGGCCGGGTCGGGGCCACGAGCGGCGACGTGCAAGAATCCGGCCCGGAGACCCGGGCCGGGGCCGGGCATTCGCAGCCCGACCGTGGCCGAGGTCAATAGACCCACGGATGGGAGATTCCTCGGTCGGACCGGCCCGGCCGGCGTGCGAGTTTGTCGATCGCCGGAAGCCGGTACGCCCGAGCCGAAGGGCTGCTACGATCGCTCAGCCGGTTGGCGCGATAACTGGAGGTATGGCATGCACGCTCGACACGCAGTCCTGGCCGTCGTCGCCGCCGCGCTGGTCGCCGCGGCGCAGCCCGCCGGGGCGCAATACGGCGCGGTCGACGGAGAATGGCGCAGCTACGCGGGCGACAACGGCAGCACCAAGTACTCGCCGCTGGACCAGATCGACGCGGGCAACTTCAACGATCTGCGCATCGCCTGGCGCTGGCAGTCGGTCGACAGCGCGATCGACCCCGCTGCGCTGCACCGCGGCGTGATGGGTCGGCCGGTCTCGATCAACGGCCTGCAGGCCACGCCGCTGATGGTCGACGGCGTCCTGTACCTGACGACCGCGCTGCACCAGGCGGCCGCCATCGACGCCGGCACCGGCGAGACCCTCTGGGTGCACGATCCGCAGGCCTACCGGGGCGGGCGCCCGACGCACTTCTACCGCTCGCGCGGCCTGGCCTACTGGGAGGACGGCGACGACGCGCGCATCTTCTGGGGCACGATGGAGGCGTACCTCGTCGCGGTCGACGCGCGCACGGGCGAGCCGGTGCGCGACTTCGGCGACAACGGCCGCGTCGATCTGATGGAAGGCGTGCCGCGGGCCGTGCGCGGCGCCACCAACCACCTGGGCCGCAACCTGGTGGGCGTGGCCTCGCCGCCGGTCATCACGCGCGACGTGGTCGTGACGCCCACCATCATCTCGGACTTCGTGATCGGCAGGGAAGCGCCGCCGGGCTGGGTGAAGGGTGTCGACGCCCGGACCGGGGACGTCCGCTGGGTGTTCCGGACCGTACCGCAGGGCGACGACTTCGGCGCCGATACCTGGTTGAACGAGTCGTGGCGCTACTCGGGCAACGCGAACATCTGGCCGCCGCTCAGCGCCGACGACGAGCTCGGTTACGTCTACCTCCCGACCGGCACCCCCACGAGCGACTACTACGGCGGCCACCGGCTCGGCGACAACCTCTTCGCCGAGAGCATCGTCGCGGTCGACGCCGAGACCGGCCAGCGCGCCTGGCACTTCCAGGCGGTGCACCACGGCGTGTGGGACTACGACTTCCCGGCCGCGCCGACGCTGATCGACATCACCGTCGACGGGCGTCCGATCAAGGCCCTGGCGCAGGTCAGCAAGCAGGGGTTCACGTACGTCTTCGACCGCGCGACCGGCGAGCCGGTCTGGCCGATCGAGGAGCGCCCCGTGGAGACCGACACCGACCTCGAGGGCGAGGTGCTGTCGCCGACCCAGCCTTTCCCCACCAAGCCGCCGCCGTTCGAGTACCAGGGCATCACCATCGACGACCTGGTCGACTTCACGCCCGAGATTCGCGCGCTGGCGGTCGAGGCGGTCAGCAACTTCCGGCTCGGCCCGCTCTTCACGCCGCCGATGCTGAGCGTGGAGGGCGGCCTGCAGGGAACGATTCAGCGCCCGCACATCGCCGGCGGCGCGAGCTGGAGCGGCGCGGCGGCCGACCCGGAGACCGGCCTGCTCTACGTGCCGTCGGAGAACCGCTTCTCGGTCATCAAGTACTACACGCCCGATCCCGCGGAGGGCGGCAACCTGCGCTACACGCAGGCGGATTTCGACAGCGGCACGCAGCCCCTCATGCCGCAGGGCCTCCCGCTGCTCAAGCCGCCGTACTCGCGGATGACGGCCATAGACCTGAACGCGGGCGACCACGCCTGGATGCAGCCGAACGGCGACGGCAACCGCTACCGCAACCACCCGCGGCTGCGCCACCTGGACCTGCCGCCGCTCGGCGGCGAAGGCCACGGCGGGCCGCTGCTGACCAGCACGCTGCTGGTGAGCGCGCTCACGGCGGGCGGCTCCGATGGCGGGCCGCGGCTGGTGGCGCGCGACAAGGCGACGGGCGCCATTGTCGGCTCGATCGATCTGCCGGCCGGCGCCATCGGCACGCCGATGACCTACCTGCACGAGGGCCGGCAGTACATCGCGCTGACCATCGGGGGGGACGTCCCGGAGCTGATCGCGCTGGCGCTGAGCTCCAATTAGAGGAGCTTCAATTGGAGGCGGCGCGGAGGGCGGCGTAGTGCTGCTCGAAGAAGTCGAGGCGCGCGGCGCGCACGCCCTTCCGTACCTGCACCACGTCGCCGAGCTCCAGCGCGGCCTCGTCCGGCCGGGTGTAGGCCGGCCACGCCGCCAGGCCGTCGCCGTTCGGATTCCCGGTCGCCGCGAAGTTGACCCAGTAGGAGGCCATCGCCTCGGACAGTTGCCGGTCCGTTTCGTCGTAGTCCCGGTTCGCGAACCAGTACCGGCCGCCGCCGCCGAGGTTGTTGAAGACGTAGGGGATCTCGGCGGTGTGATACGCGCCGTAGCGCTCGGCGTCGGCGGCGGGCGGCACGCGGGTGAAGAAGTAGAGGTAGGCCGGCGACGAGACCTTTTCCATCATCCGCGCCCAGGTCCGCATCTCCCACACGAAGCGACCGTCGCCGCCGCTGTCGACTGGGCCCGCCGCAGCCTCGGCGTCGCTTGCGGCGGGGTACGCCGCGAGATAGGCGTCGGCGAGCTCGCCGTACTCCCCGCGCGCCCACTCCCGGTACTCCTCGACCGTTGCGATCTCCTGATCGCCGCCGAGCGCCCTCAACGCAGTGCCCTCGTCGGCGTTGGCGCCCACGATGACCGGCACGTCGTGCTGGCGGCCCGCCGCGAAGGTGTCGTAGATGCCGTCGGTCAGCGCCCAGCCGTCCACGTTCGGCCGGGGTGCGGCGGCGTCCGCGGCCAGCACGTCGGCGACCGCTGCCGCCCGCAGTGCGTCGAGCGACACTGCCGTGTCGGCGCCGAGCAGGATTTCGGCGAACCGCACGCCCTCCGCCTCGGCCGCGCCGCTCGCCGCCAGGCTGGCCAGGGGGCTGAACCCGCCCCCGCTCTGGCCGATGGCGCCCGCGAACAGACCCGCCGCCAGCGGCGTCGCCAGCAGGTAGTTGACGCTCCACGAGCCCGCGGACTCGCCGAAGATGGTGACGCGGTCCGGATCGCCCCCGAACGCGGCGATGTTCCGCTGCACCCAGCGCAGCGCCTCGATCTGATCGAGGAGACCGTAGTTTCCGGACGCGCCGTGCGCCGACTCCTCGCGCAGGAGCGGATGCGCGAGGTAGCCCAGCGCGCCGAGCCGGTAGTTGATGGTCACCACGACCACGCCGCGCCGGGCGAGCGCCGCCCCGTCGTACGCCGCCGTCGAGCCGTCGCCCACGAACAGCCCGCCCCCGTGAATCCAGACCATGACCGGGACGCGCTCGTCCGGCCCGGCGGCCGACCAGACGTTCAGGTAGAGGCAGTCCTCTTCCAGCCGGGTGGCGCCCGGTCCGAAGAACGGCTCGGCGCCCGGCGGCACGGGTAAGGTGGGCTGCGGACATCCGGCGGAGAGCTCGTCGGCCTGGCGCACGCCGTCCCAGGCCGCTACGGGCTGTGGCGGCCGCCAGCGCAGCGCGCCCACCGGGGGCGCCGCGTAGGGGATGCCCGCATACCGCCGCACGCCGCCGTCACCGGCCGGCGCGCCGGCGATGCTTCCGCCGTCAACGGTCACGGCGCCGCCGCCGGCAGCCGCGGCGGGCGGCTCGGGACTCCCGCAGGCGACCGCGACCGCCAGGACGGCGAGCAGTCCCACCCATGCATTCAGCTTGGCGTTCATCGGTTCGCTCCGTTGCACCGACGCCTATGCGAGGCAGCAGGCGCAGCCGGGCGCATCGACGGCGGCGAGGCTGGTGGTCGCCTGGCGCACATTCGCCGGGCGGCGGCCGGCGGCGAGCGGGCCGGCCGCGCCGGCCGGGCGGCCGGCGGCAGGTCGACGCGCCGCCTCGGCGCCGCGCGTGCCGGGGCCCCGGTAGCCGGTGAAGATCTGGTAGCGGCGCAGGTCGATCGTGCCGTCGATGCGAATGGCGCTCTCACCCTCGACCGCGAACCGCGTGAACGGCTCGCCGTCGCACAGCACGAACACCTCGTCGGTGGCGGGCAGGTTCGTGACCCGCCAGCTCGTCTCCAGCCCGCGCCGATCGGGGGCCGCCGGGTACGTACCGACGTGCAGCGTGCCGCTCGCGGTGTCGTTCCACGCCTGGTAGACGCCCAGCGACGGGAAGTCGACGCCCTCGACGGTCGGCGCCCCGAACTTGTCCATGTGGGGCGCGTCGAGCGCGCGGCCCCAGGCATCGCCCGTCCCGACCTCGGCCACCATCATGCCGGCGCTCTGCTGTCCCCGCGGATAGGCCTCGTTCAGGCCGAACCACCACCCGAACTTCTCGTCGTGGTCGCCGAAGAAGCGCGGCTCGTATTCGCGCTCCGCCGCCGCGCGGAGCCGCGCCAGGGAGGTGTGATCGCCGAACTCGCGCGCCAGCACCAACCCGTTGGCGGAGGGCTCGATCTCCACGCGCGGATCGTTCCAGCCGAGCGCGTTCGCCGCCGATTCGTACAGGAACTCCGCGAGCTCCCGATCCTGCGGCAGCAGCAGCAGCGCCGTGCCGACGCCGCCGCCCGGCCCCAGGTTGACCTTGTGATTGACGATTGGATCGTAGTAGCGGGTCACCCACTCCAGCCTGCCGTCGCCGCCGACCTCCACGTAGTTCTCGCGGGCGTACTCGAGCCAGCCCTGGACCGGCCGGTGGGCGTCGCGGCCGTACACCCGGTCATAGAGATGGAGCCCCAGCGCGGCGGCGGCGTTGCACACGAACCAGATCTTCGTGTTCTCGCACTGCGGGCCCTCCGGGCGCTCGCGGTACTGCTCGGACAGGAAGGCCGCGACACGGTGGTGGTCCCACTCGAACTCCACGTCGCCGTAGCCGGTCACCTTGAACGGCCGCTCGTACTTGTCGTCGCCCGAGACGTACTTGTAGATGGACAGCAGCAGGTTGAACCAGCCGCGGAAGAACAGGTTCCCCTCCGAGCCGATCGGATCCGCCGACAGGCCCCACGGGTCCACCCCGTTGGCCGTCCAGCCGATCCGGTTGTAGCGCCCGCGCAGGTGCTCGGGAATCGCCGCCATCACGTGCGGCGGATAGTTCTCCCGCCGCGGGTCCTCGCCGATCTGGGTCAACCAGTCCACGGCGCCCCAGTGCGTCGGGTAGCGGCTCGCGAGGCCGTCGGCGATGCGCGTGTACGCCTCGCGCCAGGCCGGCGTCTGGTCGGCCATGACCAGCAGGGCGTACGAGGAGTTCTGGAGGTCGAAGCGCGGGTAGCTGGTGACCACCGGGTTCGAGTAGCGGTCCCACCACATGTGCGGCACGCCGTCGGCGCTCCAGTCGTCCGGGGTCGTCGCCTTCTCCCACAGGAAGCGCAGCCAGCCGCGCGTCCGCCGGTTCAGGGTCGGGTGGACGGAGCGCGGCGTCTCGACCGGCAGCGCCGGCGCCTGCGCGGCCGCCTCCGCCGCCGCCGGCGCGAGCGCCAGCCCGCCGGCTGCCGCCCCCATCCGCTGCACGAACGACCGCCGCGAGTGTCCCTGTCGTGTGGTCATGACGCCCTCCGCGCTCCGTGTCGGAATATCCGGATTATACCGGCTGGGAGTCTGCGCCGTATCGGGGCCTTCTGCCGCGGGCTGTTACCATTGGCTCATGCTTCGACTGCTCGCGCTCACGACGTTGACACTGACGCTCGTGCCTGCCGTGCCGCTGGCGCAGGTGGGCGGCAGCCTCACGGCGGGACCGCCCGTCGAGCTCCACCTGGAGCTCACGACGGGCTCCGACGGACCGCAGCTCTCCGTCACCGATTTCGAGCTGATCACCGGCGAGTACTACCGGCTCAACGTGACCAGCGACGGCGTGGAGACGTGGCGGCTGGAGGTGGACGAGCTGCTCCGCAACTCGCATCTGCGGCTGGTGACGATCAGCGAGATCGAGGTCCATCTGCAGGCCCTCGCCTTCCGCGCCATCGAGTTCGACGTGGCGGGCATGGTGCAGTTCAGCTTCACGCCGGTCCGCCCCGGCACCTTCGCGTTCACGGTCGGCGACACGCCGTCGGAGACGCGGCGGCGCGGCGGTGCGGGGCGGGTCGCTCGCGGGCGGTTCGTCGTCGAGTAGCCGCCCGGCGCTCCTGTGGCCGTCCCGGGGCTGGAATCGTTGCCGTGATCCGACCCATCGTCCGTTACGGCGATCCGGTGCTGCACCGCGCGGCGAGCGACGTCGAAGCGGTCACGGCCGACATCAGGACCCTCATCGACGACATGATCGAGACCATGTACGCCGCCTCGGGCATCGGCCTGGCCGCGCCGCAGATCGGCGTCGGCCTGCGCATCTTCGTCACGGATGTCTCCGCGGGCCGCAACCCGCACGACCTGGTCGTCATGGTCAACCCGGAGCTGGCGAGCCACGACGGCCTCCAGCGCGAGGAGGAAGGCTGCCTGAGCATGCCCGGATTCGAGGCGGTCGTGCCCAGGCCCGAACGCGCCGTCGTGCGCGGCCTCGACCGCGAGGGTCGCCCCTGCGAGGCCGCTGGCGTCGGGCTCGCCGCGCGCGCGTTCCAGCACGAGCTCGACCACCTGGACGGCAGCCTGTTCCCGGACCGGCTGCGGGGCATCCGGCGCGACCTCATCGTGCGTCGGATCCGGAAGCTCAGGCGGACCGGCAAGTGGTGAGGATCGTCTTTCTGGGCACCCCGGCGTTCGCCGTGCCGACGCTGGAGCGGCTGCTGGCGTCGCCGCACGAGGTCGTGGCGGTCGTGACGCAGCCCGATCGGCCGCGGGGCCGCGGCCAGCGCGTCTCGGAGTCGCCCGTCAAGCTCCTGGCAGCCGGCGGCGGGCTGCCGGTGCTGCAGCCGGAGCGGATGAAGGACCCCGCGTTCGTCGAGGCGCTCGGTGCGCTGGCCCCCGACCTCGGCGTGGTCGCCGCCTACGGGAAGATGCTCCCCGACCAGTTGCTGGCGCTGCCGCGCCTCGGCATGATCAACGTGCACGCGTCGCTGCTGCCGGCCTACCGGGGCGCCGCGCCGATCCACCGCGCGGTGATGGCCGGCGAGACCGAGACCGGCATCACCATCATCCGCCTCGTGCGCGAGATGGACGCCGGCCCCATGCTGCGCCGCGCCGCGCTGCCGATCGACCCCGACGACGACGCCGAGACGCTCGAGCGCGCGCTCGCCGCGCTCGGCGCGGTGACGCTGCTGCAGGCCGTGGACGATCTCGAGAGCGGGCGCGCCGCGGAGGAGGAGCAGGATCACGCCCGGGCCACGTTCGCGCCGCGGCTGACCCGCGCCGACGGCGCGATCGACTGGAGCCGCACGGCCGGACAGGTGCACGATCAGGTCCGCGGCCTACACCCCTGGCCGCGGGCCTTCAGTCACCTCGGCGGCGCACGGTACCTGATCCACCGCACCACGGTGGTCGAGCCGCCGGACGGCGCCCCGACCGTGCCGGGAACGGTGCTGGAGGCCGCCGGCGACCGGCTCGTCGTCGCGGCCGGGTCCGGCACGGCCGTGGCGATTCTCGAAATCCAGCCCGAGGGCCGGCGCGCACTGCCGGCGCGCGCGTTTCTGGCGGGCCACCCGATTGCGCCGGGGACGGCCTTTAAGACGTCCGCATGATCGCCCCGGCGCGCGCCGCCGCCCATCGCGTGCTGCGCGACGTGCGCACCGGCCGTCGGGATCTCGCCCGCGCGCAGGACCGCGCGCGCCGCTCGCTCGCCGATCCGCGCGACCGCGCGCTCGCGGCCGAGATTGCCCTCGGCACGCTGCGCCGGCGGGCGGCGCTCGATCACCTGCTCCGGCAGGTATCGTCACGGGGACTCGACACGGTGGATCCGGACGTGCTCGACCTGCTGCGCGCGGCGGCGTACCAGCTCCGGCACCTGCAACGGGTCCCCGCGCATGCCGTCGTCGACGACGCCGTTGCGCTGACGCGCACCGTGGCCAGCGCGCGCGCCGCCGGCTACGTCAACGCGGTGCTGCGGGCGCTGGCCGCCGGCCCGGCGGCGGCGCTGCCGCCGCGCCCCGCCGGCGCGGAGGCGGCAGGCGGGAATCTCGACCGCCGGCAGGCGCTCGCGTACCTCGCCACGACCCAGTCCCACCCGCGCTGGCTGGTCGAGCGCTGGCTGGACCGTCACGGCTTCGCGGCCGCCGAGCGCTGGACGTCGTTCAACAACACGGCGGCGCCGATCGCCCTCCGCGTCAACCGGCTGCGGTCCACGCCCGGGGCGCTGGCCGCGCAGCTTGCCGAGCAGGGAGTCGAGGTGGCGGCCGGGCGCTGGTCGCCCGCGACGCTGGTCGTGACGCGCGGCAACCCGCTGGCCACGGCCCTGGCCGGGCGCGGGCTGTTCCTGGTCCAGGACGAGGCATCGCAGCTGGTCGCCGAGCTGGTGCGGGCGCGGCCCGGAGACCGCGTGCTCGACGCCTGCGCGGCGCCCGGCGGCAAGACGGTGGCGATCGCCGGCGCCATGGCCGACCGCGGCCTGCTCGTCGCCGGCGACCTGCGGCGGGCGCGGCTCGCGCTCCTGGCGGATACGCTGGCCGGCTGCGGCTGCCGCAGCGCGCGGATCGTGCGCCTCGATGCATGCGCACCGCTTCCCTTCGGGCCCGCGTTCGACTGGGTGCTGGTCGACGCCCCGTGCTCCGGCCTCGGGACGCTGCGGCGGGACCCCGACATCCGCTGGCGCCGCACGCCGGACGAGCTGCCGGCGCTGGCTCGCGTGCAGTCGGCGCTGCTCGACGCGGCGGCGGCGGTCGTGGCGCCCGGTGGGCGGCTCGTCTACGCGACCTGCTCGAGCGAGCCGGAGGAGAACCAGCGCGTGGTCGAGGCATTCCTCGGCCGCGCCCCCGGCTTCACCGTGGACCCGCCGCGGGCACCGCGCCTAGCGCCGCTGCTCGACGCCGCCGGGTGCGTGCAGACGCTGCCGCATCGGGATTCGCTTGAGGCGTTCTTCGCCGCCGTCCTGCGTCGCGACAGCCGGCCGGCGCACGACTTGCGGTACACTTGACGGCCGATGCCGCCCGCGGACACCGCCTCGAGATGGCCCTGAGAATCGGCAAGGCCGTGATCGTGCTGGGCGCCCTGGGGTTGACCTTCGGGCTGTCCGCCGTCGGCGGCATGCGGCTCGCGCTTCAGACCCGCGAGGTGCCGGTTCCCGATCTCGGCAACCTGACGCCGGAGGAGGCGCGGGCGGCGCTGGCGGACCTCGACCTCGCGCTCCGCGTCGAACCCCTGCGGCGAGTGGATCCGACGATAGCCGAGGGCCGCATCGCCGAGCAGGAGCCGGACGGGTCGATCGCGACCCGCAGCGGCAGAAGCGTGAAGGTCTGGCTCAGCTCCGGCCGCACCCCGGGCTCGGTGCCGGCCCTGGTCGGCGCCTCCGAGGGCGCGGCGCGGCGGCGCCTCGAAGAGGCCGCGTTCACCCTGCGCGGGCTGTCCGAGATCCGCTCCCGCCGCTACCCCACCGACGCCGTCGTCGCCCAGGACCCGCAACCGGGCAGGGACGGACAGGCGGTGCGGCTGCTCGTCAACCGCGGCGAGCGCGGCCGCACGTACGTCATGCCCGATCTGATCGGCGTGGCAGCCGACGCCGCGGCCGAGACGCTGCGGACGCGGGGCTTCCGGGTGACGGTCGTCGGCGACCACCCGTACCCCGGCCTGCCCCCCGGGACCGTGCTGCGCCAGTCGCCTCAAGCGGGGTTCCAGATCGCGCCCGGCGAGCCGATCTCGCTCGAGGTCAGCCAGTGACGCTGCGCATCGCGCCCTCCATCCTGTCCGCCGACTTCGCCTGCCTGCGGGACGCCGTGGCTGCCGTCGAGGCCGGCGGCGCCGACCTGCTGCACGTCGACGTCATGGACGGCCGGTTCGTCCCGAACCTGACCATCGGGGTGCCCGTCGTGGAGGCGCTCGCCCGCGTCACGCGGCTGCCGCTCGACGTCCATCTGATGATCGTGGAGCCGGAGCGCCACATCGAGGCGTTCGCACGGGCCGGCGCCTCGCTGATCTCGGTGCACGTAGAGGTGTCGCCCCATCTCGACCGCACGCTGACCGCCATCCGCGAGCTGGGCGTCCAGGCGGGCGCCGTGCTCAACCCCTCGACCCCCGCGGAGACGCTGGCGCCGGTGGCCGAGCTGCTCGACTTCGTCCTGGTCATGTCGGTGAACCCCGGCTTCTCCGGACAGCGGTTCATCCCGCGCAGTCCGGCGAAGGTGCAGGCCGTGCGGGCCGTGCTCGAGCGCGCCGGGAGCCGGGCCAGCATCGCGGTCGACGGCGGCATCCAGCCGGCCAACGCCGCGCAGGTCGTCCGCGCCGGCGCCGACATCCTGGTGGCCGCGTCGGCCATCTTCGGCGCCGACGATCCCGCGGCCGCCACGCGCCGCTTGCGCGCCGCGGCCCGGGTGGCGGCTTCCGCCTGACAGTCCGTGCCAGCCTCCTCGTCCACGGTGCGGGTGCGGTACGCCGAAACGGACACGATGGGCGTCGTGTACTACGCCAACTACTTCGTCTGGTTCGAGGTGGCTCGCTGCGATCTGCTGCGGGCCGTCGGGGCCACCTACCGCGAGCTGGAGGCGCGCGGCGTGCTGCTGCCGGTGATCGAAGCGCACTGCGAGTTCCGGGACCCGGCACGCTACGACGACGATCTGGAAATCGCAACCACCGGGGCACTGCTCTCACCCGTCCGGGTCGAGTTCCGGTACGAGGTCGTCCGGCAGGCCGATCGCACGCTGCTCGCCACGGGACGCACCGTGCACGCGGCCGTCGACGGCCAGGGCCGGCCGCGGCGGCTGCCGGCGGACGTCCGGGAAGTGCTGGCGTGAACGCGCTCGTCACCGGCGCCGCGGGCTTCATCGGGTCGCATCTGGCCGAACGCCTGCTGGCGGAGGGCGCCACGGTCGTCGGCCTCGACTGCTTCACGGACCACTACGCGCGCGAGCTCAAGGAGGCCAACGTCGCCGCCCTGCGCGCGCGGCGCGGCTTCCGCTTCGTGGAGACCGCCGTCCAGGCGGCGGACTGGCCCGCGCTGCTGGCGGGCACGACCCACGTCTTCCATCTTGCGGCCCGGGCCGGCGTGCACGGGAGCTGGGGGCGCGACTTCGGCGCCTACACCGCCTGCAACGTCGAGGCGACGCAGGTGCTGCTGGAAGCCTGCCGGTCCGCGGCGCTCGAGCGCATCGTCTACGCCTCGAGCTCGTCGGTCTACGGCGCCGCCGGCGAGCTCCCGCTGCGCGAGGACGCGCGCCTGCAGCCCGTGTCTCCCTACGGCGTCACGAAGCTGGCCGCCGAGCACCTGTGCCATCTGTACTGGGCCGGCTACGGCCTGCCGGCCGTGTCGTTGCGCTACTTCACCGTGTACGGCCCGCGCCAGCGTCCCGACATGGCTTTCCATCGCTTTCTCATGGCGGTCCTGGCGGGCACCCCCGTCGCACTGTACGGCGACGGCGGCCAGACGCGGGACTTCACGCATGTCGACGATGCCGTTGCCGCGACGGTCTCGGCCGGCCTGCGGGGCGAGCCCGGCAGCGTGTACAACATCGGCGGCGGCGCGCGCGTGTCTCTCAACGACGTGCTGGCGCTCGTGGCCCGCTGCACCGGACGCGAGCCCGTCGTCCGCCGGGAGGCGGCCCGGAAGGGCGACATGCGGGACACCTGGGCCGACACGAGCCGCGCCCGGCGCGAGTTGCGGTTTGCGCCATCTGTTACGCTGGAACAGGGTATCGAGACGGAGTACGAATGGCTGTCCGGAGCAATGGGACGGGACGGAAGCGCCGCAGGCTGAGGCCGCGGCTCGCAGCCCTGCTGGCGGGCGCCCTGCTGGCGGGCGCGTGCGGCGAGGAGCCGGTGGAGATCCCGCTGGCGACGGTCGGCGCCGACAACCTGCTCTTCGACCGCGGCAACACGGCGCTGCAGGAAGGCGATTGGCGAACCGCCCGCGAGTACTTCCTGCAGATCCGCGACAACTACCCGCAGAGCGCGCTGCGCGCCGAGACGCGCCTGGCCATCGGCGACACCCTGGAGGTGGAAGGCACCATCGAGTCGTACATCTCCGCGCTGTCGGAGTACCGCGACTTCCTGGCCCTCTACCCCACCCATCCCCGCGCCGACTACGCGCAGTACAAGCTGGGCATGGTCTACTACAACCAGATGCGGCGCCCCGAGCGCGACCAGACCGAGACGCGCAACGCCGTGACGGAGCTCGAGCTGTTCCTGCAGCGCTACCCCGGCAGCCGGCTGATCAACGACGTGCGCGAGAAGCTGCGCGAGGCCCTCGACCGGCTGTCGGAGAACAACTACGTCGTCGGCAAGTACTACCACGACAGGAAGTGGTACCCGGGCGCGATCGACCGGCTCGAGACCATCCTCGACGAGGATCCCGGATACACCGCGCGCGACGCCGTCTACTACCATCTCGCCGACTCGCTCAGCCGCACGGCGCGGATCGAGGAGGCGCTTCCGATGTTCGAGCAGCTGCTGGAGGAGTTCCCCGAGTCGGAGTTCATCGAAGACGCCACGGAGCGCATGGCGGAGCTCAGGCAGGGGGCCGCCCAGCGGGAGGCTGCCGCCAGCAGCGCCGAGAACGTTACCGAGAACCAGACCGCAAATCGATAGGAGCCCTGCTGCCCCGGCCGGGGAGTCGGACTCCTTCCTGCACCGAGGAGGTCCGCGGCGAAGGTGATGACCCTCGAC
Source organism: Vicinamibacteraceae bacterium (assembly GCA_012271165.1). GTDB lineage: Bacteria > Acidobacteriota > Vicinamibacteria > Vicinamibacterales > UBA8438 > JAAXGX01. The sequence continues at coordinate 1,432 of JAAXGX010000152.1, read as the reverse complement.
CGCTTCGATCTGCTCGACTGAGACGGAGCGGCCCGGTTCGGTTGAAGCCAGCCATGCACAAGACGCATTCCGGTCGGCGTCCGGCGATCCGTTGCGCGGCCGTCGCGGCCGCCGCCTGTCTGGGAGCCGTCGCCGCAAGCGCTCAGAACGGCGCCGCCGATGGCGAGTGGGGCGTGTTCGGGGCGGACGCCGGCGCCACCCGCTATTCGCCGCTCGACGAGATCCACGCCGGCAACGTCGGCGACCTGGAGGTGGCGTGGCGCTGGAGCGCACGAGACCAGGGCATGCCTCCGCCCTCCGGCCGGACGCAGATCAGCCCCATCGTGGTCGACGGCGTCCTCTACACGACCATCGGCAACCAGCGCAGCGTGATCGCCCTCGACGCCGCGACCGGCGAGCCGCTCTGGAACTGGCACCCGGGCGACAACGAGCGCAGATGGGGCGACATCATCGAGCCGGTAGCCCGGAGCGCCGGCCGCGGCGTGAGCTACTGGACGGACGGCGCGGGCGACGCGCGCATCTTCGTGGTGACGCCGAGCTTTCAGCTCGTGGCCCTCGACGCCCGGACGGGGACTCTCGCGGAGGACTTCGGTGCGGCCGGCGTGATCGACATGATGGACGACCTGCGCTGGAGCGAGCGGCCGGCCGCGGAGCGAGCCGGCCGGGTGGCCAACACGTCGCCCCCGGCAATTCTCGGCAACGCCCTCGTGGCGTCGATCTCGCTGCATACGGGCAGCATTCCCACCCGGGCTTCGCCCAATGAAGTCTGGCCCATGAACATGCCCGGCGACGTGGTGGCGTACGACACGCGGACGGGCCGGATGCTGTGGCGCTTCCACACCGTCCCGAAGGAGGGCGAGTTCGGGGTCGAGACCTGGCTGCAGGCGGACGAGGCCCTCTGGGACGTGCCGACCGGCACGCACGATTGGGTGCGGGAGCGTCCGGAGCTCCTCGACGCCTCCTGGAAGTACACGGGCAACGTCGGGCATTGGGCCCCCGTGACGGCGGACCCCGAGCTCGGCCTGTTCTACGTGGCCACCGAGACGCCCACGAACGACTACTACGGCGGCTACCGGCCCGGGGACAACCTCTTCGGCAACTCCGTGCTGGCGCTCGACGCCGAGACCGGCCAGCGGGTGTGGCACTTCCAGCTCACGCATCACGAGCTGTGGGACTACGACATCCCCACCGCCCCCATCCTCGCGGATATCGAGGTTGACGGGGTCCCCGTCAAGGCGCTGGTGCAACTGTCGAAGCAGGGGTTCGCCTACGTGCTCGACCGCGAGACCGGCGAGCCCGTGTGGCCGATCGAGGAGCGCGCCGTGCCGCCGTCGGACGTCCCGGGCGAGCGGGCCTCTCCCACGCAGCCCTTTCCGACCCGGCCGCCCGCGTTCGACCAGCAGGGGGTCACCGAGGACGACCTGATCGACTT
>JAAXGX010000217.1 GCA_012271165.1 Vicinamibacteraceae bacterium | reverse complement strand
GTCGTAGAGCACGCCGCGCGTGACGATGCCGTCGTGGTACGGCTCGACGGAGCCGCTGCCGGCGCCGTCGACGGTGACGTCGGAGGCGGGGCGGCCGTTGTAGAGGGCGTCCTCAGGGGCGGCGAAGATGTGGCAGAGCGCGTCGAGGTGGGTCAGCGGGCTGGCGTGATAGCCGATGCGGTGCTGCTCCTCGATCCACGCCATGCGCTCGCCGAAGTCCTGCTCGCCGATGGCGAACTCGTTCTCGAAGCCGCGCTGGAACGTCACGCGCTCGCCGAGCGCCAGGCTGCGCGAAAGCGACACGGTGACGCCCTCGGTCACCAGCGCCGCGGCCTGTATCCGTTTCGCCGGCGTGATGAGGTTGAGCGTGCCGAGCTCGTCGTCGTCGCCCCAGCGCCCCCAGTTCGACAGCTCCGTCATCCAGCGATCGAACTGCTCCGCGGTGACGCCGCCGCTCTCGCCGGCGGCCGCCTGCGCTGCGGGCTCCGGCTCGTGCGCCCGGCCGGGGCCGGCCTGCGGCCCGCCCGCCGCCCACAACGCCGTGACGACGGCCGCCCAAATCGATGCGTTCGCTCGCATGCCTCGCTTCCTTTCCCGAGAACCCCGGATTCTCGCACTCCCTGGGAATCGCAAGCCCTTTGTATCCCAAGGCGCCTCCCGTGCGCCACCCGGCGCCCGGGTTGAACCGCCCCGACCCACTCTGCGAGAATGCCCCGCCATGAAAGGTGAAGGCCGCTACCTGGTCGGCGTCGACATCGGCGGCACCTTCACCGACTGCGCGATCATCGATTCCGACGGCGGAATCACGACGGGCAAGGTGCCCACGGTGCCAGCCGACCTGGCGCGCGGCTTCTTCGCCTCGATCGACGCTGCCGCGGGGTCGCTCGGCCTGGATGCGGAGCGCGTCCTCGCGTCGGCCGCCAAGCTGGCGCACGGCACGACGGCCGGGACCAACGCGCTGGTCACCGGCCGGGTCGCACGCGTCGCCCTGCTCACCACCCGCGGCCATCCGGACGCGATACGCATCATGAACGACATGGGACGGGCGCTCGGCGCGTCGATCGAGGAACAGCTCGACTGGTCGATCAGCAGTCGCCCCGAGCCCATCGTCCCCAGGCGGCAGGTGTTCGAGATCACGGAGCGGGTCGACTACGCCGGCGACGTGGTGGTCGCGCTGCGCGAGGACGACGTCGAGGCGACGCTCGAGCGGTTTGCCGACGAGGGGATCGAGGCGGTCGCCATCGCCTTCCTGTGGAGCTTCGCCAACCCGGCGCACGAGATCCGGACGCGCGCGATCGTGCAGCGGCGGTTCCCGGACCTGTACGTCTCGTGCAGCCACGAGGTGGCGCCGCGCATCAGCTCCTACCAGCGCACCACGGCCACCGTCATGAACGCGCAGATCGGCCCGCTGATGCGCGCCTACATCGACCGCATCGCCGACGGCGCGCGCCGGCGCGGCTACCGGGGCCCGCTGCTGATGGCGCAGTGCGACGGCGGCCTGCTGCCGGCCGACGCGGCGCGGGAGCTGCCGATCGGCACGCTGCAGTCCGGACCGGTGGGCGGTATCGCCGGCGCCGCCAAGGCCAGCTCCGCCGTCGGCGATCCGGACGTGATCGTGGCCGACATGGGCGGCACCACCTTCGACGTCGGCGCGTTCTCCGGGGGCGTGCTGCGCCGCCGCAACGAGAGCGTCATCGAGCGCCACCTGACGCACCTGCGCAAGGTCGACATCGAATCGGTGGGCGCCGGGGGCGGCAGCATCGCCTGGCTCGACCGCGAGAGCGGCGTGCTGCGGGTCGGCCCGCACAGCGCGGGCGCGGACCCCGGCCCGATCTGCTACGGGCGCGGCGGAACGGCGGTGACCGTGACCGACGCGGATCTGGTGCTGGGGGTGCTCAACCCGGAGCGCCCGCTGGCCGGCGGCCTGCGCCTCGACATCGAGGCGGCGCGGCGGGCGATTGCGGCGCTGGGAGAGCAGATCGGGCTGGATACGCTGCGCTGCGCGGCCGGCATCGTCGAGATCGTCGACCGCCGCATGGAGGATCTGCTGCGGCGCGTCACCATCCAGTCGGGCCGCGACCCGCGGCGCTTCTCGCTGTGGGCCTACGGCGGCGCCAGCGCGGCGCACGTGGGCCTGTTCGCGCACGGGCTCGGCGTCAAGCGCGTCCTCGTCCCGCTGGGCGAGACGGCCTCCGTATGGTCGGCCTGCGGCTGCGCGTTGCTCGACCAGCAGCGCCGCTACGAGACCTCGACGTTCCTCAAGACGCCCTTCGACCTCGAGGCGCTGCGCGCGCAGCTCGCGCAGCTCGAGCGGGAGGCCCGCGACTACGCCGAGCTGCTCGGACTCGGCGCGGGCGAGTACGAGCTGGAGCGCTCCGGTGACCTGAAGTACGCGCTCCAGGTATTCGAAGTGGAGACGCCGCTGCCGGCCGGCCCCGTCGACGACGGCTGGGCCGAGCGCCTGATCGCCGCGTTCGAGGGCGCCTACGCCGACCGCTTCGGGCCCGGTACGGGCTACGCGGCCGCGGGGGTGACGCTGACGGCGCTGCGGGTGGTCGTGCGCTCCACGGGCCGGACCCCCGCGCTGCGGCGCCCGCCCGCCGCGGCGCAAGCCGCGCCGGCGCCCGCCGGCGCACGCTCCGTCTTCTGGAAGGAGCACGACGCCGCGGTCGAGACGCCGATCCACGACGGCCCCGAGCTGAACGCCGGCGCGCGCGTCGTCGGGCCGGCGGTCGTCGAGTATCCGACCACCACCGTGGCGGTGCGGCCGGGCCAGGCGCTCTCCGTGCACCCCGCCGGGCATCTGGTGCTGGACCTGGAGGCAACCGCATGACCCAAGCGATCGCCGAGTCGACCCCGGCCCGCGCCGCGTTGCGCAAGCAGCACAGCTTCCGCCACGGCTACGTCCCGGGCGCGCAACTGGAGGTCGATCCGTCGCTCGCGTTCCATACCGTCAGCGACGCTGCGATCGACCCGATCACCTACGAGGTCATCCGCTCGAAGCTCTGGAACCTGAACCTGGACCACGGCGACACCATCCGCCACGTCTCGGGCTCGAGCATCGTGATCGAGGGCCACGACTTCAACGCCAGCCTGACCACCGAGCTGGGCGACGGCGTGGTCTTCGGCCCCTACGCGATCTTCTTCGCGGGCTGCGCCGACGTGGTCATCAAGTGGACCCTGGAGCACCGCTCGGCGAATCCCGGCATCCGCGAGGGCGACGTCTTCATCCAGGACGACCCGTGGGTGGGCACCAACCACCAGCAGGACACGGCCGTCTTCGCGCCGGTGTTCTGGGAGGGCCGGCTCTTCGCCTGGATCTACAACTGCGTGCACCAGCGCGAGCTGGGCGGATCGGAGCCGGGCAGCTTCGTCACCGACACCGACGACTGCTTCAAGGAGGCGAGCTTCATGCCGCCCATCCGGCTCGTCGACGAGGGCGTGCTCCGCGACGACATCCTCGACGCCTGGACGCGCCGCTCGCGGCTCCCGGACCTGATCTCGCTGGAGGTCAAGTCGCAGCTGGCCGGACTGAACTTCGCGCGCCAGCGCATGCGGCAGATCCTCGACGAGTACGGCCCCGCGCGCGTCAAGGGCGCGATGCACCGCATGACCGAGAACACGGCGCGCGCCGTGGGCCGGCGCCTGGCCCGGCTGCCGGACGCGACGTGGCGCGACGAGCGCTACCTGTGCGGCGCCAAGACCGGCGACTTCGGCCTCTACCGCATCTGCCTCTCGCTGATCAAGCGCGGCGACCGCCTCACGGTCTCGAACCGGGGCACGGCGCCGTCGGTCGGCTCGTTCAACGTCTCGCCGGGCATGCTGCGCGGCTCCGTGCTGGCGGCGCTGTTCCCGCTGCTGGCCTACGACCAGTACCTCTGCGGCGCCGGCCTGCTGCGCCAGATGGACTGGGAGTTCGAGCAGGGCAGCATCACCTCGGCGTCGCATCCGGCGGCGGTCAGCACGTCGGTCGGCAGCATGGCCGTCCTGAACCAGGCCCACTACCTGGGCGCCAAGATGATCGCGGGCGATCCGGAGCTGTCGAGCCGCGCGCTGGCCCCCTGCGCCATCCATACGCTGAGCACGGCCGGCCTCAAGGGGCTGGATCAGTACGGGCAGCCGTTCCTCGACAGCCCGCTCGACGGGATCGCGGGCGGCGGCGGCGCGTTCACCGACCGCGACGGCATGGACCACGCCGGGCCGATCTGCGGCGTCATCGTCCCGATCACCGACATCGAGACCTCCGAGCGCAAGATCCCGATGCTGTACCTGTACCGCCGCGAGCTCCCGCAGACGGGCGCGCACGGCCAGTGGCGCGGCGGGGCCACCATCGTGGCGGCCTGGATCGGCCACAGGACGAACGCCGCGTTCGCGTCCAACGGCGGCCTGCTGCAGAGCGTGACCCAGGGCCTGAGCCTGAACGGGGCGCTGCCGGCCACCGGCGGCCGCAACTGGTACGCGCAGGGCACCGCCGTGCAGGCGTGGCTGCGCGAGGGCCGCGTGCCGGCGGACCCGGAGGAGCTGCGCGCGATGGCGCCCGACGGCGGGATGGCGCCGCCGAAGTCGCTCGACATCCGCCTCATGCCCGACGATGTCTTCGAGATCATCCCCAATCCCGGCGGCGGGTTCGGCGATCCGCTGCTCCGCTCCCCGGAGCTGCTGCAGGCCGACCTGCGGGCGGGCCGGCTGCCGCGCGCGCAGGCGGAGCGCTTCTACGGCGTCGTGCTGGACGACGCGGGCAGCGTCGACGTCGAGGCAACCGCGGCGCGCCGCCAGGCCGTGCGGGCGGAGCGGCTCGCGCAAAGCCGGCCGCCGCGCGAGCCGGTCGAGGGCCGCGTCGAGCCCGGGGGCGCGCGCGGCCTGCTCGCCGGCGTGGTGCTCGCCGACACGGCGGCCGGCCCGGCGCAGGCGTGCCGCCACTGCGGCCGCCTGCTCGCCACGGCGGCCGGCTGCTACCGGCTCGGATGCCGCGAGCTCGAGGACGACATGACCGCCCTCTCCGAGTTCCACCTCGACCCGGCCGAGCAGGCCGGCCAGCGGCTCGTGCTGCGGCGCTACGTCTGCCCCGGCTGCGCGCTGGCCCTCGACGCCGAGCTGTGCCGGCCGGAGGACCCGCCGTACGTCGACCTCACGCTGGCGTGAGACGCGACCCGGCGCCTCAGCCGCACGCGTCGGCGAGCCAGTCGCCGCCCGGGCCGTCGTGCGGCCGCTCCAGGTACGGCCAGGGCGCCCCGAGGGTCCGCGTCTCGATCCGCCAGCCGTCGGGCGTCCTGACGAAGGTGTCGTCGAAGTAGCCGTGCCCCGCGATGGCGGGCGGCCGCGACGTCACGTCGATCACCGAGAAGTAGCCGCGTCCCTTGGCGCCCCCGGGGGTCGCCGCGAGCAGGATGCTCGTGCTGTTGTGCGTGCGGTTCGAGCGCGCGTCGCTGGCCCACACCGTCTCGAGGTACGCCCGCAGCGCCTCCCGGCCGGCGTGCCGCGCGAGCCCGTGGAAGACGCCGTCGGCGGCGTAGGCCGACAGGTACAGCTCGACGTCCTTGAAGTCGAGGCCCTGGTTGTAGCGGGCGTACAGTTGCTCGATCTCGGCGATGTCCGCGCCGGTCAGCGCCGTGCAGCCGTCGTCCTGCGCCTGCAGCCAGCCGCCCGCCGCCAGACCGCCGAGCAGGATTGCCATCGTCGTCGTGCGCCATGTCCACATTGCAGATCCTCCCGCGATCCGGCCGGGAAACTTGACAGCAGCCAGCCGCCGTAGAACAGTGTTGCAGGAAGGATAGGCGAGATTACCTCGGGACAGGGGGAGGTCCTCATGAAGCGCCGGGCTTGTGGCTGGCTGGGCATCGTCGTGTTGGCGGCGGTCGGCGGGGGGCTCGCGTCCGGGACGGCAACCGCGCAAACGGCCGACGTGACGTTCACCCGGGACGTGGCGCCCATTCTCCAGCGCGCCTGCCAGGCGTGCCACCGGGAGGGCGCCATCGCGCCCATGTCGCTGCTGACCTACGCGGAGACGCGGCCCTGGGCCCGCGCCATCAAGGAGAAGGTCCAGATCCGCGAGATGCCGCCCTGGTACATCGACAAGAACGTCGGCGTCCAGGGATTCAAGTACGACCGGTCGCTGAGCGACGCGGAGATCGCGACGCTCGCCGCGTGGGTGGATGGCGGCGCGCTGCGCGGCAACCCGGCCGACATGCCGCCGCCGGTCGAGTTCGCGGACCGCGACCAGTGGCACATCGGCGAGCCGGACTGGATCGTGCCGCTGCCCGAGCCGTTCGTGGTGGCGGCCGAGGCGCCCAACTGGTGGGGCGACTTCTACGCCGATTCGGGCCTGACCGAGGACCGCTGGATCAAGGCGGTCGAGACCAAGCCGTCGGCCGAGGGCTTCCCGGTCGTCCACCACGCCGTGACCCGGCTGCTGCAGTCGCCGGACGACGACGAGGGCGACTTCCTGAACGAGTACGCGCAGGGCAAGAACGGCGACGTGTTTCCCGACGGCACCGGCCGCATGATCCGCGCGGGCTCGATCATCAGCTTCAACATGCACTACGCCTCGGTCGGCCGCGAGATCACGGACCGGACCAGCGTCGGCCTGACGTTCTACCCCAGGGGGGAGACTCCCGAGTACGAGCTCTTCTCGCGGGGGCTGGGACACAACTACGACCTCGACATACCGCCGGGCGAGGACAACGTGCGGCACGACGGCTACCACCGCTTCGACGCCAACGTGCGGCTGACCGGATTCCAGCCGCACCTGCACAACCGCGGCAAGCGGCAGTGCATCGCGGCGATCTACCCCGACGGACTGGTCGAGACGCTGAGCTGCGCCAACTGGGACTTCGGCTGGCACATCGTCTACAACTACGCGGACGACGTGCAGCCGCTGCTGCCGAAGGGCACCATCCTGCACACCACCACGTGGCACGACAACTCCCGGGCGAACCGCTGGAACCCCGATCCGCGCAACTGGACCGGTTTCGGATCGCGGTCGAGCGACGACATGAGCTTCACGTGGACGAGCTGGTACGAGCTGGACGACGACGAGTTCGCCGCGGCGGTCGAGGAGCGCCGGGCGCGTGCGGCCGACAACAATCAGTAGCGCCGCAACAGGGAGAAGCAGGATGCTGAGCAGGAATCGAGCGGGCTCGTCCGCCCTGGCGCTGTCTATCGCGGCGGCGCTGCTCTTCACGATCGGGACCGCCACCGGGGCAAGCGCCCAGGTGCGCTGGGACCGGGGTCAGAACGTCGCCCCCGTGTTCGAGGGCTGGGAGCGGAACGCCGACGGGACCTTCAATATGGTCTTCGGCTACATGAACCGCAACTACGAGGAGATGCCGCACATCCCGGTCGGCGAGAACAACTTCTTCGAGCCGGGCCCGGCGGACCGCGGCCAGCCGTCCCGCTTCTACGTCCGGCGCCAGCAGTTCGTCTTCAAGGTGCAGGTGCCGGCCGACTGGGGCGAGAAGGACCTCGTCTGGACGCTCACCCACCAGGGGCGCACCGACAAGGCCTACGCGTCGCTGTGGCCCGTCTGGGAGCTGGACGTCGGCGTGCTCAGCAAGAACCGGGGCATGGGCACGCCGACCGGGGCGCTCTACGACAACCAGCACCCGGCGGTCGCCCTGTCGGGCGCGCACGACCTGACGGTCACGCTGCCGGACACCCTGACCCTGACCGCCGTGGTCACCGACGACGGCGTCCCCGGACCGCGGGCGCGGAGGGAGCCGCCGTCCGACCCGCGGCTGGCGGCGTTCCAGCGGGAGCGGGCGCGCAGGCCGAGCCCCAACAACCAGGCGGTCGTGAGCTCGCGCGTGGCGGCGAGGACCGGCCTCGCGGTGACGTGGACGCTGTACCGCGGCCCGGGGATGGTGACGTTCGATCCGATGAGCATCCCGGTGGAAGGCGGCCGCGGCGGCGAGACGGTGACGACGGCGAGTTTCGACAGCCCGGGGACTTACGTGCTCCGCGCCTACGCCGACGACTCCGTCCTGACGACGCCGCTCGACGTGACGGTCACCGTGCAGCCCGAGCCCGCTCCTCGGCGCGCGCGCCGCTGAGGCCGAGCGCCATCGGGTAGTTGCCCTCGTGGCAGGCGTACTCGTAGAGCGGGCTCTCCGTGCGTCGCATCGGAATCGCCGCGGTCCAGGGGCGCGTGTACACGGTCGGATCGGTGACGGTGAACCGGTAGTCGATCGTGTCGGCGTCGATCGGGGTGAAGCGCTCGACCAGGTGCAGGTTGCGGCCGGTCGAGAACGCCGTGAACACCAGGATGTGCGCCCGCTGCTCGGCCTTGGGCGTGAAGTTGGTCGTCTCGACGACCAGCGTGTCGCCCTCCCAGCGGCCGCGCGAATCGCCCAGCCACTGGCGGATCCGTGACGGCGCGTGCGGCCGCCCGTCCAGCGGGATGACGCGCGCGTCGTGGATCATCTCGACCTGCACCACCACGTGGTCGGGGGTCTGCAGAATCAGGTAGTTGTGGTTGTAGAACCCCGGAATCATGGCGCCGGGCAGGCCGCGGGTGATGCACCGCTCGTACATGTTGGTGTCTTCCCACGACGCGTGCAGCCCCTGCCAGCGCGCCTCGAACGCGTCGTGCCGGGCCTGTGCGCGGGGCGTCAGGGGCGGCAGCCGCCCGTCGGGCGGGTCGACGATGAGCGACGTCTGGCGGATGAGCCCGCCCCGCTCCATGTAGACCTCGTAGATGTGTCTGAAGCGGATGCGGTCGAAGAACTCCGGATCCCGCGCGGCGCGCTCCTCCTCCGTCAGGATCGCCGTGTCCCGCAGGTCGTCCGGTCGTTCCAGCGGCGTCGTGGTGGCGTTCGTCCACTGTCCCCGCAGGTCCGGGTCCCCCCAGGGCGTGCGCGGCACCGACTCGCCGCGCGGCGACTGGGCGACCGCGATCACGGGCAGGGCGAAGAGCAGGCTCAGGGCGCCGACGTTCTTCAGCAACACGGATTCCCCCTTGGTCAGCGGGCGCCGGCGAGGATGTTCACCAGGCTGTGGTTGCCCTCGTGGCACGCGTACTCGTACACCGGCCCGTTGGACCGGGCCATCGGGATCTGCGCCGTCCACGGCGCCGCGTACCAGGCCGGGTCGCGCATGGTGAACCGGTACAGCAGCGTATCCTCCCCGGTGCGCGTGAAGCGCTCCACCAGCGTGAGGCCGCGGCCGTGCGGCCGCATGTTGCCACCGAGCATCTCGATGCGCCCCGACGGCGGCGCGGCGGGGTCGCCGCCGTCCCGCCGGCGCGGCCCGTTGCTGGGGTCGAACACCTGATCGGTGAAGTTGGTCGTCGTCACGACCAGGGTGTCGCCCTCCCACCGTCCGCGCGAATCGCCCAGCCACTGGCGGATGGCCGGCGTCGCGTGCGAGCGGCCGTCCAGCGGCACCAGCCGCACGCTGTGCACCATCTCGTTGAGCAGGGCCACGTGCTCCGGCGTCTGCACGATCTGCACGTTCGCGTTGTAGAGCGTCGGGATCATCGGCGGGCCGGAGTTGAAGCCGATGATGCAGCGCGTGAAGAGCCCGCGGCGGCCCAGGTCCTCGACGAAGCCGCCCGGCGTCGGTGCGTCCACGGAGATGCCGCGGCGGATCCGCCGCGTCTCCGCGTGCCACTGCTCCGCCGCCGGCGTGAGCGGGGGAATCCTGCCGTCCGGCGGGTCCACCACCAGCGACGCCTGCCGCGGCGTCCGGCGCAGGTCGGTCCAGAAGCGGTTGTAGCCGCCGACGTCGCCGCCGGTGGCCTCCGCCTCGATCGCGGGCGTCCGGTTGTCCTGCTCGAAACGCAGCTGCGTGTCGGCGTGCGCCCGCTGGGCCGCCTCCTCCTCCGTCAGCACCGCGCGCGCACCGAACTCCGCGGGGCGCTCCAGCGGCGTGTTCATGCTGTAGTTCCAGACGCCCTGCAGATCCGGGTCGCCCCAGGACGTGCGCGGCGGGTCGTCCGCCGCCCCGTCCCGCGTCTGTCCCGCCAGGGGCGGCGCGAGCACGGCCGACACCAGCAGCACGGCGAGGATTCCATGGATCATCGTCACCTTGGCGGCTCCTCCTGGCATGCCAACCAATCCTACAGGAGTCCCGCCGTCCTGCGGCGCCCACTCCCGCCACCTGCACGGTGCCCGCCGACGACCCGCCCGGACGTGCCGCCGCGGCGGGTTTGCGTGGTAGAGTTCGGCAGGGGGAATTCGCAAGATGAGGATGATGCGGCTCGTCGTCACGGGATTCGCGCTGGCCGGGATGCTGGCGGCCGCCGCGCCGGCGGGCGCGCAGGCCGGGTCGCAGCAGGTGACGTTCACCCGGGACGTGGCCCCGATTCTGCAGCGCTCGTGCGAGAACTGCCACCGTCCGGGCGGCGGCGCGCCGATGTCGCTGGTCACGTACGAGGACGTGCGGCCGTGGGCGCGGGCCATCAGGAGCCGCACCGAGGCGCGCGAGATGCCGCCCTGGTTCGTCGACAAGAACATCGGGATCCAGGCGTTCAAGGACGACCCGTCGCTGAGCGACGCGGAGATCGCCACGATTGCGGCCTGGGCGGACGGCGGCGCCCGGCGGGGCGATCCGGCCGACATGCCGCCGCCGCGCGAGTGGCCCGCCGGCGACCAGTGGAGCATCGGCGAGCCGGACCTGGTGGTTTCCTCGCCGCTGATGACGGTCGAGGCCGTGGCCCCCGACTGGTTCGGCATGATCAACCCGCCCGTGCCCACGGGGTTGACCACGGACCGCTGGGTCAAGGCGGTCGAGATCCGGGAAGTGCTCTTCGACGAGGACGGCCTCGAGCTGGGTTCCACCTCGGAGGCGGCGGGCGGGAAGTCCGACGCCACCCGGGCCGACCTGAACCTGTACGTCGTGCACCACGCGGTCATCATGGCGTTGGTGAACAACGGCGAGCAGGAAGAGCATCCGAACCGGTCGCCGGATCCCGATGCCGGCGTCGGGTCACCGGACGGCTCGTTCGGCATCATCCACGAGCTCGGGCAGAACGCGACCGTCTTTCCCGACTACGTGGGCGTGAAGCTGCCCGCCGAGTCGGTGCTCGCGTTCACGAACATGCACCTGCACTCGATCGGCACGAAGGTGCGGGCGCGCGTCGACGCCGCCTTCAAGCTCCATCCCGAGGGCTACGAGCCGAAGTACCTGCAGGTCACGGCCACGCAGGCCGGCGGGTACGAGATGGAGCTCGACATCCCGGCGGGCGAGAGCAACATCCTGCGCGACGGCTTCTACCGGCTGACCCGGCCGGCCATCATGATGACGTTCGAGCCGCACCTGCACTCCAGCGGCACGCGCATGTGCCTCGAGGCGCTGTACCCGAACAACGCGCGCCAGATGCTCAACTGCGCCGACTACAACCACAACTGGGTCAGGGTCTACGTCTACGAGGACGAGGCGGCGCCGCTGCTGCCGGCCGGCACGGTCCTGCACATGCTGGCCTGGTTCGACAACTCGCCCAGCAACTCGCGCGTCTCGGACCCGCGCAACTGGAAGGGGTGGGGCAACCGCTCGATCGACGACATGTTCTTCCACCTGCCGCGGATGGTGTACCTGACCGAGGAGCAGTTCGAGGCCGAGGTCGCCGCGCGCGGCGGCGCGCAGCCCTTCGCCACGGCGCAGGACCAGCAGTAGGGAGCGACACGGATCCATGACAGGACATCGAGCGCGGCGGCGGATCGTGGCGGCGGCGGCTGTCCTCTGCGTCGCGGCAGCGGGCCTGAGCGCCCTGGCGGCCGCCGGCAGCCAGACCATCCTCTACTCGCGGGGCCAGAACGTCGCGCCCGCGTTCGAAGGGTGGGAGCGGAACCCCGACGGGACGTTCAGCCTGTGGTTCGGCTACATGAACCGGAACATGGACGAGAAGCTGCACATCCCGGTCGGCCCGGACAACTGGCTCGAGCCGGGGGCGCTCGACGGCGGGTAGCCGACCTGGTTTCAGCCGCGGCGCAACCGCTACGTGTTCCGCGTGGTCGTGCCGGCCGACTTCGGCGACCGGGAAGTCGTCTGGAACGTGACCGCCCACGGCAGGACCGACAGCGCCTACGGCAGCCTGCGGGTCGACTACGTGGTCGACAAGCTGATGAAGATGATGGACATCGGCGGCGTCGGCGTCGCGGAGTCCGAGCTGGCCAACATGGCGCCGGTCGTGCGGGTCGAGGGCGCCGCCGAGCGGACGGTCCGCGTGGGCGAGCCGCTCGCCCTGCAGGCATTCGCGAGCGACGACGGCATCCCCACCCGGATGCCGTCCATGCGCTGGCCGCCGGTCAAGCACAACGCCTGGGGGCTGCGCGTGTCCTGGTACGTCTACCGCGGCGACGGAGACCAGGTGACGTTCGAGCCGGAACAGGTCAAGGTCTACCCGGACTATCGCGGCAACTCCCCCTGGACCCCCGGCTGGATGCCGCCCGTGCCGCCGGCGGACGGCCGGTTTCCCGTCACCGCGACGTTCCGTGAGCCGGGTACGTACGTCCTGCGCGTGATGGCGCACGACGGCGGCTCCATCAGCAACGAGCCGGTGACGGTCAACGTGACGGCGGACTAGCATTTGCGCCCTGCAACGACGGTGGCGGCGGTGGTCCTCGCTGCGGTCGCGGCCGGCGCCTGGCTGCCGGGCTCCGGCGCGGGAACGGCAGCGCAGGCACCCGCCTACTCGGCGCCACGCTTCGTCGACGGCAACCCGGACCTGAACGGCATCTGGCAGGCCCTGGGCACGGCCCACTGGGATCTGGAAGCCCATCACGCGCGCCCGGGTCCGCCGCAGTTCGGCGCCCTGTTCGCCGAGCCCGGCGGCCTGAGCTACGTCGACGGCGGCACGATCCCGTACCGGCCCTGGGCCGCGGCCCGGAAGCGCGAGAACTTCGCGCAGCGCTGGACGCTCGACCCCGAGGCGAAGTGCTACATGCCCGGCGTGCCGCGCGCGACCTACATGCCGTTTCCGTTCCACATCGTGCAGAGCACGAACAAGATCCTGATCGTCTACGAGTTCGCCGGCGCCCAGCGGACCATCCACCTGGACGAGGTGCCCGCCACCTACCCCATCGACACCTGGATGGGGCATTCGCGAGGCCGCTGGGACGGCGACACGCTGGTGGTCGACGCCAACAGCTTCAACGATCAGACATGGTTCGACCGGGCCGGCAACTTCCACAGCAACGCGCTGCGCGTGGTCGAGCGCTACACGCCCGCCGGTCCCGACCGCCTCGACTACGAGGCCACCATCGAGGATCCCGAGGTGTTCACCCGGCCCTGGACCCTGCGCCTGCCGCTGTACCGGCGCCAGGAGGCGCATGCGCAGTTGCTCGAGTTCAAGTGCGTCGAGTTCTCCGAGGAGCTGCTCTACGGACACCTGCGCGCCGATCCGGGCAGGTGACCGCGCGCGGGAGGTGCGGAATGAGGCATCGATTGTCGGCGCACGTGACGTCGGTCGCGGCGGCGGTGGCCCTGGCGGCGTCGGCCGTCGTGCTCGTCGCGGAACCGGCCCGCGCCCAGACCGCCGCGCCTCCGGCGGCGGACGGCTGGACGCCGCCGCGCACGCTGTGGGGCGATCCGGATCTGCAGGGGCTGTGGACGAACATGCGCGAGGCCCAGACGCCCTTCGAGCGTCCGGACGGCCTGGCGGCGCGCGGCATCACCGATCCGGGCAATCCCGAGGTCCTGGCCGAGCAGCAGGCGCTCATCGACGACCCCGCGTCGCGGCAGGCGTTCGAGGCACAGATCGACGCGGCGGGCGGCGCAGGCACCGGCGCCGGCCCGGTGCACTGGTACGAGAACCTGGCGCCGGAGCGGAGCCGTCTGTGGTTCGTCGTGGATCCGCCGGACGGCAGGGTGCCGCCGCTGACGCCGGAGGCGGAGCGGCGGGCAGCAGCGCGGGCCGAGGCCCGGGCCGGCCTCGGCGACGACGAGCCCCGGCCGGGCCGCTGGGTCGAGGACCTCAGCCCGCTGGTGCGCTGCATCACGCGCGGGCTGCCGGCCGTCTACATCCCGGGGGCGTACAACAACAACTACCAGATCGTGCAGAGCCCCGGGTACGTCACGATCCTCTACGAGTGGATGCACGAGACGCGCATCATCCCGCTCGACGACCGCCCGCACCTGCCCGCGCACGTACGCCAGTGGATCGGCGATCCGCGCGGCCGGTGGGAGGGAGACACCCTGGTTGTCGAGACGACCAACTTCACGAACAAGACCGAGTACCTGGCCGGCTTCTCCAGCCGGGAGGTGCTCGAGCTCGCCGGCGCGGACGGCGAGCCGCCCTACGGGGCCGACGAGAACCTGCGCCTGATCGAGCGCTTCACGCCGGTGGGCCCGAACACCATCGACTGGAGCGTGACCGTCGAGAATCCCGCCAACTGGGAGCGGCCCTGGACCTTCGCGATGCCCCTGACCCGGGACGACGCGCAGCCCTGGGTCTTCGAGTACGCCTGCCACGAGGGCAACTACGGCATCGCCAACATCCTCAGCGGCGCCCGGGCCCGCGAGCGGGCGGCGCAGGAAGCCGGCGGGCGGTAGCCGAGTAATGCTCGGACGCGTAGATCACCGGCTGGCCCTTTTCGTTCCAGCGGCCGGGGTACAAGCGTGATCCGTCTCCGCTGTACGCGGGATGCACTCCGGCCGGGTCGCCCATCCGATAGGCTCGCAGCGACCTGCCGAGCCGACGTGAACTCATTTGCGACCTCCGCCGTCAGGCCCGCCCCGTTCTCGTTTCATGACCGCCCGTGCACCGCTCGGTGGCGCTCCCGCGCCGCAAGCGCGGTGACAGGTGAAACCGCGCGAAACCCTTGGCGTCGAGCAGCCTTCCATAGATCTCTTCGTCGTCGCCGACAAACAACTTTGCGAGATCGCCCTCTTCACCGAACTTCAGCAGCAGCCACTCTTCCCGCAGCATTCGCTCGGCAAACGGCGGGACAACCGGGAAGGAGGCGCATCCGGGCGCCATCCTGCGGGGAGACCTGGGGAGCGTCGGATCAGAACCCGTCAGCGGCCGCTCACCACCAGCCGGCCTCGGCCGCGGGTTGCTCCGCCGGCGTGCGCGTTTCGAGGTAGGCCACGACCTGATCGATCTGTTGCGGGCTCAGCGAGTGCTGCTGGCCGGGCATGTCGGCCGAGCCGCGGGCGATCTTGTCGCGGACGAACGCCCGGCCCCTGGAACGGACGGTCGTCCGATCGATCCAGGGCCCGCTCGGCTGCGTGTGGCACATCGAGCGGCGCCCGTAGAAGAGCTTCCGGCCCGCCCGCTCGTCCGCGGTCAGGTCTGCCGGGCGGACGACCCTGCGCATGTCGTAGACGCCGCGGGTGACGGTCGGGTCTGCCGGCGCCGCCCTGGGCAACACGCCGGCCGGCCGCGGGGCCGACGAGGCCGGCGGCGGGAGCGGCGGCAGCGGATCCTCCCGGAGCGCGCGCACCTGCTCGGGGGTCCGGAACTGCATTCGGATGGCCTGGCTCGTGCGCGCGCACGGAATCCAGATCTCGTCCCGCGCGTGGTCGCTGACGACGTAGCGGTTGTCGCAGTTGAGCACCGGGAGCTGATACAGCGACCATGCCTCGGTCCGGGCGTCGAGCCTCAGGAGCCAGTCGTCGCCCATCATCGAGACCCAGGCGTTGCGGTGCCGGTCGACGGCAACGCGGTAGGGGTGGCTCTCGATCGGCAGCCGGTACAACTTCGTCGCCAGCGTCCGCGTATCGATCCGCGCGATGCTGTCGGCCCCCATGCGCCGCGGCGCCATCGCGCCGGGGATCAAGTTGCGGGTGCCCTGCCCGTCCGCCCCGGCGACCGCGTACCACGTCACCTGCCCGGTCGCGATGTCGATGCGGTACAGCGTCCGGTCCGGGGGCGGAAAGGCCGTCAGCCAGACGTTGCCGTCGGCGGCGACGGCCACGTCGTGGTTCAGGTAGCCGCGGTGCGTCGCGCGGCCCTCCGCCCAGTCGTTCCCGTCGAGGACGACCAGCCCGTCCGGCGTGTTCGCCAGCGGGATGTCGTACTGCGTGAAGACCACGCGGCCGCCGCCCCGGCCGGCCGGGGCAGGATCGCGGGCGCCAGCGGCGGCGAGTCGGGGCCGCGCACCGCCGCCAGATAGCGCGCCAGCTCGGCCTTGTGGAACTCGACGGTCGGCTGCCGGTTGGCGCGGTTGAAGCGGGCCATCTGATCGACCAGGGCCAGCCAGCCGGGCTCGTCGTGGCGGTGCTGCAGGATGGAGGCGATCGAGTGGCACATGGCGCAGTTGACGCGCAGGATCTCCTTCATCCGCCGCTCGGCCGGCGTGCGCGCCGGAAGCGCGGCCATCCACTCGGCTTCCGAGAGCTGGGGGGCGACGTCGGCAATCGTCCGCAAGGCGAAGGCGTGGCGCGCCCGCTCGGCGGCGCGCAGCGTGACCGCAGCGCGCGACGCCTCGAACCCGACGGCCTGCGCCCACAGGCGGTACGGTCCCGGCTCGAGCGCCGGGAAGACGTACTCGCCCCGGGCGTCCGTGAACACGGTGGTGCGAGCATGTGGCGCGTCGGAATCGGCCTCAAGCAGACGAGGCTGCGCCCCGCACCCCGGCGTCCGCTGGCGGGGACCCCACTGCCCCGCGCCGCTCCGCGTTCCCGTCAGCGCGCCCAGTACGGGAGCGGCTGCCGCGTCACGGACTCGAGCACGACCGGGGCGGCGGCGTAGTCCTGCAGCGCGACCAGGCTGCGGTTCGCGTCGATGGCGACCTCCGCGGCCGCGGACAGCTTGCCCTCGCCCTCGTTCATGTGGTCGATGCGCAGCTCGATCACGGTGAAGGGCCGGGTGGCCGCGTCGGCAGGCGCGCCGTCAGGCATCCAGGACGCGCGGCCGAACGTTCCGACGCGCCGGCCCGTGACGAACGTGAGGTTCTCGCCCCCACCCGCCAGGGACACGCGGCGCGCGTACTTGAGCGAGTACCCGACGCTGCTGCTGTCGAGCCACAGGTGGCCCAGGCTGGGGAGCTCGAGCAGGTCGGCGAGCTCGCCGTCCGTGCCTCCGGCCTCCGCCGCGGCGCTCGTCAGCACGTCCACGACCGCCTCCCGGTCGGCCTCCGAGGACCACCGCAGGACACTGAAGCGGAGCCCTTCCTCGGCCGGGTCGATGTTCACCGTCGTGGCGGTGAACGTCTCGGGAACGGGGACCTCCTGGGCGGCCGCCGGCTGCGCGGCAACGGCGACCGCGGCCACGACGAACGGCAGGCATCCGAGTACGGACGGGAGGAAGGACGTCGACTTCAGCGTCAGGTTGCTGACCACGGTTCGCTCTCCTTTCTGTGTCGCCGGAGGGTCGGTCCGCGACGGCCGCCGCGCACGGCCCCAAGGGAGCCGCCGCTGGCGGCGGCGCCGGTGCTCTCGCTCCGCCACGACCACACGGCGCCGATACCGATTTGCGTCGGCGCCAGCTCCTGGCCCGGCAATCATCGCCTCCGGCTCCGGTTGCCGCCCAACCAACCCTGACTAGGAGTCTGCGCCGTTCTACGGCGCAGACTCCTAGTCCAGGAACAGCCCGTCGAGCGTGCCCGTCCCGTCGCCGAACTGGTCGACGGGCACGCCCAGCTTGTCCATCAGGGTCAGGTGCAGGTTCGCGAGCGGTGTCTCGGCCGGGAACACGAGGTGCCGCCCGCCCGCGAGCCGGCCCGCGCCGCCGCCCACCAGCAGCAGGTTCAAGTCGTCGTACGAGTGCGCGTTGCCGTCCCGCAGCGACGCGCCGTACAGGATCATCACGTTGTCGAGCAGCGAGCCGTCGCCGTCCGGGGTCGACCGCAGGCGCTCGACGAACTCGGCGAACAGCGATACGTGGTACTGGTTGATCCGCGCGATCTTCGCGCGCAGCTCCGGATCGTTCCGGTGATGCGAGATAGGATGGTGCGCATCGGGCACGCCAATCTGCGGGTAGGTCATGCCGCTCTGCTCGCGGCCGACCATGAACGAGAACACCCGCGTGAGGTCGGTCTGGAAGGCGAGCAGCTGCAGATCGTACATCAGCCGCGCGTGCGCTTCGAACGAGACCGGAATGCCCGACGGCGAGTCGACGACCGGCAGCTCCCGGTCGGCCTGCGCCTCGGCCGTCTGGATGCGGCGCTCCACGTCCCGCACCGCCTCCAGGTACTCGCTGATCTTGACGTTGTCGCCGGCGCCGACCTCCCGCCGCAGGTCGCGCACCTTCTCGAGCACGGAATCGAGAATGCTCCGCTGCGCGCGGATGCGGGCCAGCCGCACGGCCGGGTTCGTGCTCCCGACGTCGCCGAAGAGCCGCTCGAAGACCACGCGCGGATTGGTCTCGCGCGGCATCGGCGTCGTGGTGTTGCGCCACGAGATGTTCAGGTAGGCGCAACTGTACCCGGTGTCGCACGTGCTCACGCCGTTGACCGTATCGACGCCTTCCAGCGACAGCTCCAGGGACGCGAGCTGGGTCTCGCGGCCGAGCGACGTCGCCACGAGCTGGTCCATGGACACGCCGAGCTCGAGCGACGACCCGGTCGTGCGCTTGGCGTGCATGCCGGTCAGGAACGCGGCCGCGGGGCGGGAGTGCTGCCCGGCGAGCTCGCCCGGCCCCGGCCGCGCGGCCGTATTCTCGAGTCCGCTGACGACCAGCAGGCGCTCCCGGAACGGCTCGAGGGGCTTGAGCGTCGGCGTGAACTCGAACGCGGCGCCTGCCGCGGCCGGCCGCCACTGCGCCTCCTCGATGCCGTTCGGCACGTAGACCACGCCCAGGCGGCGCACCGGGCGGGCGGCCGTCCGGCCCAGCGCGCTCAGGGCCGGCACCATGCCGTCGAGCAGCGGCAGCGCCAGCGTCGCGCCGACGCCGCGCAGGACCGTGCGGCGGGGAACAGCCTTCTTGGTGATGATCATGCTTCCGGTCTCCGCGCCTGGAACGGCGCACTCCCCACGATGCCCAGGATGAGGGACGACCAGCGGTTGCCGCCCGCCGCGGTCTCCCGCAGGATGCGGCGGACCGTCGGCATATCGTAATACTCGACCGGTCGTCCCAGCGCGTACATGAGCAGCCTTTCCGCCACCGTCGCCACGAATTCGTCCTGGCGCTCCAGCAACAGCGCCCGCAGCCCCGCCGGGCCGGTGAACGCGGCGCCGCCCGGCAGCGCGCCGCTCGCATCGATTCTGGCGCCCGGCGCGGGCGCGCCGGCCGGCGGCTGCTCCAGCACGCCCGTCATGTCGACGCTGCGCCACCTGCCGATCGCGTCGAAGTTCTCGAGCGCGAAACCGATGGGGTCCATGGCGTTGTGGCAGCCGGCGCAGGCAGGGCTCTGGCGGTGCAGGCGGAGCTGCTCGCGCACCGACCGCGGCTGCCCGTCGGCTCCCCGCTCCTCCAGCGCCGGCACGTCGGGCGGCGGGGGCGGCGGCGGCGCGCTGAGGATGTTCTCGAGCACCCACTTCCCGCGCAGCACCGGCGACGTGCGGTTCGGATACGAGGTCAGCGTCAGGATGCTCCCCTGCCCCAGCAGCCCGGCGCGGCCGGCGCTGTCGACCGCCACGCGGCGGAAGTGGCCGCCGTAAACGCCCGGCATGCCGTAGTGCCTGGCCAGGCGTTCGTTGACGAAGGTATGGTCCGACCGCAGCAGGTCGACGACGCTGCGGTCCTCGCGGAGCTGGCTCTCCAGGAAGAGCTCCGTCTCCCGCCGCAGAGCCCGCCGCAGATTCTCGTCGAACTCGGGAAAGATCGTCGGGTCGGGCGACGCGTTCCGCAACTGGCGGAGCTGCAGCCACTGCGCGGCGAAGTTGCGCACGAGGGCCGCCGAGCGCGAATCCGCGAGCATGCGCCGCACCTGCCGCGCGAGGACCGCGCGCTCCGCGAGCCGCCCGCCGGCGGCGAGGTCGAGCAGCTCGTCGTCCGGAATGCTGCTCCACAGGAAGAACGAGAGGCGCGACGCCAGCTCGATATCGCCGACGCGGTCCTGGCCGGCGTCGCGCTCGATACGAAACAGGAACTCCGGATCGACGAGCATCCGCTCCAGCGCGGCCTGGATGCCGCCGTCGAAGCCGCCCGCCCGCCGCCCGCCGGCGTAGAACGCCAGCAGCGTCTCGACGTCCCGGTCCGTCACCGGACGGCGGTAGGCGCGGCGCGCCAGCCGGGCGAGGATCCGCTCGGCGCAGCGCGCCTCGTCAGCGGCCGCTCCGCCCGCGGGACGGCAGGTGAAGATCCGCTCCCGCGCCGCCGTACCCTGCGGCGCTGCGCCGGTGAACGGGCCGTCGATCTCGACGCTGCGCACCGCCGGGTTGCCGTCCATCATCTCGTCGGTGCTGGCCCCGAAGGTGGCCAGCATCCGCGGCGGCTGCAGCACGCCCTCGGCCACGGCCGGCCGCTTGACGAACGATACGCCGACGACCCGCTGGCCGGCCGTCACCGGCACGCGCGCCACGAGGTTGTCGTCGGCGTGGTGCGAATACGTCTCCCAGGCCCGATCGCCCCGCGTGTTGCCGGTATGGCTGGCCGGCGGCTTCGGCCCCTCGTGCTCGCCGCCCACCGAGAAGCGCTTGACGAGGGCGCCGTCCACCCGCACGTCGAGCTCGTGCGCCACGGTGCCGAGGCCGCGGATGACGTCGTAGAAGCTGCGCTGCAAGCGGATGCGGATCGAGTACTCCCCGTCGACCGGGAAGTAGTGGCGGATGGCGACGCCCCCCCGCGAGCCGAACGGCAGGTCCTCGCTGACCTGCTCGTCCTGCACCAGCGCCTCGGGCACCCGATAGATCTCGGAGGCCGTCGCGACGGCGGGGTCGCCGACCGCGAGCTGGCTGATGCGGCGCGCGGCGAACAGGTAGCGCTCCATCAGCGTCGGCGAGACCGAGAGCACGTCCGCGATGTTGTCGAAGCCCTCGTCGTCGTCGTCCGGCGGCAGCAGCAGCTCGGTGTCGACCTCCACGCCGAGCAGGTCGCGCACCGCGTTGCCGTACTCGACCCGGTTGAGGCGATGGACGGCAAAGCGGCGGGGCGCGGGCGTCAGCCCCGGCGCGGCGCGGTCGAGCGCCGCCTCGAGCCACGCGGTCAGGGCGGCGTACCCGGCCGCGTCGGGACGCGGCCGGCCGGCCGGCGGCATCGCCCCGGCCCGCAGCTTGCGCACCACCCGCTCCCAGCGCTCGGCGTCGTCGCCCACGCGCGCCAGGTCCATCTCGCTGAGCACCAGGCCGGCCGTGCGCAGCCGCTCGTCGTGGCAGGTGAAGCAGTAGCGCTCGAGGAGCGCGCGGTGCGGCGCCGGCGACTCGCCCGCGTCCTGCGCCCGGGCGGCCGCCGGTGCGCCCCCCCCGAGCCCGAGCAGCGCGAGCGCGGCCCAGGCGGCGGCTGTGCGCGGCAGCGACATGGTCACTGTCGGGTCATCCTCCGAAATCGGTCACGCAGCGGACGACGCGCTCACCCTCGTAGCACAGCTCGGGCAGGCGGCCCTGCCGGTTCCTGGCCTGCATGTCGCCGCCCCGCGCGACGAGGAAGTCGACCACGGCGCCGAACCCCTTGAACGTCGCCGCGTGCAGCGCGGTGTCCCCCGCGGCGTTGGCGGCGTTCACGTACGCGTGATCGAGCCGCCGCGCCGCGCCGGCGCCCAGCTCGAAGGCCAGCTCGACGACCTCCAGCGTGCGGGCCTCGTTCGCGTGCAGCGCGTCGACCACCTCGTTCGGCCTCGCCCGGTCGCGGCGGTCCTCCATGTTCCAGCCCCACGTGAGCCCTGCGGCAACCATCAGCGGCGTCGTGCCGTCCTTCGTGGGCAGCAGCGGATCGGCCCCGTGCTCGACGAGGAGCCGCATGATCTCCGGCTCGGCGTACTTGGCGGCCAGCAGGAAGGGCGTGGCGCCCGCCAGGTACGAGCTCAGCACCCAGTGGTTGGTATCGCGCGGCACGCGCGTGCCCTTCGTCAGGCGCGCGTTCGGATCGGCCCCGCGGGCGAGCAGCGCCTCGATCATGCCCAGGTCGCCGCGCAGCACGGCGGCATGCAGCGCCGTGTACCCCACCTCGGCTGCGGCCACGTCCGCCCCGCGTTCCAGCAAAAAGTCCACGAGCGCGGCATGCCCGCTGTGCGCGGCCAGCACCAGCACGCTGATGCCGTCGGCCGCCGCGTCGTTCACGTCCGCGCCGGCATCGAGCAGCAGCCGGGCGGACTCGACGTCGCCGTGGCGGGCCGCGAACAGCAGGGGCGTGAAGCCGCCCAGCGGCATGTCGACCACGTCGCGGCGGGAGAGCCGGGTCGCATAGGCGTTGGTCGGCACGTGGAGATGGGTGACGATGGAGCGGGCGTGCACGTCGGCGCCGTGGGCCAGCAGCACCTGCACGACGGCGGGATGGCGGTGCGCCGCGGCCCACATGAGCGCGGTCTGCCCCCGCGTCCGCTCGCGGGCGTTGACGCTGGTCGCGCCGCGATCGAGCAGCGCCGCCACCGCCCCGGCGTGGCCGCCGCGCGCGCAGGTCATGAGCGCGGTCTCCCCCATCGACGTCGCCGCGTCGGGATCGGCGCCGGCGCCGAGCAGCCGGCCGACCAGCGCCGCGTCGCCGTTCGTGCAGGCCAGCGCCAGCGGCGTGACGCCGTGATCGTTGGCCGCGCCCGGGTCGGCCCCCGCGTGGAGCAGCACGTCGGTGGTCTCGGCGTCCTGCCTGACGACCGCCCAGTGGAGCGCCGTGGCGCCGTCGCCCCAGCGCTCGGTGACGTCGGCGCCCGCGGCGAGCAGCCGGCGCACCTCCGCGGCGTCGCGGCCCCTGACCGCCTCGATCAGCGGAACCGGGCCGGCCGCGGCCAGGACCGCCGACGACGACAACAGCCAGATCGCCGACCATGCCGCCAAATGCCGCACCTCAAGCCTCCACGGACAGGGTCATCGCGCCCCTTATGGTGACTCCGGAGCGCGCCGCCCGTCAATCACTAGATCCGGCGTGGACGCCCCCGCGCCGGCATGGCAGGGTAGAATACAGCAACGGTCGTCTACCATGGAACCCTGTGATGAGCCTCAACATCAAGAACGACGAGACCTGTCGGCTCGCCGGCGAGCTCGCCCGCCTGACCGGCGAAACGATGACCGGAGCGATCACCGTCGCGCTGCGCGACCGGCTCGAGCGTGAAACGCGCCTGCGAAATGCGGATGCGCTGGCCGCGAAGCTGCACGCCATCGGACAGCGTTGCGCCGCCCGGATGGAGCCGGGACCGTCGGCAGTCCAGCACGGCGACCACCTCTATGACGACCGGGGATTGCCGAAGTGATCATCGACACGTCGGCGCTCATGGCCATCCTGCTCGCCGAGTCGGATGCGGTGCGTTACGAGCAGGCGATCTCGAGGGCCTGGCCCCGGCGCATGTCGGTGGTCGCGCTGCTCGAGGCGACGATGGTCATCGAGGGCAGGGGTGGACCGGCCGCGGGCAACGACCTCGATCTGTTTCTGCAGGAGGCCGAAATCGAGCCGGTGCCGGTCACGCTGCAGCATGCGGAAGTCGCCCGGCACGCCTGGCGGCGATTCGGCAAGGGCAATCATCCGGCGGCGTTGAACTTCGGGGACTGTTTCACCTACGCGCTGGCGCTGACCACCGGCGAGCCGTTGCTGTTCAAGGGCGACGATTTCGTTCACACCGACATCGAGGCGGCATGACGAGGGAACTGCGCGACCTGTTCCGCGGCGCGGCCTTGCGGGGACCATCGATGGGCGCTAAGGTAGGCTCGTGGTGGTCACGCTGCGTCGCTTCGGCCGTGTGGCGATCGCAGTCCTCGTCCTCGCGGGCGTCGCCTGGGCGGGTCTTGCCTCGCGCGCAGCGGTCGAAGCGTCGCGCGCAGCCGTGGAGACGCTGCGGATTCCCGAGGGCGGCCGCCTCCCCCGGGCGGTCGTCGACGCCGCGGGCACGGTACATGTGGCCTATGTCGGCGGCGGGACCCACCGTGCGAACCTGTTCCATGTCGCGCGCGAGTCCGGCGGACCGGGCTGGTCCGAGCCGCAACGGGTCAACAGCCGGGCGCTCTCGGTCTCCGGCGTGGGACCGGTCGACGGCGCCCAGCTCGCGCTCGGCCCCGACGATCGGCTCCACGTCGTCTGGCTCCAGGCCGAGCCGGCGCGCTTCTTCTACACGCGCAGCCTGGAGGATGGCTCCGGCTTCGAGCCCCAGCGCGATCTCTCGACCGGCCACGAGGGGAACGTCGAGGCGGGCCCGGCCGTCGCCGTCGATCGCGGCGGCAACGTCTTCGTCTTCTGGCATGCCGGCGCCGTCGAGGACGCCCGGCGCAGCGTCTACCTGACCGTGTCTCGCGACGGGGGGACGACCTTCGAGCCGGCGCGCCGCGTCAGCCCCGCGACCGAGGGCGCGTGCGCCTGCTGCGGCCTGGCCGCGATGGCCGGTCCGGAAGGCGCCGTCCACGTGTCGTACCGGGGAGCCGGCGACAACGTGCGCCGCGGGCAACGGCTGCTCACGTCTACCGATGGGGGTCGCAGCTTCTCCGACCGGCTGGTGCATCCGTGGGAGCTGGCAGCCTGCCCCGTATCGACCACGAGCCTGTTCGCCGGCCCGCGCGGGCTGACCGCCGCCTGGGAAACGCGCGGACAGGTCCACTTCGCCGACGTCGACCGGCTCGAGGCCGTGCGCGCGCCGCCGGGGCAGGCGCGGTTCCGGCGCAAGAATCCCGCGGCCGCCGTGGACGCCAGGGGCGACACGCTGCTCGCCTGGGGCGACGGGCCCGGCTTCAGCTTCGGGGGCTCGCTCCACTGGCAGGTCTTCGACGCGGCCGGCCGCCCGCTGGGGGAGGCGGGCGGAGGGGCCGGGACAATCATCGAGGGCAGCACCGTCGCCGCGGTCGTGCAGGACGGACGGTTCCTCGTCATCTACTAGGGGATCGATCATGTGCGTGGTCCGATTGACGAGCACGATGCTCTGCACCGCGACCGTTGCGGGAACGTTGGTCCTCACCCTCCACGCCCAGCCGTCGCGCACCGTGACGGAAGGGGTGTACGCCGCCGGGCAGGCGGCGCGCGGCGGGCAGCTCTACCGGGATCAGTGCGCGAGCTGTCACGGCGACGCGCTGGAGGGCAGCGTCGGGCCCCCGCTGGCCGGGGACGGGTTCCTCTCCGTCTGGAGCGCCCGGCCGCTGGTGGAGCTCGTCGACAAGATCCACAACACGATGCCGCTCCAGGCGCCGGCGCCGCTCTCCCGGGAGGAGTCGATCGATCTCACGGCCCACCTCCTCGAGGCCGGCGGGTTCCCGGCCGGCACGGCCGAGCTGAGCGACGGCGCGCTCGCGGGGATCGCGCTGCCCGCGGTGGCGACCGCTTCCGCGTCCGCCGGCGGTGGAGACCTCTCCGTGGCGCCCATCGCCAATCTTGCCCAGTTGATGCGGGCCATCGCCTTTCCCGCCTCCAACATCGTCTTCAACGTGCAGATCAAGGACCCCGGCGCCGAGGCGCCGCCGCCGACCGGGACGCGGCCCTTCGACTTCGTCGAGTGGGGCGCCACGGTCTATCCGGGCTGGGAGTCCATCGACCTGGCGGCGCTGGCCATCGCCGAGTCGGCGCCCCTCTTCCTGGTGCCCGGCCGGCGCTGCGAGAACGGCCGGCCCGTTCCCGTGGATCGGACCGACTGGCAGGACTACACGGCGGCGGTCGTCGAGGCCGGGCGGGCCGCCTACCGGGCGTCGCAGTCCCGCGACTGGGACGCCGTCATCGCGGTCACCGACCAGCTCAACGCGGCCTGCGCGAACTGCCACGAGGTCTATCGCGACGCGGGCGCCGAGGGGCGCGGGGCGGGCGCGGACCGCTGCCGTCAGGACCCCTGACGGAGGATCTTCACGGGAGGAACGACCATGCGCCTGATTACAGTCGTTGCGGCGGCTTCAGCCCTGTTCGCGGCCGCGCCGGGGGCGGCGCAGGACTGGACCGAGTTCGCCAGCCAGGAAGACCGGTTCACCTGCAACTTCCCCGGTGAACCGGCGGTGACCGAGACCACGTGGGTCTCCGAGTTCGGAGCCGAGGTGCCGGCGCGCGTCTACGCCGCCGAGAGGGGCCCGAGCCGCTACACGGTGACGGTGGCCGACTACAACCACGTCGAGCGGATCCTCACCGAGCGCGCCGGCGAGTGCCCGCCGGGGGCGGAGCGTTGCAGCGGCGGCGGGTCCACCGGCGAGGGGTACTGGCGGCACGACGTGCGGGGCGCGATGCTCTACGCGACCTGGACGTTCCTGGAGCGGGACGCCGAGGCGACGCACCTGGGCTACAACGAGCTCGATCGCGTCGAAGGCTACCAGTTGCACCTGACCAATCCCGATCAGTCCCGCACCTTCGTGTCGATCTACATGCACGAGAACAAGCTCTACGTCCTCGAGGGCACCGTTCCGCGGGGCTACCCGGAGCCGGCGCTCTTCCAGCAGTCGCTGGGCTGGCTCGACGAGAACGGGAACGGGCTGCGCTACCAGGGCCCCTACTCGAACGGGTTCCCGGCGCCGCCCCGCGCCCCCGCCGTGTTCTAGTTGGAAGCGAATGAGGAGGGTCGTCATGCGGTTCAAACTCGGTCTCGCCGTCGTCTGCGCCGTCGCTTTCGTCCTGCCGGCCGGGGGGCACCATTCCCACGGCAACTACTCGGAGGAGTTCACCGACATCGAGGGGGTGGTCACCGAGCTCCACCTGCTGGTGCCCCATTCCTGGCTCTACATCGAGGTGGAGGGCCCGGACGGCGAGCCGCAGATCTGGGCGCTGGAAGCCAGCGACCGCGTCCACCTGGCCGAGAGCGGCATCGTCCGCGGCTACATCGAGCCCGGCGACGCCGTGAAGGCGCGCTGCCACCCCGTGCGGGACGGCTCCCCGGGGTGCCTGCTCGGGTTCCTGAAGGATCCGGACGGGAACGTCAAGGACTGGGACGGCCACAACGCACCGCCGCCGGCCGACTTCTAGCGAAAGGGAACGGCCATGAAGCGAAGCATCTGTGCCATCGCGGCCCTGGCGCTGGGATTGCCGCTGGCGATCGCCGCCAACGACGATCTGCAGTCGCGGCAGACCGACGACAACCAGTGGGTGCTGCCCGGCAAGAACTACGCGGCGACCCGCTACAGCTCGCTCGACCAGATCACCGCCGACAACGTCGCCGGTCTTACCCAGGTCTGGTCGTTCTCGACGGGCGCGTTGCGCGGTCACGAGGGGCAGCCCCTGGTCGTGGACTCGACCATGTACGTGCACAGCGCGTACCCCAACCACGTGTACGCCATCGACCTCGCGGAGGAAGGCTGGCCCATCAAGTGGCGCTACACGCCGGTCCAGGACGACCGCGCCGTGCCCGTCGCCTGCTGCGACCTGGTCCATCGCGGCGTGAACTACGTCGAGGGCCGGATCCTGATGACGACGCTCGACGGTCACGTCATCGCGCTGGACGCCGAGAGCGGCGAGGAGCTCTGGAAGACCAGAAACGCCGACCCGCTGCGGGGCGAGACGATGACGATGGCCGGCCTCGTGGTCAAGGACAAGTACATCGTGGGCGTCTCCGGCGGCGAGTTCGGCATCCGCGGCTGGGTCGCCGCGTACGCCGTGGAGACCGGCGAGCAGCTCTGGAAGGCCTACAGCATGGGGCCGGACGAGGACCTCCTGCTGGCGGACGACTTCAACGCGGCCAATCCGCACTACGGCCGCTTCGGGGCGGGCACGGAGACGTGGCCGGGCGACCGCTGGCAGAACGGCGGCGGCGCCACCTGGGGCTGGTACGCCTACGATCCCGAGCTCGACCTGGTCTACTACTCCACCGGCAACCCCGGGACGTGGAACCCGACGCCGCGCGAGGGCGACAACAAGTGGTCGATGACGATCTTCGCCCGCGACCCCGACACGGGTCTGGCGAAGTGGGCGTACCAGATGACGCCGTGGGACGCCTGGGACTACGACGGCATCAACGAGCA
>JAAXGX010000128.1 GCA_012271165.1 Vicinamibacteraceae bacterium | reverse complement strand
CCCGCGCCGCTACCGCCGAGGCGCGCACGGCCCCAGGCAGCCCCTTTATATCACGCCAGGAGTCGGCGACCGGCTACGGCGCCGACTCCGCCCTGCTTGCGGCCACCTCGTCGTGGAACGCCTGCAGCGCCGCGGCGCTCAGCGGCCAGTCGAGGTCGGCGGTCTGCACGCGGTCTGCCACGTCGTCGCGGTCGACACCCGAGTCGATCGCCGCCCGCATGCGGTCCGCCAGCGTCTGCATGCGATCGCGGAAGGCGCGCACCTCGTCGCGGCCCAGAATGGGCCCGTGGCCGGGAATCACCGTGTCGAAGTCGAGCGCGAGCGCCCCGTCCAGCGTCGCGATCCACGCCAGCCCGCTCCCGCCGTTGCCGTAGTCCATGAAGGGTGCGAGCGTGCTCCCGTCGGAGCGCTGCCCCCAGATGAAGAGGTCGCCGGTGTGGATCGTCCGCAGGTCGGGGAAGTGGATGACAGCGTCGCCGTCCGTGTGACCCCGGCCGAAATGATGGGCGCGCGTCTCGACACCGCCCAGGAACACCGACGTCTCGCTGCCGAAGACGACGCGCGGCGCCCCCGGCTGGTTGCCGCGAATCATGTTGGCGCGGGCGTTCCTGTGCGCGATCACCTCGCCGACCGCCATGAAGTCGGCGTTGCTGCCGGCGTGATCGCCGTGGTGGTGCGTATCGAGGACGTACCGGATCGGCAGCGACGTGACTTTCCGGACCTCGTCCGAGATCATCCGGAAGCTGTGCGGAAACTTGTTGTCGACCAGGATGACCCCGTCGTTGGTGACGCGGACGGCCACGTTGCCCCCGGTCACGCCGCCGTCGTAGCCCGGGATCACGTACAGCCCGTTCTTGCCCGGCACCGGCCGGATCGCCGTCAGCTCCGCGAGCTCCTCGGGTGTAATCGACTGCTCGGCCGCGGGCCGCACGGCCACGGCCAGCGCCGCGAGCCCCAGCACGAGCGGCGAGATCCGCGCCATGACCCTCAGCATGCGCCTGGTTGTGCCTAGCGGGACGCGGCGCCGGCCGCGTCCGTGGCCCGCTGGCCCGACAGGATGTTGGGCAGCGCGTAGTTGCCCTCGTGGCAGGCGTACTCGAACACCGGATCGTCCATCGCGGTCATCGGCACCGCCACGGTCCACGGCGCCGACCACACCGTCGGATCCGTGACGGTGATCTCGTAGGCGATCGTGTCGTCGCTCACCCGCGTCAGGCGCTCGACCGTGCGCAGATGCCCGGATCCGGCAATCATCACCCCGCCGCGGGTGGTGACCTTGTCGGTGAAGTTCGTCGTCTCGATCACCAGCGTGTCCCCGTCCCAGCGGCCGCGCGAGTCGCCGAGCCACTGTCGCAGCGAGGGCGCTGGATGCGCGCTGCCGTCGAGCGGGATGATGCGCGCGTCGTGAATCATCTCGACCAGGATCGCGACGTGGTCCTCGGTTTGCACGATCTGGTAGTTGTGGTTGTAGAAGCCCGGCATCATCGCGCCGGGCATGCCGCGCGTGATGCAGCGGTCGTAGGTGTTGAAGTCGAGCCAGGAATCGAACTGCGCGGTCGGGCTGAACGAATTGGGCAGCACCTGCTGCCGCTGCCGTTCCGGCCCGGTGAGCGGCGGGAGCCGGCCGTCCGGCGGATCGACGACCAGCGACGTGCGCAGGTTGAGCTCACCCTGCTCGAGCCAGAAGTCGTTGTACGCGCCCGTCGGCATGAACGCCGATCGCTCCTCCGTCGAAACGCCCGATTCCGGATTGCGGGCGGCCCGCTCCTCCTCCGTCAGGAACGCCTGATCCGCGAGCTCGGCGGGCCGCTCGAGCGGCGTCGTCGTCTTGTTCGACCAGGCGCCCGTCAGGTCCGGCGCGCCCCACGGCGTCCGCGGGGGCCCATAGCCGCCCTCCTGCGCCACGCCCGCGGGCGCCGCCGCCAGCGAGGTCGCAACCGCGATCACGGCCGCGACGATCCTGATCTTCCACGCGTGGGCAACGGACGTCATCGAAACCCCCTCGAAAGTCGTGTTTGAACGTGAGCGTCTAGGTTACCGCAACGGACGCTCGCGTGCGCCGACGCCGCAGACAGGCTCGCGACGATAGATGCTGTCACGCGGCGCGCACGCCGCACTTGTCTGCTATCCGTCTCGCCAGCCGCTCAAAGTCCGTGTAGCAATCCCGCACGGCGTAGATGTGACCACCGAGCGCGCCGTCCGCGGCCCTGAGGTGAAACATCGGCTTGCGGGCCTCGTGGGCCATGGCCATCAGGCTCCGGTAGTGCTTGAGCGTGGCGAGACACTCGGCATCGCCCTCCGTCGACGACGGATCGATCTCTCCATCATCGAGCGTTTGCTCGCGATAGACCTCCGGAATCCGCGTGATCCATTTCTCATAGGCCTGTACCGGACGCCCCTCACGCACCGCGCGCTGCATCACGATGTACCCCGCCGGCTCAATGCTGGCGGACGGCAACTCCAGATCCTGCGCCTGTGGGCGACGATCCAGCCGGTCGCGCCATTCAGCACGCCATTCCCGGAGCGTCGGTCCGACGTTCCGCAGCGCCTGCAGCGAGAACAGGTCCGGAGCCAGCGGGAAAACGACGAAATTCGCGGCAATGATCGCCGCACGGTTGATTGCTCCCAGGTTGGGACCCACGTCGATCAGCACCAGGTCCGCGTCCTGCTTGTGCGCGGCAGCGAGGATCGCGCGATGGAATGCGGATTCCGTGCGAAACGCCGACTCGTCACGGCTGAGACAGCCCGGCCAGGCAGCGGACAGCCTGGCCTCGAAGCTCGACAGACCCAGGTCGCCGACAATCAAGCCCAGATTGGTGCCTATCTCCTCGACATGCGGTTCCCGGAGGTCTCCGAGACCGCGGAGGATAGGTGATACCGCGCCGAGAATGCTGTCGTCGTGGCTGTCGTCGGGCCACAACTGCTCGAGGCGCTCCTCGCTGAGAAACACGGCGCTGAGGTTCGCCTGCGGGTCGAGATCCGCCGCCACTACGGAGAAGCCAAGCTCCGCGTACATCCAGGCCAAGTGGTACACCAGCGTGGTCTTGCCGACGCCTCCCTTGTTGCTGAAGAAAGCTATCGTCTTCACGGCGCCCTCCGGATGGTCGCCAGCACGTGCGTGGCTTCGAACGTGAATTCCGCCTCCGGGTTACCGTTCCCCCGCAGCGCGTCCTGTGCGCGGATG
Source organism: Vicinamibacteraceae bacterium (assembly GCA_012271165.1). GTDB lineage: Bacteria > Acidobacteriota > Vicinamibacteria > Vicinamibacterales > UBA8438 > JAAXGX01. Next base: position 17,918 of record JAAXGX010000128.1, on the reverse strand, counting down.
ACGCCGCGTCCGAAGGCGTTGACGTAGCCGAGGGTCGCGAGGGCCTCGGATACGACGGGGTTGCGATAATCCGTCTGCCGCGGAAAATTCTCCGGAGACGCCATGCCGTAGAGTCCACCCGGGCTCTGGATCTCTATGCGGTCGTCGTACCAGTAGAACCGCACCGGCGCATTCGACTCGTACGAACGGTGCATGATCGCGTTCGCGAGCAGTTCCCGAATCGCCACCGGCGGATAGTCGGTCTCGGTCCGCTCCCGGAAAGCGTCTGCTGCCACCGGACGCGACTGGGTGGGTAGCGAAACGAATCCTTGCAATTCTCTCAGGACGGTGATCAGGTCGCCGCTGAAGCGGGTTTCGGCAACCGGGTCGTCCGCCATCGTCGTACCGGCCCAACGGACGAACTGGATGCTCGCGCCCGGGACCCAGTGAAGTGGATCCCTTGCGAACAACAGGGCTCCGGCGTTCGTCGGACAATCTGCCGCCAGGTCATAGAACCGCAGCGAAGCCATCTGTTCTTCGATCGCCCGGTCGTTTTCGTCGATCACTGCGCGATCGACGGCAGCCGGCAGGTAGGTGACCAGGAACAGGTCCGGGATGAGTTCATCCACCGTGCAGCCTACGCAGGGACGGACGTCGAACGTCCGCTGCAACGCGGTGCGCTTCTCGATCAGAATCAGCTCCTCCTGCCGGTTCGCCCCCCGACGGGACGGACCGACCCGTATCCAGACCCTGCCCTTGTACCGCACCGGCGGCAGGTCGGAAGGCGTGACTTCGACGACGGCCACCTCACCCTCCGGCAACGTGTACTTCTGCACAGTCATGGCCGGAAGCGGTTCGAGGTTGACGTTGGAACGCAGCGCCCCGAGGTTCTTCAGCAGCGAGTCGGTCACGGTCAGACCGCTGACCGTCCCGTCATCGCCCACGCCGACGACGAGATACCCGGACTGTCGGTGATTGGGAAAGTCGTTGGCGAAGGCGCAGATCGCCTCCCCGAACTTGTCGGTATTCTTCGTCGATACGGTGAGCTCCACCCGATCGGATTCCAGATCCGTGATCAACGCGCGCAACTCGCTTGCGGTCAGCACCAACCCCCTCCCGCTCCAGCGTACAACAGGGAGTCCGGCACGCACCGGCGGCATGCCGCACCGCAACGGACAGACCGGTTCCGGAGGAAACAGCGCTCAGGAGCCAGCCTCAATGAGTTCGATCCCGAGGCCGTCGAGATCCTCGATCAGCACGGCGCGCGTGTCGCCGAACGCATAGGGCCCTCGAGGATCGGGATGCCGCCCCCCGCCAGGTGCGCGAGCACCGGATCGAGGTCGGGGTAGCTGATGCCGACGTGGTCGACCACCTGGGTTCCGGAGCTGGCCCATCGGGAAGAAGGTCGGACAGAGCGGCTGCTCGTGCCAGAAATGCGTGTGCCCGTGGAAGAGGTCCGCTGTCGCATCCTCGTCGAATTCAACGGGACCGCCGCGCCGGCCCGCCGCCGCAGGCAACCGCCAGCGCGAGCGCCGCCGGCAACGCCCCGCGGACCCGCAAGGCGACGATTGGGGAGCCAGGAGTCTGCGCCGTGGAACGGTGCAGGCTCCGCAAGGCGCGCACANNCCCCGCAAGCGGACGCCGGGGGTTCGAGGCGCAGCCCCGTCTGCAATGAAGACGCCTACGCATCGGCCTCGAGGCCCGCGCGGGTCTCCGCAACCACCAGATCGACCACGGCGCGCAGGGCCTCCTCCGCGCTGGCGCCGTCCAGCCGCAGGAGGCGGAAATGGTCGATCTGCCGATCGGCGCCGCTGCCCTCGTCGATGATGGTCAGCGCGTGCCGCATCTCGTCCTCGCAACCCAGATCCCGGGCATCGGCGGCCAGCGTCTCCACGAGCGCCGCCGCGTAGTCGCGGATGTCCAGCCGCCCGCCGCCGACCGTATCGCCCAGGAACGCGAGCACGCCGTAGCGCTGGGCCAGCCAGCGGTTCTCGATGATGATCTCCGTGAGCGGCTCGGGCGGCAGCCGGTCCTCGCGCACCTGCCGCAGCAGCCAGCGGACCAGCGCCGCGTAGAGCGCCGCGATGCTCACGGCGTCGTCGATGCGCGGGCAGACGTCGCAGATGCGCAACTCCACCGTCGGATGGGCGCGGGACGGGCGGATGTCCCACCAGAGCTCGCTGCTGTCCTGGATGAAGTTCATGCGCTGGTAGGAGGCGACGACCCGCTCGTAGTCCGCCACGGACAGCAGCGGGCCGGGCACGCTGGTGCGGGGCAGCGCGCCCATGATGGTCAGCCGGTACGACTTGAACCCCGTCTCGCGGCCGGCGTTGAACGGCGACGAGGCCGACAACGCATGGAGCAGCGGCAGGTGGCGGCGCAGCGCGGTCATGACGCGGATGCGCTCGTCGGGGGTGCCGAAGCCGGCGTGAACGTGCATGCCGCCGACGATCATCCGTCGCACGCTCTCCTGGAACGTGACCGCGAACCGCTCGTAGCGCTCCTTCGGCGTGGGCATCTGCTCCTCCCACGCCGCGAAGGGATGCGTCGCGGCCGCCATCACCGCGGCGCCGTGCGCGGTCGCCGCGTCCACCACCGCCCGCCGGGCCGCGCGCAGCGCGTCGCGCACCTCGCCCACCGAGCGGCAGACGGCCGTGTTGGTCTCGATCTGGGAGCGGAGAAACTCGACGACCACCTTGTGCGGTCCCCGGTTCCGCTCGCACATCTCGAAGATGCCGCGGTCCGGGTCCGACAGCAGATCGCGCGTCCCGGGATCGACGAGAAAGAACTCCTCCTCGATACCCAGCGTCACGTCGAAGTCGGATTCGCTCACTGGCCGCGCCTCCCGCCGGTCGTCGTGCCCTCGCGCCGTGCAGCCGCGACGTCGGGCGGTCCGCCGCGCCGCAACCGAATCACTCGCCGACGATGGCGATGCCCCAGGGGCGCTCGCCGGCCGGCACCGTGGCGACGACCGTCATCGAGGCGGTGTCCACCACGCTGATGTCGTGCGACGGGCCGTTCGCGGTGTAGAGATAGCGGCCGTCCGGGGTCACCCCGATGCCCCAGGGCCGATCGCCCACCTCCACCGAGGCGACCGGCTCGTGCGTCGCCGCGTCGATCGCGACCACGTTTCTGCCGCGGCCGGTGGTCACGTAGACGCGCGTTCCGTCCGGCGCGACGACGACGCCCATCGGCCGCACCAGCTCGCCGCTGAGCTCGATGGTGTGCAGCACCTCGTGGACCGCCGTGTCGACCACGTGGACCGTGCCGCCGTTCTCGGCGGTCACGTAGGCCCGACTGCCGTCCGGCGTGAACGCCGAGGCCCGCGGCCGCGCGCCGACCTCGAAGCCGGCCACCACCTCGTTGGCGGCCGTGTCGATGACCGATACCCGGTTCTCGTTCTCGGACGTGACGTAGACGACGCTGCCGTCGGGGCTGATGCGCACCCCCTCGGGCTCCTCGCCGACCGGCAGCGCCGCCAGGACCTCGCCGGTCGCGATGTCGACGACCGATGCCTCGCCCGCATCCTCGTTCGCGACGTAGAGGCGGGTGCCGTCGGCGCTGACGGCGAGCTGCTCGGGATCCGTGCCCGCGCGCACCATCCCGATCATCTCGCCGGACGCGAGGTCGACCATGCCGATGCCGTCCGCGGACCGGTCGGGCGGCGGCAGCGTGCTCTCATCGGTCCCCGGCGGGGACGGCGGCGACCCGCTCAGCGCGACGAACAGCCGCGAACCGTCCGGCGCCACCTTGATGCCGCGGGGGCGCTTGCCGAGCGGGATCGTCGCGACCACCTCGTTCGTGCCGCCCGCGATCACCGTCATGTCACCCGAGTACTCGTTCGTGACGTAGACATGGTACGGAGCCGGCGCCGCGGACGCGGCCTCGTCCGGCGGGTCCGCGGAGGGCATCTCCTCCACGCAGGCCGCGAGCGCGCCCGCCGCCAGCACCGCCAACAGCCACGTGCCGCCATCCCACCGCCGCCGGGTTGCCGCGCTGTTCATGGCTCCACCTCTATCTGCCGCGTCGCCCACGGACGATCCTCGCAGTAGCGCGTAGTCGTGCCCGAGCCGCTCCACCGGAGCCGCCCGGGCACGTTTCGATTACCGGGCCAGCGGGTCGGGCCGCAACTGGAAGTGCACCATCTTGCTGCGCGTGCCCTTGCCGCCCTCCGTGTGCCAGATGTAGTTCGAGCCGTAGTTGGCCCACAGGCCGCGGCCCTTCCACCCGGCGTCCGGATCGTCGATCCGCCCGTCGAGCCCGCGCGAGTAGAACGCCATCGGGTACGGCACGCGCAGGATCGTCCATTCGCCGCTGTCCGGATCGAGGACCAGGAGCGCGTCCGAGGTCGAGCCGTTGGCGACGGGCATGTTCGGGCCCAGCCCGAGCGTGTTGTACTGGTCGACCCAACTGTAGTAATGGAAGTCGGCGCTGCCGGGCGTCTCGACCCCCTTCATCTGCGGGCCGGGCACCTGATAGAGCGTCCAGCCCTCCGGGCAGTGCTGCCCCGTGGCCTCGGGTCCGCCCGTCACGCCGCACTTGCGCCGGTCGAAGCTCGCCATGTGGCTGCTGCCCGACAGCGCCGTCCAGATGACGCCGTTGCGGTCCACGTCGATGCCGCGCGGGGCCGAGCCGGTCTGCGCCGGGTCGATGTCGGGGTTCTCGATGGACGGCGGCTCGTAGACCTCGGCGATGCAGCTCGCGGGCGGATTGTCGCCGCGGTCGAGGCGCACCAGGCGGCCGGGGAACGGCCCCGTCCGCGTGATCCACACCGACTCGTCGATCGAGCTGGCGATGATGCCGTAGCCGAACCCGTTGATCCGCGTGTCGCGGGCCGGATCGTGATCCTCCTGCCCCGGCTCGTTCCAGGGCTTGGTGATCACGCCGTCGCCGTTCGTGTCGATGACGGTCGGGCACCAGCCCTGCGAGGCCTGCTCGTCGCCCGTCTCGTCGTAGCCCTTCGTGTCGATCCAGCCGATGACGTTGCCGTCCCCGCTGAACCAGAGGGTGTCGTTCGTGTCCTCGCCGAACTGCAGGTGATGCGTGCCGTAGCAGGTGTCGATCAGCTCGAACGAGCCGGTCTCGGGGTCGTAGTACGAGGCCTGCCGGCCGCTCGCGTCGATCGGCCAGTACTCGGCGAACTTGTTCGACGAGCCCTCCCGGCACCAGTCCGGGTTCGGCCGGTTGCGCACCTTCGACGTCATCCACACGCGCCCCTCGCCGTCCATCATCGGATTGTGCGGGTCGGAGGCGTTCTCGTGGCCGTCGGGGCCGCCGCGTCCCCACAGCAGCTGCTCGCCCCAGTAGTAGGAGGGCTCCACCTGCATCTGCGGGAAGCGGGACGTCACGCTGTCCTGGTCTTCCGGGCGCACCGGAATCTTGAGCTCGACGGCGGTGTTCTCGTTCGGATCGACGACGGTCAGCGTGCCGTGCCCGGCCGAGACGCCGTACACCGGCCCGCCGCCGTTGAGCGTGGGGTTGCGCTTGTCGGTGGTGATCTCGTCGTGGATGAAGGAGCTGTCGGTGCCCCAGTCCCACAGCGTCACGACCAGGTTGCGCTCGATGCCCTTCGGCCGCGGGGGCCGCGGCGGCAGCTCGCCGGCGGCGATCCGCTCCGTCCAGTCGGCGAACATGGCGACAGCGCGCGCCCGGCCGAAGCGGTCCATCGCGGCGCTCATCTGGTTGCCGCGCTGCCCCGTCTGCACGCGGTGGTCCCAGGCCTCCGCGGCGGAGTCGAAGTCGTCGCGGCGCTGCACCACGCGCGTGGCGGTGTTGCCGAGCTGATGGCAGAGCTGGCAGCCCTGCTTCATGTTGTCGACCCACGCCGCCTGGCTCTTCATCGCCGGCGAGATGCCGTTGCCCTCGGGCCCGGTGCCCGGAAACTCGCTCGGGGGCGGCGGCTCGATCAGCGAGTACCAGTAGTTGCCGGGGTAGTACTCCGCGGCGGCCGCCTCGTCGGGCGCCACGACGGCTTCCAGCGCGACGTCGTCGAGCGGCGGGGCGAGCTGCACCTTCCCGGAATCGACGAGACCGTAGCCGCGCACCCAGACGTCGTACGTGGCGTCGGGCAACTGGGGCAGCACGAAGCGGCCGTCGTCGTCGGTCACGACGATCTTCGCGAGCTTCGTGCCGAGGCCGTTCGTTTCCGCGATGACCCAGACCCCCGCCTCGGGACCGGCGGCGCTCTCGACCACCCCGCTGATGTAGCCCTCGGCAGCCTGCGCCGCGCTCTCCGCCGCCGGCATGGCCGCGCCCGCGGCCAGCGCGGCGCCGAGCCCCGCAACCGCCAGCCAAAGCCGTGAACGCCTCCGCCGTGGCGCGTGTGTGCGTCCGCTCATGTTGCCTCCCTCCCGGTTCGTCGTGCCCCTATTGTATGCGCCCCGCGGTCGATCCGCACTGGGTTGCCGGCGCCGCCGAACCGGGGCGTGGCAACCGGCTTCCGGCTGCGCCAGGAGTCTGCGCCGTAAAACGGCGTAGACTCCTGGCGAGGGTTGGTTGGGCGGCAGCCGGAGCCGGAGGCGACGGTTGCCGGGCCAGCATGAGCCGCGCCCGCCCGCTCCGGGCAGGCGGAAAGGACGGCAGACGATGGCCACTTCGAGACGACGGTTTCTGGCGGCGGTCGGTGCGGCGGCAGGCAGCGCGGGGATCGGAGGCGAGCTCCTCGCGCGGCCCGCGCGGGCAGCGGTCGCGGCCGGCACCGCGCCGCCCGCCGCGCAGGCGGACCCGCGCATGCCTTCGCAGGCCGAGGTGGAATCGTGGTACACGGATCGCCGCAACTGGGGCCGCTGGGGAGACGACGACCAGAAGGGCGCCGTCAACCTGATCACCCCCGAGAAGAGCGCCGCGGCGGCCGGGCTCGTCGCGAACGGGCGCAAGGTGTCGCTGAGCCGCCCCTTCGAGCCGGAGCAGCACTTTCTCCGCATCAGCCCGCGCCCGGGCGGCGCCGGCGCCGTCTCCGACTACTACGGCTTCATCTACCACGGGCAGACCATGACCCACGTCGACGCGCTGTGCCACATGTGGGACAGCGACGGGATGTGGCAGGGCCGCGATCCCGAGGCCGAGGTGACCACGCAGGGTGCGGCGTTCGGCGCGGTCGGCGCCTGGGGCGACGGCATCATCACGCGCGGCGTGCTGCTCGACGTGCCGCGCCACCGCGGCGAGCCGCACGTTACGCCGGAGCGGCCGGTGCAGGGGTGGGAGCTGGAGGAGATCGCGCAGGCCCAGGGCGTGCAGGTCGAGCCGGGCGACGCGCTCCTGGTCCACAGCGGCCGGGAGGCGTACGTGCGCGCCGGCAACCAGTACGCCGGCGGGGACCGCCCCGGCCTGGGCGTCACGTGCGCCAAGTTCATCCGCGATCACGACGTGTCGCTGCTGGGCTGGGACATGATGGACTCCAGGCCGGATCCGTACGGCCTGGCCTTTCCGGTGCACGGCGTGCTGTTCAACTACGGGGTGGCGCTCATCGACAACGCGCTGCTCGAGCCGCTGGCCGAGGCGTGCGCGGAGGAAGGGCGCTACGCGTTCTTCCTCATGGTGCTGCCGCTCAACGCCATGCGCGGCACGGGGAGCCCGGTGAACCCGATCGCGATGTTCTAACTTCAGACGGGGCTGCGCCCCGANNCGCGCCTTGCGGAGTCTGCACCGTTCCACGGCGCAGACTCCTGGCGTGGCGGCGGCTCGGGCTCACGGAGAGGCCATGTTCCGGAGACCGTTCTTCTGGGCGGCGTTCGCCGCATTCGCCGTCGCGTGCGCCGCGTTCGCGGTGGCCAACTTCCCGCGCGCTGTTCCCATGGTCGAGCTCGACCTCGAGATGGACCGGGCGGGGGCCCTGTCCGCGGCGCGCCGGCTCGCGGACGACCACGGCTGGGGGCCGGCCGGCTACCGGCAGGCGGCGACCTTCCGGGTGGACGATCGCGCCCGCAGCTTCGTCGAGCTTGAAGGGGGCGGGCCCGCCGCGTTCGCCGGGCTGCTGGACGAAGGCCCGTTCCAGCCCTATCAGTGGGTGGTCCGGCACTTCCGCGGAGGCGAGGTGCGCGAGGTGGTGGTGCGCTTCCGTCCGGACGGTGCGGCCTACGGTTTCCGCGAGCGGTTGTCCGAGGACGCGCCGGGCGCCGCGCTCGACGCGGACGCGGCCCGCGCCATCGCCGAGAACGGGACCGGCGCTCCCTGGAACGTCGCGCTCGACCGCTACGAGCCGGTGGAGGCGTCCGGGGAGGAGCGCCCGGGCGGGCGGGTGGACCACACGTTCGTCTACGAGCGACCCGACGTGCGGGCCGGCGAGGGCCGCTTTCGCCTGCGCCTCGTCGTGAGCGGCGACCGGCTGACCGAGCTGACGCACTTCCTGCAGGTCCCGGAGGCCTTCGACCGCCGCTACGAGGAGATGCGCTCGGCCAACGAGGGCATCGCCGCCGCGGGCAGCTTCGCCATGCTCCTCATCTACGGTGTCGGCGGCATCGGCGTCGGGCTGTTCGTGCTGCAACGCCAGCGGCGGGTGCTCTGGCGCATGCCGCTCGTCTGGGGCGCGTCGATCGCCTTCGCGCAGCTCCTGGCGGGGCTGAACCAGTGGCCGCTGCTGTGGATGCGCTACGACACCGCGACCTCCGAGACGAGCTTCGCCGTTCAGCAGGCGACCACCCAGATCGCCGCGTTCCTGGCGTTCACCGTCGTCTTCACGCTCTCGTTCATGGCGGCCGAGAGCCTGTCGCGGCGTGCGTTCCCCGCGCACCTGCAGTTCTGGCGGGTCTGGTCGCGGGAGGGCGCGCGCTCGTGGACGGTGCTCGGGCATACCGTGGCCGGCTATCTGATCGTCGGCATCGACCTGGCGTTTCTCGTCGCGTTCTACTGGCTCACCATCGGCCACCTGGGCTGGTGGTCGCCGTCCGACGCGCTGGTCAACCCCGATTCGCTGGCCACGGTGCTGCCGTGGCTGAGCCCCCTCGCCATCTCGCTGCAGGCCGGCTTCTGGGAAGAGTGCCTGTTCCGGGCCGTCCCGCTGGCCGGCGCCGCGCTCATCGGGGATCGGCTCGGCAACCGCCGGGCCTGGATAGCCGCCGCGTTCGTCCTGCAGATCGTCGTCTTCGGTGCGGGCCACGCCGCCTATCCGACGCAGCCGTCCTACGCGCGGCTCGTCGAGCTGGTCGTGCCCTCGACCATCTTCGGGCTCCTGTACCTCCGCTGCGGCCTGCTGCCGGCCATCGTCATGCACTTCGCGTTCGACGCGGTGCTGTTCGGCATCCCGCTGTTCGTGTCCACGGCGCCGGGCGCGTGGGTGGATCAGGCGATCTTCGGATTGTTCTTCCTGGCGCCGCTCTGGGTGACGCTCAGCGCCCGCTATCGGGGCGGGGGGTGGATCGAGGCGCCGGCGGCGCTCAGGAACGGAGCCTGGAGCCCGCCTGCGGCGGACACGGAGGCGCCGGCGGAGCGGGAGCCCGCTTCCGCGCGGGAGGCGACGGGCCTGCCGGGCCTGCCGGCGGTGGCGGTTGTGGGCGTGGTCGGGCTCGGCCTGTGGGCATATGCCGCGCTGGTCCCGAGCGAGTCGCCGCGGCTCGAGGCGGGCCGCTCGGAGGCGACGGCAGCAGCCCGCGAGGTGCTGGCCGCGCAGGGCGTCGACGCGGGTGAGTGGACCGAGACGAGCCGGGTGATTGGCGGCCTCGGGCTCCCGCACCGCTTCGTATGGAGCGAGGCGGGCGAGGAGCGGCACCGCGCGCTGCTCGGCGAGTACCTGGCCCCGCCCCGCTGGCGCGTGCGGTACGTCCGTTTCGAGGGGGACGTGGCGGCGCGCGCCGAGGAGCACATCGTCTGGGTCGGCCCGGACGGTACGCCCGGGCGACGGAGCCACCGGCTCGCCGAAGATACCGCCGGGGCCGGACTCCCGGAAGCGGAGGCGCGCACGCTGGCGCGGGAAGCACTTGCCGCGCTTGGCGCGACCGCCGACCTGCCCGAGGTATCCGCCGAGTCGACGCGCCGGCCCGCGCGAACGGACTGGACGTTCACCTTCCGCGACCCGGCGGTCGGCGATCTCGCGGGGGGCGAGGCGCGCGTGGCGATCGAGTTGGCCGGCGACGACGTGGTCGACATGCGCCGCTACGTCTTCCTGCCGGAGACGTGGCGGCGGGCCGACCAGCAGCGGGGGACGGCGCTGGCGATCGCCGGTTTCGCGTCGAGCATCCTGCTCGGCCTGCTCCTGGTGGCGGGCGCGATCGTCGCAGTGGTCCGCTGGACGCGCGGGGCGTTCGACGTCAGGCTCGCGCTGGCCGTGGCGGGGATCGCGCTGGCTGCCGCGGTCGTCACGACGGCGAACAACTGGCCAGCGCTGGTGAACACGCTGTCCACCGCCCAGCCGCTCCCGCTGCAGCTCGGCATCGGACTGACCGGCGTTCTCATCGGCGCCGGCCTGCTCGCGACCCTGCTCGGACTCCTGGCCGGCTACACCGCCGTGCCGGCGAGGGCGCAGACGGGGGCGGACCGCACGCCCGCGGTCGGGACTGGTCTGGCCCTGGGTCTCGGCGTGCTCGGAGCGCTCGCCGCGGCCGGCAGCGCGCTGGGCGGCGCCCTGCCGCCGTGGTCCTCCTACGAGTCCGCGTCCGCCGTCGTTCCGTGGCTTGCCGCGGCGGTCGAACCGGTGCAGGGGTATTTCACCCTGGCGCTGATGGCGCTGCTGGTGGTGACGTCGGCCAACGCGCTGTCCGCGAGCTGGACGCGGCGGCAGGCGGTCGTCGCGGTCGCGCTGGTGCTCGTGGGCGCCGTGCTGGCGCCGGGAACGTCGCCGGACGACGTGGCGGCCCGGGCGATCCTCGGGCTGTTGAGCGGCGCGCTGCTGCTGGGCGCCTACGTGTGGGTCCTGCGGGACCATCCGGCCCTCGTGGTCCTGGCCGCGGCCGCCATGACGGTGCCCGGGATCCTCGATCGCGGATTGGACCAGGCCTACGGCGGCGCGCTGGTCGGGTCGCTGCTGGGCGCAGCCGCGGTCTCGTGCATCGCCTGGCGCTGGTTCGCGCACCTGACGGCGGCGCGCTAGATCCGGCCCGCTAGGCGCTGGTGTCGAGAACCAGCCGGTCGATCGGGATCACCGCCAATCCCGCTCGTCGACGACCCGCTGGGCGCGCAAGGCCGCGCTGAACTCCGCCGCGGCACGTCGTCGTGAGGGCGGCGGGGGGAACCCGCCGCCCTTCCCGCTACTGCCCTCCGGTCAGGACGAACTTCTGCATGCGCCGGCCGTCGAGCGTCTCGCCGATGTACAGGTTGCCCTGCGAGTCGATCGCCACCGAGTGCGGGCTCTCGAAGTAGCCCGCGTTCCGGCCCCGCCGGCCGAGCCGGTCGACCGTCTCGAGGCCCTCCCGCTGCACGGCCCACAGGTAGTGGTTGCCGCCGTCGGCGTTGTAGAGGAACGACTGGTTCTCGTCATGCGAGAAGTCGATGTCCCAGACCGACGCGCCGGCGGTCTCCCGGCCGATGAAGCCCTCCGACACGAAGGTCCCGTCCTTCTGGAAGATCTGCAGGCGGTGGTTCATCCGGTCGCAGACGTACACCAGGCCCTCGTTCGAGAGGATCACGCAGTGGACCGTGTCGCCGAAGATCGGCGACGGGTCGGCGTTCTGGTCGTAGCGCGCCAGCGGGCCGTCGTCCGGCGGCCGGCCGTAGGCGCCCCAGTGCCGCTTGTACTCCCCCGTGTCGGCATCGAACACGATGACGCGCCGGTTCGTGTAGCCGTCCGCGACGTACACCTCGTTCGCGTCGGGATCCACGCCGATGTCGGCCGGCGAGTGCATCCGCTCGATGTCGTGGCTGTCGCCCGTCTCGCCCGGCGTGCCGAGGTGCAGCAGGAACGTGCCGTCGCGAGTGAACTTCAGCACCAGCCCGTCGTCGTCGCCGTTGCCGCCGATCCAGACGTTGTCCTTGTGGTCGATGAAGAGGCCGTGCTCGCTCTGCGGCCACTCGTAGCCTTCGCCCGCCCCGCCCCAGGCCTGCACGACGTTGCCCGCCGGATCGAACTCGATGACCGGGGGCGCCGGCACGCAGCAGTCGGACGTGGGCGGATCGTCGGCCGCGCCGCGCTCCCGCGCGCTCAGCGACCCCGGCCTGTGGAGCACCCAGATGTGATCGCGCGAGTCGACCGCCACGCCGATCACGTGGCCCATCAGCCAGTTGTGGGGCAGCTCCTGGGGCCAGAACGGATCGACCTGGTAGCCGCCCCCGGCCTGGGCCGCCGGCGCGGAGGCGCGCGCGGCCTCCTCGACGGCCTGCTGCGCGTAGATCAACGCTACGAACGCCACGACGAGCCCGCCGAGCACGTAGACGGTGGTGCCGCGTTTCATGGTCGCGCCTCCTTGCAGGCGGCATTATATCCATCCTTGCGCCGGCCCCGCGTTTTCCGGGATACTAGCGGCGTCCCTCACCTGCCAATGAAACTCGCGACGCGGCTGTCGGCCGCCACGCTGGGCGTGCTCCTGGTTGCCGGGACCGCCCCTCCGGCGGCGGCCGGCGATGACCTGCGGCTGATAGAGGCGCTGCAGCGGCGCGACACCGCGACGGCGCGCAAGCTGCTGGGCGACGGCATGGACGTGAACGTGCGCCGGGCCGACGGCGCCACGGCCCTGGCTTGGGCGGCACACTGGGACGATCTCGAGACCGCCGGCCTGCTGCTCGCGGCCGGCGCCGACCCCAACGCGGCCAACGCGCTGGGCGTGACGCCGCTCATGCTGGCCGCGACCAACCGCAGCGGCCGGCTGGCCGCGCTGCTCCTGGACGCTGGCGCGGATCCGCGCGCGGCCCGCGCCAACGGCGAGACGGCGCTCATGCACGCCGCGCGGGCCGGCGCGGTCGACGTCGCCCGCGCCCTCGTGGCGCACGGCGCCGACGTGAACGCAACCACCTCGCGCGGGTTCAGCCCGCTCATGTTCGCGGCGGTCGAGGGACACGCCGCCGTCGCGGGGGTGCTCGTCGAAACGGGCGCCGACCTCGCGGCGCGCACCGAGTCGATCGTGCCGCGGCGGATGGGCTACCGGAGCAGCGCGGCCAACGACGGCAATCCCCGCCGGCTGCGCGACAACCAGGCGCTGCTGATGTCGCAGCTGCAGCAGGACGGCGACCTCGAGCCGCGCCGGCCGCAGGGCGGCTTCACGCCGCTGCTGTATGCCGCCATGGTGGGCGCTGCGGACACCGTGCGCCTGCTGGTGTCGGCCGGCGCCGACGTGAACGAGACGGCCGCCGACGGCACCACCCCGCTCATCGTGACCCTGCAGCGCGGCATCGAGGAAGGCCTGTGGCGGCTGTCCGGGGGCCGCAATCAGGACGTGGCGGCCTTCCTGCTGGCGCGCGGCGCCGACCCGAACCTGGCCGCGGCCGGCTACACCGCCCTGCACGTGGCGAGCGCCACCGGGCAGCGGGAAGCCGTGGAGGCGCTGCTCGCGCACGGCGCGGAGCCGAACGACACGCAGCTCCGGATGCCGCAGCGGTTCATCAACGCCCTCATCCCGGGCGACCCGTACCTGACCACCGGCTGGGTCAGCCAGATCGGCGCCACGCCGTTCATGCTGGCCGCCAAGTCGGTTGACGCGCCGATGATGCGGCTGCTCCTCGAGCGCGGGGCTGATCCGCTGCTGACGGCGCAGGGCGGCGCCAACGCGCTGATGCTCGCCGCGGGTCTCGCCAAGCGCCACGCCACCGACGTGGGCTACTTCATCTGGACGGAGGACCGGGCCATCGAGGCGCTCGAGCTGGCCATCGAGGCGGGCCTGGACGTCAACACGGCGACCGACCGCGGCGAGACCGCGCTGCACGGCGCCACCCGCCACGCGGCGCACCGCGTCATCCGCTTCCTCGTCGAGCAGGGCGCCGATCTCGACGCCCGGACATGGGCCGACCAGACGCCGCTACGCCTCGCCGAGGGCTACCTCTACAGCGGCACGTACGTCAGCTACCCGGCAACCGCCGCGCTGCTTCGCGAGCTCGGCGCGGACCCGCGCGCCGGCACGCAGTTGAACTTCGGGCTGACGTCGTACGGCGACAAGGACGCGGTGACCGGCGGGGGACCGTCCCGATGAGAACGAGAGCCGCTGCCGTCGCCGGCGTCGTGCTGGGCGCCGTCCTGGCCGCTCCGCCGCCGGCCCGCGCGGCGCAGGCGCCCGCGGATCCGGACGTGGCCGAGTACCGGCAGGCGCTGGCGCGCTACTGCGTCACCTGCCACAACGAGCGGCTCGCGACGGCCGGGCTGCTGCTCGACCACGTCGACATCGCGCACGTGGGGCGGGACCCGGCGGTGTGGGAGAAGGTCGTGCGCAAGCTGCGGACGGGGCTGATGCCGCCCGACGGCCGCCCCCGCCCCGACGCCGCGACCTACGCGGTGCTGGTCGCCCATCTGGAGACGGCGCTCGACCGCGCGGCGCAGGCCGCCCCGAACCCGGGCTGGCCGGCGCAGATCCATCGCCTCAACCGCGCCGAGTACACCAACGCCGTGCGCGACCTGCTCGGCCTCGAGGTCGACGGGCGCGCGCTGCTGCCGGCCGACGACTCCGGCTACGGCTTCGACAACATCGGCGACGTGCTGACCGTCTCGCCGGGCCTGATGGCCCGCTACCTGTCGGCGGCGGCCAAGATCAGCCGCCGCGCCGTCGGCGACCCGACGCTCCGCCCCGGCGCCACGCTGTACAAGACGTCCCCCCTCCTGCTGCAGGAGGGGCGCATGAACGAAGACCTGCCGTTCGGCTCGCGGGGCGGGCTCGCCGTGCGCCACCACTTTCCGCTCGACGGCGACTACCTGTTCCGGATCAGCCTGGAGCGTCCGCTCAACCAGCCGGTAGCGGGGAGCGGACACCAACTGGAGTTCCGCCTGGACCACGGCCTAGTCAAGCTGTTCGACTTCGACAGGTCCGGCAACCGGCGGGCCGGATCGGGCGCCGGGGTCGGCGGCCTGCTCGACGTGCGCATCCCGGTCAAGGCGGGCACCCGCCTGGTCAGCGCGTCGTTCATCGGCTCGCTCGACCGGAGCATCCCGTACGACGCGCGTCCGCCGAATCCACCGGTGGCGAGCTTCCAGTACTCGCGCGTGCCGATCAACCCCATCGTGTTCAGCATCCAGGTGGTCGGTCCGTACGACGGACGAACGCCCGCGGACGGCAGCGACGCGCGCAGCCGGAGCACCATCTTCGCGTGCGCGCCGGAGGGGCCGGCGGACGAGGCGCCCTGCGCCCGCGAGATCCTCTCCAACCTGACCCGCCGCGCGTTCCGCCGCCCCGTCACGACTGCGGACGTCGACCCGTTGCTGGCTTCGTACGAGGCCGGATACGAGGCAGGGGGCTTCGAGAGCGGAATCCAGTGGGCGCTCGAAGCGCTGCTGGTGTCGCCGGAGTTCCTCTTCCGCGTGGAGCGCCACCCGCCGGACGTCGAGCCCGGGACGCCGTTCCGGCTCGCCGACGTCGACCTGGCCTCGCGCCTGTCGTTCTTCCTNNAGCAGCATCCCGGACGACGAGCTGCTGGCGCTGGCCGAGGCGGGTCGGCTGAGCGATCCGGCCGTGCTCGAGCGGCAGGTCCGGCGCATGCTCGACGACCCGCGCTCTCGCGCGCTGACCACCAACTTCGCCGGGCAGTGGCTGTTCCTGCGCAACCTGCGCACGGTAGCGCCCAACGCGGTGCTGTTCCCGACGTTCGACGACAACCTCCGGGAGGCGTTCCGCCGCGAGACGGAGCTGTTCTTCGACAGCCAGGTGCGCGCGGACCGCAGCGTCCTCGATCTGCTGGCGGCCGACTACACGTTCCTCAACGACCGGCTCGCCCGACACTACGGGATTCCGGGCGTGTACGGCAGCCACTACCGGCGCGTCCGCTACCCGGACGATCGGCGGGCCGGCCTGCTGGGCCATGGCAGCATCCTGACCGTGACGTCGCACCCCAACCGCACCTCGCCGGTCGTGCGCGGCAAGTGGCTGCTGGAGAACCTGCTGGGCTCGCCGCCGCCCCCGCCGCCGCCCGACATCCCGGCGCTGGTGGAGAACGACGAGGGCCGCGAGCCGGCAACGGTCCGGGCGCGCATGGAGCAGCACCGCAGCAACCCCACCTGCGCCGCGTGCCATGCGAAGATGGACCCGCTGGGATTCGCCCTGGAGAATTTCGACGCCGTGGGTCAGTGGCGGTCGACCGACGCCGAGGCCGACGCGTCCATCGACGCCTCCGGCACGCTGCCCGACGGTACGCCGTTCGCGACGCCGGCCGAGTTCCGCCGCGGCCTGCTAGCGGAGCCGTGGGCCTCGGAGTTCGTCGGGACCGCCATCGAGAAGCTCCTGACGTATGCCATCGGGCGGGGGCTGGACTACCACGACGCGCCGACTGTCCGCGCCATCGGGCGGGAGGCGGAGACGGCCGGCTACCGCTGGTCGTCCATCGTGCTGGGGATCGTCAACAGCGCGCCGTTCCGGATGCGGCGCATGCCCGATCCGGCCGCCACGGACGCACAGTAGGGAGGGTCACGCACCATGTTCATCAGCCAGAAGCACATCCCGCGCCGGACCGTTCTCCGCGGCCTCGGCGCCTCGCTGGCGCTCCCGCTGCTCGACGGCATGGTGCCGGCGTATGCGGCGCTCCGCAAGACCGCGGCCAATCCCGTGCGCCGTCTGGGCGCATTCTACGTGCCGAACGGAATGGAGATGCGGGCCTGGACGCCGGCCGGCGACGGCCCCGGCTTCGAGCTCTCGCCGATTCTCGGGCCGCTAGCCCCGTTCCGCAACCAGCTCAACGTGCTGACCGGCCTCGCCGACAAGGTGGCCGTGCCGCGGCCGGGCGAGG
Source organism: Vicinamibacteraceae bacterium (assembly GCA_012271165.1). GTDB lineage: Bacteria > Acidobacteriota > Vicinamibacteria > Vicinamibacterales > UBA8438 > JAAXGX01. The sequence continues at coordinate 1,160 of JAAXGX010000128.1, read as the reverse complement.
GCATCGGCGACCACGCGCGCGCCTCCGCGACGTTCCTGACCGGCGTCCACGTCAAGAAGACCGAGGGGCTCGACATTCGCGCCGGCGTCTCCATGGACCAGATTGCGGCCCGCACGCTGGGCGCCGAGACGCAGCTCGCCTCGCTGGAGCTGGGGGTGGACTCCGTGGAGACGCTCGGCGCCTGCGACGCGGGCTACAGTTGCGCCTACACCAACACCATCGCGTGGCGCACGGCGACGACGCCGCTGCCGATGGAGAACGACCCGCGCGCCGTCTTCGAGCGGCTGTTCGGATCGACCGACAGCACCGACGCCGCCGCGCGGCTCGCCCGCATCCGGCAGGACCGCAGCGTGCTCGACTACGTCGGCGACCGGGCGGCCGACCTCCAGCGGACGCTCGGCCCCGGCGACCGGACGAAGCTCGAGCAGTACTTCGACGCCGTGCGCGACGTCGAGCGCCGCATCGGCATGGCCGAGGCGCAGAGCGACCGGGAGATTCCGCGCTTCGACCAGCCGGTTGGCATCCCGGACACGTTCGAGGCGCATTCGCGGCTCATGTTCGACCTGCTGGCGCTGGCGTACCAGACCGACCTGACCCGTGTCGGCACGTTCATGCTGAGCCGCGAGGTGAGTGGCCGCGCCTATCCCGAGATCGGCGTGCCCGACGCGCACCACGCGTGCTCGCACCACCAGAACGACCCGGCCAAGCTGGAGAAGCTGGCGAAGATCAACACCTTCCACATGCAGCAGTTCGCCTACTTCCTCGACAAGCTGCAGTCGACGCCGGACGGCGACGGCACGCTGCTCGACCACGCGGTGCTGATCTACGGCTCCGGCATCAGCGACGGCAACATCCACTTCCACATGGACCTGCCGGTCGTGATGGTGGGTGGGGGCGGCGGCACGCTGAAAGGCGGCCGGCACCTGCGGTACGCCAACGACACGCCGCTCACGAACCTCTACGTGTCGGTGCTCGGCAAGCTCGGCGTGCCCGTCGAGCAGTTCGGCGACAGCACCGGCAAGCTGCCGTATCTGTCGGAGATCTGAGTTTGGATGGGGCTGCGCCCCAAACCCCCGGCGTGCGCTTGCGGGACCCCTGCGCCCCGCGCCGCTTCCGCCGAGGCGCGCCGTGCGCAGCTTCCTTCAGACGGGGCTGCGCCC
>JAAXGX010000038.1 GCA_012271165.1 Vicinamibacteraceae bacterium | reverse complement strand
CGGGGGCTTGGGGCGTAGCCCCATCTGAATGAGAGCTGGACTCAGGAGGTTCATGATGATTCATCGATCGATCGTGCCGGTGAGCGCGCTGGCGTTCGTGATTGCCGTTGCGGCCCTGGCGCCCGCGCCGGTCGCGGGCCAGGAGCTGCCGCGGACCCCGTGGGGGGCGCCGGACCTGCAGGGCGTGTGGGACTTCCGGACCCTGACGCCGATGGAGCGGCCCGCCGAGCTCGAGCAGGACGTCTACACGGCGGAGGAGGCCGCGGAGTTCGAGGCGCGGCGCCTCGCCGAGATCGCGGCGCTCGACGACGAGGAGCCGGCCGACGTCGTCGGCAACTACAACCAGTTCTGGTTCGATCGGGGCACGACCGTGGTCGAGACCAACCGCACGTCGCTCGTCACCGATCCGCCCGACGGCCGCATTCCGGCGCTGACCGCGGCGGCCGAGCGGCGGCAGGCGGCCGAGGCGAAGGCGCGCGAGGGTACGGGGCGGCACATGCCGACGCCCGGCGGCTTCGTGGAGGACCTCGGCTCGAACGGCCTGCAGGTGCGCTGCCTGATGGGCTTCAACGCGGGCCCGCCGATGGAGCCGCGCGCCTACAACAACAACGTGCAGATCTTCCAGACCGAGGACCACGTCGTGCTGCTGACCGAGATGGTCCACGACGCGCGCGTCGTGCCGCTCGACGGCCGGCCGCACCTGCCCGCGGATCTGCGCCAGTGGTCCGGCAGCTCGCGCGCCCACTGGGACGGCGACGCGCTGGTGGTGGAGACGACCAACTTCCTGCGCGAGACGAGCTTCGCGCGCGGCGCCTCCACGCGCAACCTCAGTCTCGTGGAGCGCTTCACGCGCGTCGCGCCCGGGACGCTGCTGTACGAGGCGACGGTCGACGACCCGACGGTCTGGACGCGTCCCTGGACCTATTCGGTGCCGATGACGCTGAACCCCGACCCGCTGTACGAGTACGCCTGCCACGAGGGCAACTACGGGCTGTACAACATCCTGGCCGGCGCCCTCGCCGACCAGTTGGAGGCCGAAGCCGCGGGCTCGCGGTAGGGAGTGAACCATGCGTGTACATCTGCTAGGGACAGCAAGCCTGGCGCTCGTCGCGCTGCTGGCGTCCGCCGGCGCGGCGGCCGGCCAGGGCGGCGGCGCCGAGGCCGATCCGCGCGACAAGTTCGTCGGCACGTGGAAGCTGCTGGGGGTCGAGCGGCACGACGCGGACGGCAACCTGCAGCCGCCCCCGGAGCCCGGCACGTTCGGGGCCGGGGCGCCGCTCGGCTACATCATGTACGACGGCGAGCACATGGCCGTCATCATCCAGCAGGAGGGGCGCCTGCCGTACGCCGGCGCCGAGCCGACGCCGGACGAGGCGCTGGCGGCGCTGACCAGCTACACGTCGTACTTCGGGCCGTACACGGTGAACGAGGCCGAGGGGTACGTCACCCACCACGTGCTGGGCAGCATCAACCCGGGCATGACCGGGCAGGACAACCAGCGCTTCTACGAGTTCTCCGACGACCGGCTCATCCTGCAGCCCCCGCCGGGGCCGTCCGGCGGGCGCACGCGGATCATCTGGGAGAAGGTGCCCGACAAGGCCGACCTGACCGCCGAGCAGCACCGCTTCCTCGGCTTCTGGGCCATCTCGCACGTCGAGCAGCGGACGCTGGACGGCGACGAGCCGGTCCCGACCGACCAGTACGCCGAGGGGTACATCATCTACATGCCGTCGGGTCACATGGCGGTGCACCTCATGCGGGAGGCCGGCCGTCCGCCGTATGCCGGGGCGCGCGCGACGGGGGACGAAGCCATCCCCACCCTGGCCAGCTACGGCGGCTACTTCGGGTCGTTCATCGTCAAGCGGGGCGGCTACGTGCTGCACCGCCGGACCGGGGCGGTCGTGCCCGCGTCGGCCGGCGTCGACGCGCAGCGCTTCTACGACTTCCAGGGCGATCAGCTCATCCTGATGCCGGGCGGGCCCCGCGAGGTCGACGGCGTCGGGATACGCCGCTTCATCCACTGGGACCGGATCAGCAATCTCGACCACTAGCCAACCCTGCGGGAGTCCGCGCCGCCGTTGCGTGGCGCGGACTCCCGGTCTCGTCAAGCGTCATCTGAATCCGAAGTGGGGTCCCCCGCAAGCGGACGCCGGGGGTTCGGGGCGCAGCCTCGTCTGAAGACCAGTACTAGTTCTGGCCGGCGCGGGCCCGCCGCTCGGCGTTGAGGCGCTCGTAGTCGGCGTCGCCGATGAAGATGAGCTGCGCGTTCGAGTGCGCCATCTCGTCGACCGTGCGCGGCCCGTACCACACCCACTGGCGCGGATCGGGGTTGTTGCGGTTGGCCGCCGTGTTGTCGTGCCAGGCCGTGATCTGCAGCACGGTGCCGCGCGGCAGGACCGGCGCGTGGTCCGGGTGGTAGATGTAGTTGATGTGCCAGTCGTTGCTGAACCGGTCGGCGTGGTTCAGCAGCTCGCGCCGGCCGTCGGGATGGATCGCCTCCAGCGACAACGCCTTGCCGCGGTAGTGCATGTGCGGCTGGAAGTTGTGCAGGATGGCCGGCGCCGGCAGCGTGTAGGAGCCCTGGTGCACCGTCTCGGCGTGGGGCGGGATGTGCAGCGGCTTGACGTTCACGCTGCCCACCGAGACGAACGACGCGCTGTAGCGCGGCGTGACGCCCCGCGGGTGGAACCACCAGCCGACCTCCAGCCGGTCGGTGATCTCCTCGCCGACGGCGTGGTAGTGGATGGAGAACTCCACCCGCGCGCCCGGCTGCACGAGCTTGCCCGTGTCCGCGGGGTAGATCTCGCCGCCCTTGCCCTGCGCCCACTCCGTGAACATCTCGCGCGTGTCGATCGGGTCGCCGCCGATCCGCTCGCGGGCCACCTGCAGCACGGCGTCGGCGGCCGCCTGCCCGGCGAGCAGCGCGCGCTCGGCCGCGAGGAACTCGGGCGTTTCGGGCTGGTGCAGGAAGGTCGACGCATGGTGCGCGATGCGCCGGCCGTCACGGCCGGAGGGCTTGGTCTCGACCGCGCGGATCCAGCGCGGCTCGGTCAGCGGCACGTCGACGATCGGCCGGAAGAACGTGTCCTGCGCCACCGCCGGCATCGTGAACGGCTCCGAGCGGATGACGAGGTCGGGCGGGCCCAGCTCGGCCTCGAGCCGGAACCGGTCGCCGTCGGGCCACTCGCGCGGCGGCGGGAGGTCGGCCGGGTCGCCGGGCGGCGCGCCGGCGTCGACCCAGCGCACGATGGTGTCGATCTCGGCGTCGCTCAGCGAGGCGTCGTTGATGAACTGCTGGATGCCCACGGTCTTGTCGAGGAACCATGGCGGCATCTCGCGGGCGGCGACCCGGGCCCGGATGGCGCGGGCCCAGGGGCGCGACTCCGCGTACGTGAGCAGCGACATCGGCGCCATGCTGCCGGGCCGGTGGCATTCCTGGCACTTGCGCTGGAAGATGGGCGCGACGTCCTTCGCGAACGTGGGGCGGGTCTCGCCGCCAGCCGGCTGGGTGGCCGCGTGCGGGGCGCCGGCCGCCGCGCCCAGCGCGAGCAGGCCGCCCGCCAGCAGTTGCCGCAGGCCGGCGCGCGAGTCGAATCGTGCCATGTCGTCGCCTCCTCAGAACCCTGCGGGCCGCACGTCGACCGCGACGTACGCGTTCGTCCAGCAGCAGCCGTCGAACCCCGACCCGTCGGATACCAGCGCGCGCAGCATGTAGCGGCCCGGCGCGTCGAACGTCGCGGCCGTGCGCGCCCGGCTCGCCTCGACCGGGGGCGCCGCGTCGCGGAAGCTCATCGGGCCCGCCCCGCGGTAGCGTGTCCAGGCCACGGTCAGGCCCGTCGCGCTGCCGTCGCCCCGCCGGTAGCTCTGCTGCAGCGAGCGAATGACCATGCCGCGGTCGGGCGGCGGCGGCAGGCCGTCGTCGGTGACCCAGACGTCCAGCGGCACGGGCTGGCCGACCGCGGCGTCCACCTCGCGCGCCACCCCCGCCGGCCCGCGTCCCGCCGGGCCGTCCGGCGCGAAGCGCACCACCGGGGGCGTGTTGCCGGGGAACGAGCCGCCGTGATTGACCAGGCCCTCGATCTCGTACAGCGGGCCGAGGTTCGACGGCATCCTCAGCGTCTGCCCGCGGATGCTCAGCGTCCACGTGATCTCCGCCGCGGACCCCGCGGGCAGCGGCACCGCGAACACGCCGTGCCGGTGGCCGGGCAGGAACCAGGTGGGCTGGCCCTGATCGGCCGGCCCCGGGGCGACCGCGTTGTCGGGGCCGACCGGAATGTGCAGCGTCTCGTCGGCGTTCAGGTTCAGGTACTCGTAGGCCGCGTAGATGCGCCCGTCGTCGCCCGTGAACCAGCCCCGGTACAGCGGCACGACGTGCTGGCCCCGCGCATGCCGCAACTGGCTGGCGATGGCTGGGAGCTGCGACGGCTGGGCCCGCAGGCCCGCCTCGTCAACTGCGAGCCAGCCGGCCGCGCCGGCCAGGATCCAGCAGCCGGCGGCCCGCAGGACCGGCCGGCATCCTCCACCGCGACGGCTAGTCCCCAAGTTCACGCTACCAATGTATCACCTGGCATCGCGGCCCAGGAGTCTGCGCCGTACAACGGTGCAGACTCCGCAAGGCGCGCACAGCGCGCCTCGGCGGGAGCGGCGCGGGGCGCAGGGGTCCCCGCAAGCGGACGCCGGGGGCTTGGGGCGCAGCCCCATCTGAAGTTAGACGTGCCGGACCAGCCAGCGCACGTCGACGGCGAACGAGTAGACCAGCAGGGCGAGGGCGCCCGCCGCCGCGGGGCCGACGGCAACGCCCGGCATGACGGGGGCCAGGCAGCTGACGAGCACGGCGCCCTCGACGACGCAGACGACCTTGCGGCGCCGGCTGGGCGGCAGCGCGGCCCGCAACGCCGGCCGGAGCCGGCCGGCCGCGACGAACAGGTAGCGCAGCGCCCCGATGAGCAGCACCCAGGGGCCGGCGCGGCCGCCCAGCCAGACCAGGGCGGACAGCGCCAGCATGAGGAAGGCGTCGAGCTCCATGTCGAAGCGGGCGCCGAAGGCGGTCGCGCTGCCCGTGCGGCGGGCCATCCAGCCGTCGACGCCGTCCAGGATCAGCGCGGCCGTCGACGCCGCGACGATCCACCAGTACGCGGGAGCGTCCAGCCGGCCGGCGTGCAGCGCCAGCGCCGCGACCGGGAGCACGAGTGTGGCGCGCCCCAGCGTGACCCGGTTCGCCGCGCCGAGCCCCGCGCCGGGCAGGACGGCGGGCGCGGCCCGCACGACGAGCGCCGCCAGCAGGGCGTACAATGCTACGGCCTGCAGCACGTAGGCGGGGGGCAACCCGAACAGCCGCCGCGCGGCGCAGGCCACGGCCAGCAGCAGCGGAAGCCCGGCGATCAGGTCGCGGCCTGCCCGGCCGATGCTCAGCATGTCGACTACCCGCCCCGCGCGCCAGTTCTGGATCCGGTCGCCCGGCCGTGGTGAGATTGTGCAGGCGGACCTGCCGCCCGGGCAAGCGGGGCAGGTGCTGGTGCGGACGGTCTACTCGGGCGTGAGCCGCGGCACGGAGGCGCTCGTGTTCAACGGGGAGGTGCCGCGCTCGCAGTACGAGGCCATGCGCGCGCCGTTCCAGGAGGGCGAGTTCCCCGGGCCGGTCAAGTACGGCTACGCGAACGTGGGGGAGGTGCTGCCGGAGGGCGCGCCCCCGGACCTGGCCGGCCACGCCGTGTTCTGCCTTTACCCGCACCAGGATCTCTACCGGGTGCCGGCGGCCGCCGTCGCCCGGATTCCGGCCGGCGTGCCGCCCGCCCGCGCCGTCCTGGCGGCCAACATGGAGACGGCGATCAACGTCGTCTGGGACGCGCGGCCGGCGGCGGGCGACCGCATCGTGGTGATTGGCGCCGGCGTGGTGGGGCTGCTGGTCGCCTGGCTCTGCCGGCAGGTGCCGGGTGCGGCGGTGACCGCGGTGGACGTCAATCCCGAGCGCGGGTCGGCCGCGCGGGCGCTCGGCGTCGCCTTCCGCACCGAGGCCGAGCGGCAGCCGGCCGCCGATCTGATCGTGCACGCGAGCGGCCAGCCCGCCGGGTTGCACACCGCGCTCGACATAGCCGGCGTCGAGGCCACGATCGTAGAGGCCAGCTGGTACGGGTCGCGGTCCGTGCCGCTGCCGCTCGGCGAGGCGTTCCATTCGCGCCGGCTGACGCTCAGGAGCAGCCAGGTCGGCCGGCTGCCGCCGGACCGCGCCGCCCGCTGGAGCCATGCGCGCCGGATGCGCCTGGCGCTCGAGCTGCTGCGCGCCGCGGAGCTCGACGCGCTGATCAGCGGCGAGAGCGGGTTCGCCGAGCTGCCGGCCGTGATGGCGCGCCTGAGCCGCGATCCGCGCGCCGCCCTGTGCCATCGCATCCGCTATCCGAAGGACGTCGAGTGAACGGCGCGCGACCGTCATACGAAGGAGCCCCGACCCGTGTACAGCGTGAGTGTCCGTGACCACTTCATGATCGCCCACAGCTTTCGCGGCGAGACCTTCGGCCCCGCGCAGCGGCTGCACGGCGCCACCTACGTCGTGGACGTGACGTTCCTGCGTCCCGAGCTGGACGCCGACGGCGTCGTCGTCGACATCGGGCTGGCCGGCGACCAGCTCTGCTCGGTGCTGGCGGCGTTCCGCTACCGGAACCTGGACGAGGAGCCGGCGTTCGCCGGCCGGAACACCACGACGGAGGTGCTCGCCCGCGAGATCTTCGACCGGCTCGCCCGCGCCATCCGCGATGGCCAGCTTGGCGAGGCCGGCCGCGGCATCGCGTCGATGCGCGTGACGCTGAAGGAGTCGCACCTCGCCGCGGGCGGCTACGAGGGTCCGGTGTGAGCGCCGCCGACCTCCATTTTCTCGTGCCCGGTCCGCTCGACCAGCGGACGGGCGGCTACATCTACGACGCGCGCATCGTGGACGGCCTGCGCCGTCGCCGCCGGGAGGTCGCGGTGCACGAGCTCGCCGGCGAGTTTCCGGCGGGCGACGCCCGCGCGCGGAGCAGCCTGGCCGGCACGCTGGCGGGCCTGCCCGCGGGCGCGCGCGTGGTCATCGACGGGCTCGCCATGGGTGCGCTGCCCGAGCTGGTGCGTCCCGAGGGGGCCCGGCTGCGGCTGCTCGCGCTGGTCCATCTCCTGCTGGCCGACGAGACCGGGCTCGACGCGGCGCAGCACGACCGCTTCGTCGCCCTCGAGCGGGATGCGCTGGCGGCGTGCACGGGCGTGCTGGCGACCAGCGCCTGCACGGCGGAGCGCGTGGCGGAGCTGGGCGTGGCGGCCGCCGCTATCCGGGCGGTCCCGCCCGGCACCGATCCCGCGCCCCCCGCCGCCGGTCCCGGTCCCGACGCGCCGCCGCGGCTGCTGTGCGTGGCGTCGGTCACGCCCCGCAAGGGGCAGGACGTCCTCGTCCGGGCGCTCGAGCGGCTGGCGGACCGGCCGTGGAGCTGCGTCTGCGCCGGGAGCCTGAGCCGTGCGCCGGCGTTCGCGCGCGCGGTCGAGCGGCAGGTGCGGGCGGCGGGGCTCGCGGCGCGGATCGCCTTCCCCGGCGAATGCGACGCCGAGGCTGTCGCCGCGCTGTACGATGCCAGCTCGGTGTTCGTGCTCCCGTCGCACGCCGAGGGCTTCGGGATGGTGCTGACCGAGGCGCTGGCGCGCGGCCTGCCGGTGGTGAGCACGACCGGCGGCGCGATTCCCCACACCGTGCCCGCGGACGCCGGGCTGCTCGTGGCGCCGGGCGACGACGCGGCCCTGGCCGGCGCCCTCGCGCGGCTGCTCCCGTCCGCGCCGGGCGGCCCGCCAACCGAGCCCGCGGCGCGTCTGGCTGCGGCGGCCCGCCGGCACGCCGCCAGCCTGCCTGACTGGGAGGAGGCGACGGACAAGTTCGCCGCCGCGGTGGCGGACCTGACCGCCGCAGGCCAGGAGTCTGCGCCGTAACGGTGCAGACGCCGCAAGGCGCGCACAGCGCGCCTCGGCGGGCGCGGCGCGGGGCAGCGGGGTCCCCGCAAGCGGACGCCGGGGGTCCGGGGCGCAGCCCCGTCTGAAGGAAGCCGATGTCGAGCGAGGGTCGGGACGCGTTCAGCCCGGACTGGCTCGCGCTGCGCGAGGCGGCCGACCACCGCGCGCGGGCCATCCGCCTCGTCGAGCGCCTGCGGGCGGAGTGGCGGGCCCGGGGGTGGATCCGGATCGTGGACCTGGGCAGCGGCACCGGATCGAATCTGCGCTACCTGGCGCCGCGGCTGCCGGGTCCGCAGCGGTGGACGCTGGTCGACCACGACGCGGACCTGCTGGCCCGCGCCGGGGCCGCGGGCACGGACGCGGAGGTACGCTGCGTGCACGGCGACCTGACCGAGGCCGGGCTGCCGGCGGCGGCGCAGGCCGATCTCGTCACCTGCTCGGCGCTGCTCGATCTCGTCACGGAGGAGTGGCTGGACCGCCTCGCCCGCGCCTGTCGGGCTGCCGGCTGCGGAGCGTACCTGGCGCTCACCTACGACGGCGTCATGGAGTGGTCGGCCGACGGGAGCGGCGGCGACGGCCCCGCCACGGCCAGCGATGCGGAAGACGCGGCGATCCGGGACGCGGTGAACGCCCACCAGCGGCGCGACCGCGGGCCGGCGACGGCGCTGGGACCCGCCGCCGCCGCGGCGGCCGAGGCGCGCTTCCGCACGGTGGGCTACCGGACCTGGCGCCTGCCCAGCCCGTGGCGGCTCGGGCCGGGAGACCGGGCGCTGGCGCTGGCGCTGATCGACGGCTGGGAGGACGCGGCGCTCGACCTGTCGCCGCCGCCCGCCGCGGCGCGGCGGATCCGCGCCTGGGCGCAGCGTCGGCGGCGGACGGCGGCCGCGGGCGGCTTCGAGCTGACCGTGGGCCACCAGGACCTGCTCGCCCTCCCGCCGCCCGCGTGACCGGACCGCGGCAACGCCGCGGGCCGTGCCGGCGGGACGCGCGGGTTGCCGGGGTTCAGGGTCGGGGGGCCGCGACGGGGCCGGCCGCCTCGTCGATCAGGTACGACAGGGCGGTGAACATCATCTCCTCGTCGGTCTGCTCGCCCCAGCGCACCTCGGCGGTCGGATCCGGGTTCGACCGGTTGGCGGCCGAGTTGTCGTAGTAGGCCACGGCGTGGATCTGCGCCCCTTCCGGCAGCGCCAGCGGCTCGTCGAAGATGTAGTCGATCTGCCAGTTGAAGTCGTAGTCGGGCACCGAGAGAATCGTCTCCCGCGTCCCGTCGGGATACACCGCCTCGTAGTCCCAGCGCACGCCGCGCAGGTGCGAGTGCGGCAGCAGGCTCAGGAGCCTCACGTTCCTGGTGAACGTCAGGTCGGCCTCGACCTTGTAGTTGGCCGCGCCGGGCGGAATCACGAACTGCCCGTGCGCAATCACGCCGTTCCGGACCGCCCGCTCCGGCGGCGTGTCGGTGAAGACCAGTCCGATGCGCGTCTCGTCGACGTGCGGCTCGCCGGTCGGCGTGTAGTGCATCTCGAACACGAGCGTCGTGCCGGCCCTCAGCAGCCGCGCGGTGCCCGGCTGGAATATCGACACCCCGTCGTTGCCGACCGTCGTGCCGCCGAGGGGGGCGCCCTTACCGCGTCCCTCGAGCTGGGCCAGGCCTGGATTCCACTCGATCTCCCGGCCCGGCAGGATCTCGCGGTCGAGGCGAAAACCCGGGTCGACCGGGCGGCGTCCGCCGCCCGGCGCCCGCGGGCCGCGCTCGGCCCTGGCGGTGACGATGACGTGGTGCACGGCGGCTGCCGCGCCCGGCCTGACCTGGACGGCGCTCACCCACCTGTCCTCGGTGAGGTTGGTCGGCACTTCGAAGTAGGTGTAGTCGACGAGGCCTTCGGCCGGTACGTCGAACGGCGGAATGCCGAAGACGGCGTCGGGCTCGCCGATCGTCCACTCGCTGTCCGCGTAGCTCGGCCGCGCCGGCATGGCGGCGGGATCGCCGCGCAAGGCGCCGCCGTCCACCCACGCGACGAGGGTCGCGATCTCCCCGTCGCCGAGGCTGCGGTCGTTGGCCCAAACGCCGACGGCGGGATCGGCGTCCCAGGGCGGCATCTCCCGGGCGGCCACCTTCTGCCGGATGGAGCGCGCCCACGGCCGGGCGTCCTCGTAGGTCAGCAGCGACATCGGTCCCACCTGGCCGGGCCGATGACAGGTCGTGCAGCGCTCGTAGAGAATCGGCGCCACGTGCTCCGCGAACGTGACCGGTTGCTCCGTCGGTTGCGCGGCACCCGCCACGGGCAGGCCGACCAGCCAGACGGCCGCGGCCGCCACGACAGCTCCAAGACGCATGGACACCCCCTGAACGCGCGCCGCCGGGGTGGACGATCCGGCAGCTCCACCCACGATCATACCGGCTCCGTCCCGGGGCCGTGGAGATCGAGGTCGAAGAGCATGTCGTCGCCGAGGCGGAAGTGCCGGCAGCGCGGGCGCAGCGCCTCGTCGAGCGACTCGATCGGATCCAGCGTGAGCGCGGGCCGGCCGCCGCCGATGACCAGCGGCGCGACCGTGACGTGCAGGCGGTCGAGCGCGCCGGCCTGCAGGAAGCGGGAGACGGTCGTGCCGCCGCCCTCGACCAGGACCCGGCGGCAGCCCAGGCCGCGCAGGGCCGCGAGCACGGCGGCCGGATCGAAGCCGCCGCCGCGGGTGGCCGGCAGGCGCAGCACGTCGCCCTCGAGGCGGGGCCGGCCCGGCCCGCCGTCCGCCGCGCGGTGCACCTCCACCGTGCGTGCGGCGCCGTCCGCGAAGACGTGCCGGTCCCGGTCGAGCCGCGCGCGCGGATCGAGAATCACCCGCAGCGGGTTCTCGCCCTCGACCTCGCGCACCGTGAGCCGCGGGTTGTCGGCGGCCACGGTGCCGGCCCCGACCACCACCGCGTCGACCAGCGCGCGCAGCCGGTGCAGGCGGCGGATGTCGGCCCGGCCGGTCACGTAGTGGGAGTGCCCGGCGGCCGTCGCGATGCGGCCGTCGAGACTCTGGCCGATCTGCGCGATCACCAGGTCGGCCCGCAGTTGGAGGGGCAGGAGCAGCTCCAGCAGATCGCGGCCCGCGCCGGTCGGCGCGTCCGACGTCCGCCACGCGCCGGAGGCGTCGACTTGCAACCAGACTTCGGGATTGGGATGATGGTGCACACGCACGGGCCTTCCAGTTGTCGTCACGCCGGGAGACACGGCACGCAGCAGGTTCCAGGCGGTGCGTTCGTCGATGGGGGAGCTCAAGTAGACTCCTGGCGTCCCGGGAGTCTGCGCCGTGGAACGGCGCGGATCCCGGGAGGCTGGCTGGGCGGCAACAGGAGCCGCGGGCAACGATTTCCTAGTATGTACGAAGCGGAACGCGGGCTGTTCGATCTGCAGCGGGGCCGACCCCTGTACGTCACGCCGTCCGGCGGGCCGGGCGCCGCCCCTGGCGCGCTGCTCGCCGCGGTCGAGGGATTGGCGCCGTCCACCGTCGAGCAGCTCGGCCGCATCGCCGGCGGGTTGCGGCTGGCGATTACCCACCACCGGGCGCACGCCATGGGGCTGTCCAACGGCACCCGCCACGTGCCGCTCAGCGTGTTGCTCAACGGCGCGTCCAGCCCCGATGAGATTGTGCGCCTGTCGACCGCGCCGGGCACCCACGCGGCGCGGGTGCGCGACGTGCGCGAGGCCTCCGAGCCCGAGCTCGGCGGGCTGAAGCTGGTGCGGCTGGTCCGGCTGATTCCGGCCGTGGTGGGCGCCGCGGTCGACGCCGGCGCCACGCCGGAGCTGCAGCGGGACATCGAGAGCGGCGCCATCCTCGCGGTGACGACGGCGCAGATCGACGCGCTGGCCCGCGACACGCGGCTGGAGCTGACCTACGTCAGCGACGGGCCGGTGCCCCTCGAGGCTGCCGCGACCGCCGGGTTCGTGTGCTTTCGGGAGACGAACGGCCTGCTCGAGCACGTGGCGATCCTCGTCGGCGCGCGCGAGCAGTGGCCGGACCCGGTTCCCGTGCGCATCCACTCGGCCTGCCTGACGGGCGATCTGTTCAGGAGCCTGCGCTGCGACTGCGGCGATCAGCTGCGCGGCAGCCTGCGCGCGTTCGCCGCGCGCGGCGGCGGCGTGCTGCTGTACCTCGACCAGGAGGGGCGCGGCATCGGTCTCGGCAACAAGCTGCGGGCCTACACCCTGCAGGGGCAGGGGCTGGATACGGTCGACGCCGACTGCACGCTCGGCTTCGGGGCCGACGAGCGCACCTACGACGCGGCGGTCGGGATGCTGCGCCACCTGCAGGTCGGGCGCGTCCGGCTGTTCACCAACAACCCGGAGAAGATGCGGGCCCTGCAGGATGCCGGCATCGAGGTGGTGGACCGCGAACCGCTCTACGGCACGCTCAACCGCCACAACGTCGACTACGTCAAGGCCAAGGTGGAGCGCGCCGGACACTGGCTGGACGACATGCTGGCCGGCGACGCGGACGCGGGGAAGTAGCCGCGCCGCGCCCCGCGGGGGGCTGCCCGAGCGGCGGTCACTCCCCGGACAGGCGCTCGAGCGGGAAGCGGCCCGCATCGCGAATGACCTCCGCGAGGGCGGCGCCGTACCAGGCCACGAGCCGCGCGCCGAGGTCGGCGTTGGCGAGCCGCGCATCGCCGGCCGCGCCCGACGGATGGAGGTCGCCCGCCAGCCAGGCGAACGCCGCCGCGTCCCCCCCGGCGTCCACGCGCCGCAGCGTGCGCTCGAGCTCCGCGCCGAGCGAGGGCGCCGGGCGGGCCGCCTCCATCCGCACCAGATCGGGCCGCAGGTGCAGCATCATGGCGGTCTCCACCGCGCCTCCGTGCAGCCCGTGGCGCCACTCCGACGCGGGCAGCTCCACGTCGTCCGGGCGGGGCAGCAGGAAGTAGTTCGCCTTGACCACGAGCAGGCCCAGCTCGTCGCGCAGCCGCAGCGCGGCCGCGTCGAGCGCGGCCCGGTTGCCGCCGTGGCTGTTGCTGAGCACCAGCCGCCTGACGCCGGCGCGCGCCAGCGCCGCGCCGTGCGCCTGCACGACCGCGCCCAGCAGCGCCGGGTCCAGGCTGACGGTGCCGGCGAAGCGCGCGTGCTCGCGGCTCGCCCCGACCGCCACGGGCGGCAGCACCCAGGCCGGGAAGTCGTCCGGCAGGTGCTCGAAGGCGCGCGCCAGCAGGCCGCTGCCGATGTCCAGGTCGGTGGAGAGGGGCAGGTGCGGGCCGTGCTGCTCGAGGGCGGCCAAGGGCAGCACGACCACCGGGTCGCGCTCGGCCAGCCGCGCGGCCTCGACCGTGGTCAGCGTCTGCCAGTAGCGAGTTCTCATTAGCGGAGGCGGGCGTAGACGTCGCCGGACGACACGCCGCCGGCGCCGGCGGCCAGCCAGGCCAGCAGGCGGTTGCCCGGCATCCAGGCTTCGAAGACGAAGCGCCGGCCCTCGCCGGACACGGCGTTGAACTCGTACGGGGCGAGCGCCTCGAGCCGCCGCACGCAGGCGGCGGCGACGTCCAGGCAGCCCGAGACGAACTCGAGCGACAGACGCGGCAGCGGGCGGCTGAGGCCGGCCAGCACCTCGGCCTCGTAGCCCTCCACGTCGATCTTGCAGAAGCCCGGCAGGCCGTACTGCTCGATCAGCGCGTCGAGCGTGGTGACCGGTACGTCCACGAACCGCTCCCAGCGCACGCGCCGGAAGCTGGCGTTGGCCGCCGGGATGCGCGCCCGCCAGCGGTCGGCCAGCGTCGAGACGGTCGGGGTCCGCTGGCTGATGGCGAGCCGCGCCGTGCCCGCGGCGCGGCCCACGGCCTCGGGCCGCACGGTGATGCGGTCGTTGCGGGCGGCCAGTCGCCGCAGCCACGCCGCGATGCGCGGCTGCGGCTCGAGCGCCACGACCCGCGCGCCGAGCGCCGCGAAGGCCACCGACCGATCACCGAGATGGGCGCCGATGTCGAACACGAGGTCCCCGGGCTCGACGAGCGGGCGGTACAGGCGTCGCAGCCCGCGCTGGCGTCCCGGCCGCCAGTAGACGACGAACGAGCGCAGCAGCCCGAGCCACTCACGCACCCGTGCGGCCTCGTGGCCGCACGGGCGGCCACATGCGCGACAGCACGTTGTCGCGCGCGAACAGCTGCTGGTGCACGGCCGCGCCCACGTGCACGGCGATCAGGGCGGCCAGCAGGTAGCTCGAGAAGCTGTGGATGATCAGCATGACGTGGGCGATGTCGGGGATGCCGGTGACGAGCGGCGGGATGCCGAGCGCGTCGAGCATCTCGATGGGGTAGCCGTCGCCCACCGTGCGGATGTACCCGCTCACGGGCAGCAGGATCAGCAGCCCGTAGATCAACCAGTGCGTGCGCGCGGCGATGCGCCGCTGCAGGGCCGGCAGGCGCTGCGGCAGCGCTTGCACGGGATGTCGCAGCTTCCACGCCAGCCGCGCCAGCACGACCAGCAGGAAGATGCATCCGAGCCCCTTGTGCAGGATGAACAGCGCGTCGTTGTAGGCGGGCACGGCCTCGATCGTCATCGCGACCCCCGCGGGGAGCTGGATGAGGATCAGGACGAGCGTGATCCAGTGGAACAGCCGGGCGCCGGTGCCGTAGTCGGGTGCCGTGTTGTCGGTCATCTGTCGGCCCTCATCCGCCCGTGGCGGCCGCGGCGCCGTGCGCCGGCGCACTGAACGCCCGCACGAACCAGTCGCGGAAGGTGTCCATGCGGGCAGGCGGCCGCGCCGGATCCGGCCAGGCGCCCGGCGCGTACCCGCGCTCCAGGAAGGGTGCGATCAGCGCCGCGTCGCCGCTCAGCACGTGCACCGGCACGGCGCGGCTCGCGCCCGTACCGGTGACGAGCGGCGCGGGCTGATGGTCGCCGAGCACGATCAGCAGCGTGCGGTCGTCGACGTAGCGCTCCGCGTACCCGGTCACGACGTTGATGGCGTAGTCGAGCGCCAGCGCGAAGTGCTCCCGCACCCGGTCGTGGTCGCGCCAGAGGTCCTCGGGACGCTCCCCGGCGTCGCGCCACGGCGCGAACACCGCGCCGTCGCCGATGCCCTCCCAGTCGTCGAGCACCGGCAGGATGGGCGTCCAGGGCGCGTGGCTGCTGATGAGGCCGAGCTCGGCGAACACCGGCCGGGCGTCGCGGGCGGAGGCCCGCACCGCGCGTTCCAGGTACGACCACGTGAACTGATCCGGCATCGTGACCCAGTTGAGGGGCGGGCCGCGGTAGTCGATGTCCTTGCGCGCCAGTATCTGGTCGTAGCCGAGCCGCTCGCCCTCGGGCCAGGCCAGGGTGTTGGCGGGCATCAGTGCGACCGTGTGGTGCCCGGCGCGCCGGAAGTCGTCGATCAGCGTCTCCCGGCCGCTGGCCACGAGCAGGTCGTAGCGCAGCTGGTTGTCGACCCACAGGCCGCTGGTCAGCGACAGGTGCGAGAACCACGACTGGCCGCCCTGCGTGGGCGCGACCAGCGTGCCGGTGGCGAGCTGCAGCCCGGCCGCCGCCGCGCGCGCCCCGAGCTCGTCCAGCCGCGGCCGCATGACCGGCGCGTAGCGCGGGTCGTCGAGCGCCGAGATGCCGTACGACTCGACGAAGGCGAGCAGCACGTCGCGGTGGCGCAGGCGGGAGAGCAGGCCCGGGACGTCGGCATAGTCGGCGGGGGCGGCTGCGATCGCCGCCTCGAACGTCTCCCGCTCGCGCACCATGCGGGCGAGGTGGCGCGCCTGCGCGGTCGCGATGTCCACGAGCGGCCACGCCGTCCGTTGTCCGAGCGCCGGCGGCGCGTGACCGACCAGCCCGGCCGCCGCGACGGCGGCAAGCGCGATGCCGCCCGCCGGGAGACGCCGGGGCGCTGCGCCGCCGGCGGGGCCGAGGGCGGCCGCCACCAGCCAGACCGCCGCCCCGACGGCCAGCGCGCCGCCGGCCAGCAGCAGCAGGGCCCGGGTCAGGCCGAAGGCGCCGGTCATCAGGCGGTACACGGAGCCGGCCAGGTGCAGGTCGAGGTAGAGGTTGAGGGGCCGGCCCAGGCTCTGCTGCGCCACCGCCTCGGCGCACATGAGCAGGCTGGCGAGCACCAGCGCCGCGCCGGCGCCGGCGGCCAGCGCCAGGCTCCAGCGCGTCCTGGGCAGCGCGGCCGCCACGCCCGCGGCCACGACCGCCTCGAGCGCCAGCCAGGCGCCGCCCGCGCCGCCCGGGAGCAGCCAGTGCGGCGCCAGGAGCACGACGTTGACAACCGGCAGGGCGATCAGCAGACTCAGGATCCTGCCCGCGGCGCCGCTGCGGCTGACCATGAAGCTCGGCTGCCTCATCCCTCTCTCGTCGGTGCTGCGCGCCACGCTGCCGCTGATCGTCGCGGCCGCCTGCGACGCGCCGCTGCGGCCGGACACCACAGTACCCCAGCGGGACGCGGCCGCCAACCCGTCCCCGGCCGCGCCGCCAGCCCCGGTGTCCGCCGCCACGCTGTTCGAGGATGTGACCGGGCTCGCGCGCGAGCTGGCGCGGGCCGCGTACCGGCCGCCGGGCGGCAACCTGCCGCCCGCGCTGGCGGGGTTGGACTACGACCAGTACCGGTCGATCCGGTTCCGTCCCGAGGCGGCGCTCTGGCGGGGCGCCGCGCGGTTCGAGCTGCAGCTCTTCCACCCCGGCTTCATCCACCGCGAGCCGGTTCGGCTGCACCTGGTGGAGGACGGCCGGATCACCCGCGTGCCGTTCGACGCGACGCTGTTCCGCTACGAGGGACGGGCCGCCCCGGCGGCGGGCGCCGGCAGCCCCGACCTCGGCTACGCGGGATTCCGGATACACTACCCCCTCAACGACGCCGCCATCAAGGACGAGCTGGCGGTGTTTCTGGGCGCCTCGTACTTCCGGCTGCTCGGCCGGGGTCACGTGTACGGCCTGTCGTCGCGCGGGCTGGCGGTGGACACGGCGCTCGAGAGCGGAGAGGAATTCCCCGTGTTCCGTGAGTTCTGGCTGGTCCGGCCTGCGCCCGAGGCCACGACGGCGACCGTCTACGCCCTGCTCGACAGCCCGTCGGTGAGCGGCGCCTACCGGTTCGATCTCGAGCCTGGCGCGGGCACGGCGGTCGGCGTCGACGCGCGGCTGTTCGCCCGCGCCGACGTCGCCAAGCTCGGCGTGGCGCCCATGAGCAGCATGTTCCTGTACGGCCCCAACCGGCTGGCGCGCTTCGACGACTTCCGCGGCCGGGTGCACGACTCGGACGGCCTGCTCGTGCACACCGCGGCGGACGAGTGGATCTGGCGGCCGCTGGGCAACGGCCCGGACGTGCAGGTGAGCGCCTTTCCGGGCGGGACGCCGCGCGGGTTCGGCCTGGTGCAGCGCGCCCGGCGGTTCGCCGACTACCTCGACGCGGAGGCCGGCTACCACCGGCGGCCGAGCGAGTGGATCGTGCCGCTCGACGGCGACTGGGGCGGCGGCCGCGTCGAGCTGCTGGAATATGCCGTCGGGTCGGAGTTCAACGACAACGTCGCCGCCTACTGGGTGCCCGACGAGCCGTTCGGCGCAGGCGACGAGCGGCGCTACCGGTACCGCATCGTGATGTTCGACGACCGGCTCGCGGCCCAGACGCTGGCGGCGGTCGAGCGCACGCGCATCGGCTGGGACGCGCTGCCGGGCGCGCACGATCCGCCGCCGCGCAGCCGCCGCCGGTTCGTGGTCGACTTCGCGGGCGGCGCCCTGTCGGCGCCGGACGCGCCGCGGCCCATCGGCGTGCTGGAGGCGTCGGCCGGCGAAGTCTCCGACCTCGTCGTGCACCCGCTGCCGGACGGCGCGGGCTGGCGGGCGTCGTTCCGGCTGGCGCCGGCCGGACGCGAGCCGGTGGCGCTGAGCCTGTACCTCGTGCGCGACGACCGGCGCCTGTCGGAGACGTGGAGCTATGTCTGGCATCCTGACCATGTCCGGCAGTGACGGCGAGCGGCCGGCCGCCCGCGCGGAGCGGATCCGGGCGCCGCTCGTGCGGCCGCGGCGCTGGCTGTTCGCCGGCCTGATCGCCGCCACCGCGCTGATCGGCATCGCGATGATGCTCGACATCATGCGGGCCGGCGGCGTCACCGGCCTCGAGGTCGTGATCCTCGCGCTGTTCGCCGCGACGTTCAGCTGGATCGCCATTCCCTTCTGGAACGCGGTCATCGGGTTCGGGCTGACGGTGCTGGGGCGCGACCCGCTGTCGCTGGCGGCGCCACGGCCCGCGCCGGAGGACGGCCGGCCGCTGGCGAGCCGGACGGCGCTGGTGATGCCCATCCGCAACGAGGATCCGGCCCGCGTGACGGCCGGCCTGGCCGCCATGCTGCGCTCGCTGGCCCGGACCGGCCACGCCGGCGGCTTCGACCTGTTCCTGCTGAGCGATACGACGGATCCGGCGGCCGCGCAGGCCGAGGAGGCCGCGTGGGCCGCGCTGCGCGGCCAGCTCGATGACGTCGCCGGCCTGCACTACCGGCGGCGGTCCGCCAACGCGGGCCGCAAGGCGGGCAACGTCGCCGACTTCTGCCGGCGCTGGGGCGCGGGCTACGAGTGCATGGTCGTCCTGGACGCCGACAGCGTCATGTCCGGTCCCGCGCTCGTGCGCCTGGTGCGGGCGATGGAGGCGAACCCGCGGGCGGGGCTGATCCAGACGGTGCCGATCCCGGCGCGGCGCGCGACGTTGTTCGGCCGGCTCATCCAGTTCGCCGGCTGTCTGTACAGCCCCGTGCTGGCGGCCGGTCAGAGCTTCTGGCAGACCGACGCGGCCAACTACTGGGGGCACAACGCCATCGTCCGGATCGCGCCGTTCACGGCGCACTGCGGCCTGCCCGTGCTGCCGGGCCGCCCGCCGTTCGGCGGCGCCGTGCTGAGCCACGACTTCGTCGAGGCGGCGCTGATGCGGCGCGCCGGCTGGCACGTCTACCTGCTGCCGTCCATCGCCGGCAGCTACGAGGAGGCGCCCGAGAACGTCGTCGACTACGCCAAGCGCGACCGCCGCTGGAGCCAGGGCAGCCTGCAGCACCTGCGCCTGCTGGCCACCCCCGGCCTGCACCCCGTGAGCCGGCTGCACTTCCTGCTCGGCGCGGCAGGCTACGTCTCGTCGTTCGTCTGGCTGCTGCTGCTGCTGGCCAGCACGCTGTACGTCCTGGCGCCGGCCGCAGGCGGCGCCCCGCTGGTGTCCGTGCCGGGGTCGTGGGTCGGGGGCGGCCCCCCGGTGTCGCTGCTGGCGGTCACCGGCCTGCTGCTGTTCGTCCCGAAGCTGCTGGCGCTGCTGCTGGCGCTCGCCGGCCGCCGCGCGCAGTTCGGCGGCGCGGCCCGGCTGCTGGCCGGCACGCTGCTCGAGACCCTGTTCGCCGTGACCGTCGCGCCGCTCATGATGATGTTCCATACCCGCTTCGTGGCCAGCGTGCTCACCGGACACGACGTGCCGTGGGATGCGCAGGTGCGCGAGGGCCGGATGCTCGGCTGGCGGGAGGCGGCGGGCAGCGTGGCCTGGACCACGGCGGTCGGCGCCGCGTGGGCCGCGCTAACCCTGTACCACGCGCCACCCTTCTTCCTGTGGCTGACGCCCATCTTTGCCGGGCTGCTGCTGGCCGCGCCGCTGGTGCGCTGGACGAGCAGCCGGCGGCTGGGGGAGTGGACCCGGCGCCGCGGCCTGTTCCTGGTGCCGTCCGAGATGGAGCCGCCGGCGGAGCTGCGGTCGGCGCCGGCGGCGGAGCCGGAGCCGCCGGTCGCGCCCGGGCTGCCGGCCGTGCCAGCGCCCGAGGCCGACCTGACGACTTAGCCCATGTTTACCAACGGTAGA
>JAAXGX010000017.1 GCA_012271165.1 Vicinamibacteraceae bacterium | reverse complement strand
CGGCGCGGGGCGAAGGGGTCCCCGCAAGCGGACGCCGGGGGCTCGGGGCGCAGCCCCGTCTGATGGAAGCTGCGCACAGCGCGCCTCGGCGGGAGCGGCGCGGGGCGAAGGGGCCCCCGCAAGCGGACGCCGGGGGTGCGGGGCACAGCCCCGTCCAATGAACATGACGGGATTCGTTTCGCTGGTGGGCGCGGGACCGGGCGACCCGGAGCTGCTCACGCTGCGGGCGGTGCAGCGGCTGCAGGCCGCCGACCTGGTGCTCTACGACGCCCTGGTGGCTCGCGAGATCGTCGCGCTCGCGCCCCACGCCCAGTGTTTCTGCGTGGGCAAGCGCGCCGGCGCCAGGTCCATCAGCCAGACCGCGATCCAGCGGCTGATGATTCGCGGCGCGCGCCGGGGCAAGCGGGTCGTGCGGCTCAAGTGCGGCGACCCGTTCGTGCTGGGGCGCGGCGGCGAGGAAGCGCTCGCCATGTGCGAGGCGGGCGTGCCCTGCGAGGTTGTCCCGGGCGTCACGAGCGTCGTTGCCGCGCCGGCGCTCGCCGGGGTACCGTTGACGCACCGCGGCCTGACATCGGGCTTCCTGGTGGTCTCCGGCCACGCGGAGGCGGTGTTCGGACCCATCCTCGACATGGCCGCGCCGCACTCGGTGACGATTGTCGTGCTGATGGGGCTGGCGGCGCGGCCGCAGATTGCGGCCCGCCTCATGGCGCGCGGCTGGCGGCCGCGGACGCGCGCCGCCGTCGTGCTCGCGGCCGGCACGCGCGACATGCGAACCTGGAGCGGGCGGCTGGACGAGTTGGCCGCCGCGCCCCTCGATCTGTCCGGCCGGCCGCCCGGGACCATCGTCGTCGGAGACGTCGTGGGACTGCGTTCCCTGACCACGGCCGCCGAGCCGCGCGGGCTCACCGCGCCCGCGGCGGCGTCGGGCGGCTAGGCGTCTATGGAAGCGGGTGTGACGTGACGTGGAAACAGCAGTTGGCCGACAGCATGCCGGCGGAGCTCGCCGCCGAGATCGAGACGTTCGAGAGCCAGATCGCCCTGCGCAGCCAGGGCAAGATCGACGAGAAGGTCTTCGCCGAGACGCGTCTCCGGCGCGGCGTCTACGGCCAGCGGTACGACAACGGCCGCCGCAACGACGGCACCGGCACGCGCCCGCTGGCGTACCCGGCAGACCGCATGACCAAGGGTCCGGAGACGGTGTGGGACGCGCCGGGGATGGTGCGGATCAAGATCCCGTTCGGCGGCCTCAACCCGGATCAGATGGACACGCTGGCCGACCTCGCCGAGGAGTACAGCGACGAGGTCTGTCATATCACGACGCGCCAGGACGTCCAGCTCCACTTCGTGCACATCGACGACACGCCCGACCTCATGCGGCGCCTGGCGGCCGTCGGCATCACCACGCGCGAGGCCTGCGGCAACACGGTGCGGAACGTGACGGCGTGCCCGCTCGCCGGGGTCTGCCGTGACGAGACGTTCGACGTCACGCCGCACGCGCACGCCTGCATGCGCTTCCTGCTGGGCCATCCCGACTCGCAGGACTTCGGCCGCAAGTTCAAGGTGGCGTTCTCGGGCTGCGGCGAGCACGCGTGCGGGCTGGTATCGATGCACGACCTGGGCCTGGTGGCGGCCACCCGCACCGTCGACGGGCAGCTGCGCCGCGGCTTCGTCACCTACGTGGGGGGCGGGCTGGGCGCCGTGCCCCACCAGGCCAAGCTGCTCGACGAGTTCCTGCCCGAGGAAGAGCTCCTGCCGCTGGCGCAGGCGATCGCGCGCGTGTTCGCGCGGCTGGGCGAGAAGAAGAATCGCGCCCGGGCGCGCATCAAGTTCCTGGTCGCCCAGCTCGGCCTGGACGAGTTCAAGCGGCTGGTCCTGGAGGAGCGCGCCAAGCTGGCGGACGATCCGCGCTGGCGGGCGCACCTCGCAGCGGCGGCGACCTACGGCGAGCAGCCGCTGAAGCCGGCGGCGGCGCTGAACGGCGGCGCCGTTCCGGCCGGGTGCGCCGACTGGATGCGGACCAACGTCTACCGCCAGCGCCAGGCCGGCTACGCGGTGGCGACGGTCACCCTGCCGCTCGGCGACCTGAGCGCCCGCCAGATGCGCGAGCTGGCGGCGATTGCCCGCCGCTACGTCGGCGACACGGTGCGTACTACGGTGGAACAGAACATCGTGCTGCGCTGGGTCAGCGAGGCCGATCTGCCGGACCTGTACCGCGACCTGGCGGCGGCCGGGCTGGGCGAGTCCGGAGCGGGCACCCTGAGCGACGTGACGGCCTGCCCCGGGACCGACACGTGCAAGCTCGGCATCGCGTCGTCGCGCGGCCTCGCGGCCGAGCTGCGCGCCCGGTCGAGCACGCCGGACGGACGGCCGCACGACGCGGTCGCCGGCCTCCGCATCAAGACGAGCGGCTGCTTCAACTCGTGCGGCCAGCACCACGTCGCCGACCTCGGGTTCTATGGCGTCAGCCGGACGGTGGACGGCTACACCGTGCCGCACTTCCAGGTCGTGCTCGGCGGCCAGTGGACCGCCAACGCCGGCGCCTACGGCCTGGCGATCGGCGCGGTCCCCTCCAAGCGCATCCCGGAGGCCGTGCAGCGCATCACCGAGAAGTTCGTCGCGGAGCGCCAGCCGGACGAGACGTTCCAGGCATTCACCCGGCGGGTCGGGAAGCGGGCGCTCAAGGAGATGCTCACGGACCTGATGCAGGTGCCGTCGCACGCGGAGCGGCCGGAGTTCTACTCCGACTGGGGGGACCC
This sequence comes from Vicinamibacteraceae bacterium, assembly GCA_012271165.1. GTDB lineage: Bacteria > Acidobacteriota > Vicinamibacteria > Vicinamibacterales > UBA8438 > JAAXGX01. The sequence continues at coordinate 26,013 of JAAXGX010000017.1, read as the reverse complement.
GCGCGAGTTCACGCTCGGCGACATGGGCGTCGGCGAGTGCGCCGGCGAGGTCGTCTCGCTCACCGAGTTCGACCTGGCGGCTGCCGAAGCCCAGGTGTTCGAGGCGCAGCTGGAGCTCGAGGACGGCCGGCCCGAGGAGGCCGACCGGCTGGCCTACGACGGCATGCTGCTGGCCGCGCGCGGCCTCATCAAGACGGAGCTCGTCGACATCTCGGACGATCCCGACCGGATCGTGGCCGAGTTCCGCGCGCGATTCTTCGACACGAAGCTGTTCTTCGACAAGTACGCCGGCGGCAAGTTCGCCATGTACCTGTTCCGGCGCCACGAAGCCGCCCCGCGGCAGCAGACGCCCGAGCGGGCGCGGCAGCTGGTCGAGGAAGCGCAACTGTTCCTCGAGGCGAGCCACGCCTGCCAGGCGCGCCTCGCGGCCGGGGAAACGGGCGCCGCCGCGCAGCAGGTGCCGGCCCGATGAGTCCGTCCGTCGACAACCTGCAGCGCTGCGGGCTGAAGGTCTTCTTCGCGCCGGGCGCCGAGCCGGACGTCCGCGCGTTCATTCCGATCTTCCACCGCTGGATCCAGACCAGCGCCGTCGACGGCCTGCTCATCGACGTCGCCGACTATACGCACCTCACGGACGGCCCCGCGGTCCTGCTGGCCGGCCACGAGGGCAACTACGCGATCGACAGGACGGAGGGCCGGCCGGGGCTCTACTACTACCGCAAGCAGCCGGCCGCCGGCGCGCTCGTCGATCGCCTCGCCCTGATCGGCCGCACGCTGCTGGCGGCCGCCGTCCGCCTGGAATCGGATGCCGCAAGCGAGGGATGCCGCTTCCGGGGCAACGAGGTGCAGTTCGTTGCGAACGACCGGCTGCTCGCTCCGCCGGCGCCGGCGACCGTCGCGGCGCTGCGGCCCGACCTCACGGCGTTTCTCCGGACGCTGTTCCGGGACGACGCGGAGGACGTGCCGGAGCCCACCGAAATGCGTGACCGGATCCGGCTCTCCCTCCGCTCGAGACGCGGCGCGTCGCTCTCCGAGCTTCTCGAGCGCCTGTAGCCTCCAGCAGATCTTCCACGCCGGACAGCGCTTTAAGTATTCGTTTTTCTTATGCAGCACATCCACGCTATTAGCGTCGGTGTGCTAGAGTACTTGCTTCTATGCACCTCGAGTCGCTCGGCATCTTCTGCGACGTGGTCCGGCACCAGAGCTTCTCGCGGGCCGCGACGATGCATTCGGTGAGTCAGTCGGCCGCCAGTCAGGCCGTGCGCCAGATCGAGCAGCGGTTGGGAGCCCAGCTCATCGACCGGTCCACGCGGCCGTGGCGGCTGACACCGGAGGGCAAGTTGTTCTTTCAGGGCTGCCAGGAGATCCTCGAGCGCTACCACGAGCTCGAGGACGCGGTGCAGCGGCGCCAGCACCCGTCGGGCTATACCGTGCGGGTGGCTTCCATCTACTCGGTCCCGCTGCACGACCTGAGCGGGTACGTCGAACGGTTCCAGAGCCTGGTGCCCGGCGCCACGGTGGACATCGCCTACATGCACCCGGACCAGGTCTACGAACGCATCCTGGACGACCAGTCGGACCTGGGCCTCATCTCGTTCGCGAACCCCGGCCGGGGCTTCACGGCCATCCCCTGGAAGCGCCAGACGATGGCGGTGGCGTGCCCCCCCGGCCACCGCTTCGCGCGCCTGGCTCGCGAGCAGCGGGGCGTGCCGCCGGAGGACCTCGCGGGGGAATCGTTCGTCACGTTCGACCGCGGCCTGCCGGTGCGCCGGCAGATCGACCGCTTCCTGCGGAAGCACGAGGTCGACATGACCGTGGTGGCGGAGTTCGACAACATCGAGAACATCAAGCAGGCCGTCGAGGACGGCGCCGGCGTCGCCATCCTGCCGGTGCCGACGCTGCGCCAGGAGGTGCGGCGGCACGCGCTCGTCACGGTGCCGTTTCGCGCGTCGGCGGACGGCGCGCCGCTCGTCCGGCCGCTGAGCATCGTGCACCGGCGCAAGCGCCGCCTCAATCCGGCCGTCACGGCGTTCATCAAGCTCCTGTGCGCGGACGACGAGACGCGCGATGCGGCGCCGCGCGCGCCCGCGCCGCAGGCGTCCGCGGCGAGCGAGGTCACGAGGTAGGACGGTATGAGCAAACTGCACGTTGCGCCCCAGGGGCTCTACGACCCGCGGCACGAGCACGATTCGTGCGGCGTGGGCTTCGTGGTGAACATCAAGGGACGGAAGTCCCACCAGCTCGTGCGCCAGGCGTTCGAGGTGGTGATCAACCTGCTCCACCGCGGGGCGTGCGGCTGCGAAACGAACACGGGCGACGGCGCCGGGATGCTGATCCAGCTCCCGCACAAGTTCTTCCTGCAGGAAGCCGGGCGGGCCGGGATCGACCTCCCGGACCCGGGCGCCTACGGCGTCGGCATGGTGTTTCTCCCGCGCGCGGCCGGCGAGCGCGCGCGTGTCGAGGAGCTGTTCGGCCACATCGTGGCGGAGGAGGGCCAGCGGGTGCTGGGCTGGCGCGACGTCCCGACCGACGATTCGCTGCTCGGCCGGACCGCGCGCAGCGGCGAGCCCGTGATTCGACAGATCCTCATCGGGCGCGGCGAGTCCCTCGCGCCGCACGCGGACGCGCACGCGCGCTTCGAGCGCAAGCTGTACGTCATCCGCAAGCGCGCCGCCCGGGCGGTGGAGCGGCTCGGGCTGCGTGAGGGGCACCTGTTCTACGTCGCGAGCCTGTCGTCGAACACCATCGTCTACAAGGGCATGCTGATCGCGGATCAGATGGAGACGATGTTCCCCGATCTCTCCGATCCGGCGGTCGAGTCGGCCCTTGCGCTCGTGCACCAGCGCTTCTCGACGAACACGTTTCCGTCGTGGCCCCTGGCGCATCCGTACCGCTACGCGGCGCACAACGGCGAGATCAACACGCTGCGCGGCAACATCAACTGGATGCGGGCCCGCGAGGCGCTGTGCCGGTCCGATCTGTTCGGCGACGACCTGCAGAAGCTGTTTCCCCTCATCCGCGAGGGCCAGAGCGACACCGCCACGTTCGACAACGTGCTCGAGTTCCTCGTGCTGACGGGCCGCCCCCTGGCGCACGCCGTCCTGATGATGATCCCGGAGCCGTGGAGCAACCACGAGTCGATGAGCCCCGAGCGGCAGGCGTTCTACCGGTATCACGCCTCGCTCATGGAGCCCTGGGACGGGCCGGCGTCGATCGCCTTCACGGACGGCACGGTGATCGGCGCCGTGCTCGACCGCAACGGCCTGCGGCCATCCCGCTACTACGTGACGAAGGACGACATGGTGATCATGGCGTCCGAGGTCGGCGTGCTGGACGTCCCGCCCGAGAACGTCCTGGTCAAGGAGCGCCTGCACCCCGGCCGCATCTTCCTGGTGGACACCGCGCAGGGCCGGATCATCGACGACGCGGAGATCAAGGCCGGCCTGGCCGCGGAGCATCCGTACGGCGAGTGGCTGGCGCGCGAGACGATCCATCTCGACGATCTGCCGCCGGCCGACTACACGCCCCCGCCGGCGCGTGAATCGGTCCGCCGGCGCCAGCGGGCGTTCGGCTACACGGAGGAGGATCTGCGGATCCTCGTCGGCCCGATGGCGGCGGCCGGCGCCGAGCCGATTGGCTCGATGGGCACCGACACGGCGCTCGCGGTCCTGTCCGATCGCTCCCGGCTGCTCTACGACTACTTCAAGCAACTGTTCGCCCAGGTGACCAACCCGCCGCTCGACGCCATCCGCGAGGAGCTGGTGACCGACATGGGCTCGACGCTCGGCTCGGAGCGGAATCTGCTCCGGCCGGAGCCGGCAAGCTGCCACCAGATCAAGATCGACTACCCGATCCTCGACAACGACGAGCTGGCCAGGCTTCGCGTGGCGTCGGATCCGGCGTTCCGGTCGGTGACGCTGCCCATGCTGTTTTCCCCCGCGGAAGGCGCCGCCGGCCTCGAGCGGGCGATGGAAGCGCTCTGCCGGCGCGCCAGCGAGGCCGTCGCGGACGGCCACAGCCTGATCGTGCTGTCGGACCGCGGCGTCGACGGCGGCCACGCGCCGGTGCCCGCGCTGCTGGCGACGGCCGGCGTGCACCATCACCTCGTGCGCGAGGGGACGCGTACCCGCTGCTCGCTCATCGTGGAATCGGGCGAGGCGCGCGAGGTCCACCACATGGCCCTGCTGCTGGGCTACGGCGCGGGCGCCATCAATCCGTACCTGGCCTTCGAGACGCTCGAAGACCTGATCCTCGACGGCACGCTGGGCGAACTGGATGTCCCGGCGGCCGTCCGCCACTACATCCGGGCCTGCACGAAGGGCGTCCTCAAGGTGATGTCCAAAATGGGGATCTCGACGCTGCAGAGCTACCGCGGCGCGCAAATCTTCGAGGCGGTGGGACTGAACAGGGAGTTCGTCGACCGCTACTTCACCTGGACGGCCTCGCGCCTGGGCGGCATCGGCATCGAGACGGTGGCCGCCGAGGTGATTCGCCGGCACGGCCACGCCTATCCCGAGCGCGGGCGCGACGACGACCAGCTCGATTCGGGCGGCGAGTACCAGTGGCGCCGCGACGGCGAGTACCACCTGTTCAATCCCGAGACCGTCTTCAAGCTGCAGCACGCGGCGCGCAGCGGCCAGTACGCGATCTACCGCGACTACGCACGCCTGGTCAACGACCAGAGCCGCAAGCGGGCCACGCTGCGCGGCCTGTTCGCGCTGCGGCCCGCCGCCGAGCCGATTCCCATCGAGGAGGTCGAGCCGGTCGAGAACATCTTCAGGCGGTTCGCGACCGGCGCCATGTCCTACGGCTCCATCAGCCAGGAGGCGCACGAGACGCTGGCCATCGCGATGAACCGCCTCGGCGGCAAGTCGAACACGGGCGAGGGCGGCGAGGACCCCGCCCGCTACACCCCCGACCCGAACGGCGACCTGCGGCGCAGCGCCGTCAAGCAGGTGGCGTCCGGCCGCTTCGGGGTGACGAGCGAGTACCTGGTGAACGCCGACGACCTGCAGATCAAGATGGCCCAGGGCGCCAAGCCCGGCGAGGGAGGTCAGCTGCCGGGCTTCAAGGTGTATCCGTGGATCGCCAAGGTCCGCTACTCGACGCCGGGGGTGGGCCTCATCTCGCCGCCGCCGCACCACGACATNNACATCTACTCGATCGAGGACCTGGCCCAACTGATTCACGACCTGAAGAACGCGAACCCGCGGGCCAGGATCCACGTGAAGCTGGTGGCGGAGGTGGGCGTCGGCACGGTGGCGGCCGGCGTCTCCAAGGCGCACTCCGACGTCGTCCTGATCTCCGGACACGACGGGGGCACCGGCGCCTCGCCGCAGACCAGCATCAAGCATGCGGGCGTGCCCTGGGAGCTGGGGCTGGCCGAGACGCAGCAGGTCCTGGTCCTCAACGACCTGCGGGACCGGATCGTCGTGCAGGTCGACGGGCAGATGAAGACGGGACGCGACGTGGTCATCGCCGCGCTGCTGGGCGCGGAGGAGTACGGCTTCTCCACCGCGCCGCTGGTGGTGTCCGGCTGCATCATGATGCGGGTCTGCCATCTCGACACCTGCCCGGTCGGCGTCGCGACGCAGAACCCCGAGCTGCGGAAGCACTTCACGGGCAAGCCGGAGTTCGTCGAGAACTACTTCCGGTTCGTGGCCGAGGAGGTGCGCGAGCTGATGGCGGAGATGGGCTTCCGCACGCTGGACGAGATGATCGGCCGGTCCGACCGGCTCGACTTCAGGGCGGCGGTCGATCACTGGAAGGCCAGGGGACTGGACCTGTCGTCCATCCTGCACCAGCCGGACGTGCCGGCCACGGTCGGCCGGCGGTGCGTGCAGGCGCAGGATCACGGGCTGGACAAGGCGCTCGACAACGAGCTGATCCGGCGCTCGGAGGACGCGCTGGCACACGGTCGGGCAGTCGAGTTCAGCCTGCCCATCCGCAACGTCAACCGCACGGTCGGCACGATGCTGGGCTCCGAGCTGACGCGGCGGCGCGGCGCGGCCGGACTGCCTGCCGACACGATCCGGATCCACTTCACGGGCTCGGCCGGCCAGAGCTTCGGTGCCTTCGTCCCGCGCGGCATCTCGATGAGCATCGAGGGGGACGCGAACGACTACTGCGGCAAGGGGCTGTCGGGCGGACAGCTCGTGATCTACCCGCCGCGCGAGTCGCCGTTCGTGGCCGAGGAGAACATCATCATCGGCAACGTCGCGCTGTACGGCGCCACCGGCGGCACGGCCTTCGTGCGGGGTGTCGCGGGCGAGCGTTTCTGCGTGCGCAACAGCGGCGCGCACGCCGTCGTCGAGGGCATCGGCGACCACGGCTGCGAGTACATGACGGGCGGACGCGCGGTGATACTGGGCCGGACCGGACGGAACTTCGCGGCCGGCATGAGCGGGGGCATCGCCTACATCCTGGACGAGGACGCGGACTTCGAGCGGCGCTGCAACCCCGGCATGGTCGATCTGGAGGAGCTGACCGACGAGGACGAGGTGTTCGTGCGCCAGCTCGTCCGCCGCCACGTCGAGTTGACCGGGAGCGCGCGCGGCCGGCAGGTGCTCGACGACTGGGCAGCCTGCCGCAACCGCTTCCTGAGGGTGATGCCGCGCGACTACAAGCGGGTGCTGGCCGCCGAGGCCCGGGCCCGCGCGGAGTCTCGCGAGCCGGAGTTCGGAGAGCTGATCGGCGCGGCTTCGTAGCCGCCTGCATGCGATGGGGAAACTAAAGGGATTCATCGAGATAGAGCGCCAGAAGGCGCCTACCCGGCCGGTGGACGAGCGGGTCCGCGACTGGCGCGAGGTCTACCTGCCGTACCGGACGTCGGACCTGCGCGCCCAGGGGGCGCGCTGCATGGATTGCGGCATTCCGTTCTGCCATCAGGGCTGCCCGCTGGGGAACCTGATTCCGGACTGGAACGACCTGGTCTACCAGGGCAAGTGGCAGGAAGCGATCGAGAGGCTGCACAAGACGAACAACTTCCCGGAATGGACCGGACGGCTGTGTCCCGCGCCCTGCGAGGGATCGTGCGTGCTGGCCATCGACCGCGAGTCGGTGACCATCAAGTCGATCGAGCTCTCGATCATCGAGCGCGCGTTCGAGGACGGGCGGGTCAAGGCCTCGCCGCCGCCGACCCGGACCGGCAGGACGGTGGCAATCATCGGCTCCGGGCCGGCCGGGCTGGCCGCCGCCGACCAGTTGAACCGGGCCGGCCACACGGTGACCGTCTTCGAGAAATCCGACCGGATCGGCGGCCTGCTGCGCTACGGCATCCCCGAATTCAAGATGGAGAAGCGGTTTCTCAACCGCCGGCTCGACATCCTGGAGGCGGAGGGGGTCAGGTTCCGGACCGGCGTGCACGTCGGCGTGGACGTGCCGGCCGGAGAGCTCCGGACGCGGCACGATGCACTGCTGCTGGCGGGTGGCGCCGGCTGGCCGCGCGACCTGAAGGTGCCTGGCCGGGAGCTGTCTGGCATCCATTTTGCAATGGAATTCCTCACTCAGCAGAACCATCTCTGCGAGGGTGACAGCGTGCCTTCCGAACGGATCATTTCGGCGGCCGGCAAGCGGGTGGTCATCATCGGCGGTGGCGACACGGGCGCGGACTGCCTGGGGACGGTTCACCGCCAGGGGGCAGCGTCGGTGGCGCAGTTCGAGCTCCTGCCCCGCCCGCCCGACGCGCGCGCGGCGGAGAACCCCTGGCCCGACTGGCCCAACATCTTCCGGGTGTCAGCGGCCCACGAGGAAGGCGGAGAGCGGGTCTACGCCGTGTCCACGCAGCACTTCTCGGGCGACGCCGAGGGCCGCGTGACCACGCTGCACGCGAACAAGGTGGAGATGCGCCGCGACAACGGTCGCCCCACCTTCAAACCGATTCCTGGCAGCGAGTTCGAGATGCCGGTCGACCTGGTGCTGCTGGCCATGGGCTTTCTGGGACCGGACCGGCCGGGCATGCTGACGGAGCTGGGCGTGCGCCTGACCGAGCGCGGCAACGTCTGGCGGGACGAGACCTGGATGACCAGCGAACCCGGCGTCTTCACGGCGGGCGACATGCAGCGGGGCCAGTCGCTCATCGTATGGGCCATCGCCGAAGGCCGCAGCGCGGCCAGGGGCATCGATGCGTTCCTGATGGGCTCGTCGACTCTGCCGGCGCCGCTCTAGCAGCCCGTGAAGAAACCATCCGAACCCGAGGTAGCGCCGCTCGCCCTGCTTGCCGATATCAACGCTGAGCTCGTCGGTGCCCGCAACAGCCGCGCGGGCCTGCAGCGCGCGCTGGAGATTCTGGCGCAGCGGCGGCGGGTCCTGCAGGCCTCGGTCGTCCTGAAGGATCCGGACTCCGACCAACTCCAGATCGCCGCGTCGGAGGGGCTGACCGCGGAGGGCCAGCGCGCCACGTGGGCCATTGGCGAGGGCGTGACGGGCCGCGTCGTTCAGACCGGACGTCCGGTCGTCATCCCCCAGATCAGCCAGGAGCCGATGTTCCTGCATCGCACGGGACGGCGGAAGCGCAGCGGACGCTCGGACACGAGCTTCCTGTGCGTCCCGATCCCTGGCGACCGCAGGGCCATCGGCGCGTTCAACGTGGATCTCGCCTTCCGGAAGGATCGGAACTACGACCAGGATCTGCAGCTGTTCCGGGTGGTGGCGACGATGATCGGGCAGGCGATCCGCCTCAAGCAGATGGTCGAGGCGGAACGCCAGCGGCTGCTCGACGAGAACGCCCACCTGAAGGAGGAGCTCAAGGAGCGCTACGACTTCTCGCACATCGTGGGGACGAGCGGCCCCATGCGCCAGGTCTTCGAGCAGATCGCGCGGGTGGCCTCGACGAATACCACGGTGCTGATTCGCGGCGAGTCGGGCACGGGCAAGGAGCTCATCGCGCACGCCATCCACTACAGCTCCGCGCGCGCCAGGAAGGCTTTCGTCAAGGTCAGTTGCGCCGCGCTCCCCGACTCGCTCATCGAGTCGGAGCTGTTCGGCTACGAGCGGGGCGCCTTCACGGGCGCCACCGCGCGCAAGAAAGGCCGCTTCGAGCTGGCCGACGGCGGCACGCTGTTTCTGGACGAGATCGGCGACGTCAACCTGTCGACCCAGGTGAAGCTGCTCCGCGTTCTGCAGGAGCGCGAGTTCGAGCGGCTGGGGGGCACCGCCGCCATCCAGGCCAACGTCCGGCTCGTGGCCGCAACCAACACCGACCTGGAGAAGGCAATCGCCGCCGGCACGTTCCGCGAAGACCTGTACTACCGGCTCAACGTGTTCACCATCTTCGTGCCGCCGTTGCGCGAGCGCAAGACGGACATCCTGCTGCTAGCCGACCACTTCCTCGAGAAGTACGCCATCGAGCACGGGCGAAACATCAAGCGCATCTCCACGCCGGCCATCGACATGCTCATGGCCTACCACTGGCCGGGCAACGTCCGCGAGCTGCAGAACATCATCGAGCGCGCGGTGCTGGTCTGCGACGCCGCCGTCGTGCACGGCCACCACCTGCCGCCGACGCTCCAGACCGGCGAAGCGTCGGGCACGGTCGCCGGCATGTCGCTGTCGAACGCGGTGGCGGCCTACGAGAAGGACCTGATACAGGACGCGCTCAAGACCACCCGCGGCAATCGCGTCAAGGCGGCCGTGCTGCTCGATTCCACGGAGCGGATCATCAGCTACAAGGTGAAGAAGTACCACATCGATTGTCGCCGTTTCCGTACATAGTCTGTCCTGACTACAAATTTGTATGACCAGAACACATGACGACATTTTTGAAGACGAATCTCGTGGGCACTACGAAAAACCCCTTGACATACACGCAGTCGGCCGCCGCTACACCTACGATTTTGCGATCCAACCTGACGCACGTCCTCCCGCCGACCGCCCCGCCCGCCTGACGGCTGTGCCGACATTAGTGTCGCTTCATTTTTGACGGCGCTACATTTTTGTAGACCCACCCGACTCCTCGGCCTCGCGCCGAACCGTACGCCTCCCGGTTTGCCGAGCCTTCCCCCGATCGCCCCCGGCATGAGTTGGCCCGCATATTGCAGTGAACTCGCCGAACGGCAACGCGTTCACCACGACCGTATTGGAGAGTGGCCATGAAACTCATCACCGCCATCATCAAGCCTCACATGCTGGACGAAGTGCGGGACGCCCTGTCGAAAGGGGGCATCCAGGGACTCACCGTGACCGAGGTCAGAGGATTCGGCCGCCAGAAGGGACACACCGAGATCTATCGGGGCGCCGAGTACTCCGTCGATTTCGTTCCCAAGATCAAGGTCGAGATCGTGACCGACAACGACCAGGTCGAGAGCATCGTTGCGGCCATCACCGAGTCCGCGCGGACGGGGGAGATCGGCGACGGCAAGATCTTCGTCAGCGACATGGGCGAAGCCGTCCGCATCCGAACCGGAGAAGCCGGAGTGGCGGCGCTCTAGCTCCAGCGCCGGAAACCCGTCATGGAGGTCGAGGAACCCATCATGCACAAGAGATCCGGAAGGTCAATCGCGCGGCACGGCGCGCTCGCGCTCCTGCTGCTGGTGCTGACGCCGTACCTGGGGTACGCGCAGGAAGCGTCGCCGGAGATGTTCACCGCCAACAACACCTGGATGCTCGTGGCCACGTTCCTGGTGTTCATCATGCACCTCGGATTCGCGTGTCTCGAGTCCGGGCTGACGCAGGCCAAGAACTCGGTGAACATCCTGTTCAAGAACACCGCGGTCGTCTCGATCGGGCTGATCACCTACGCCTTCGTGGGATTCAACCTGATGTATCCGGGCGACTTCGCGCTCGGGCAGTTCCTCGGCTTCGCCGGGTTCGGCCTCGACCCGGGCGCCGAGGGCAACACCGTGGCCTACGCGGACGGCGGCTACACGTACTGGACGGACTTCATCTTCCAGGCGATGTTCGCGGCCACCGCCGCCACGATCGTGTCCGGCGCCGTGGCCGAGCGCATCAAGCTCTCCTCCTTTCTAGTGTTCACCACCATCTACGTGGCGTTCATCTACACGATTGCCGGTTCCTGGAAGTGGGGCGGCGGCTGGCTGGACGCCATGGGGTTCTACGATTTCGCCGGCTCCACGCTGGTGCACTCCGTCGGCGGATGGGGCGGCCTGGCGGGCATCATCGTGCTGGGCCCGCGGCTGGGCAAGTACGGCAACGGCAGAATCAAGGCGATCGCCGGGCACAACATGCCGCTGGCCACCATCGGGGTCTTCCTGCTCTGGCTCGGGTGGTTCGGGTTCAACGGCGGCTCGGTGCTGAGCGCCGACCCCGAGCTCGTGTCGCTGGTCTTCGTCACCACCTCGCTGGCGGCGGCGGCGGGCGTGATCGGCGCCATGGCGGCCTCCTGGGGCATCCAGAGGAAGCCGGATCTCTCCATGATCCTGAACGGCGCGCTGGCCGGCCTGGTCGGCATCACGGCCGGAGCCGACGTCGTGAGCGTCAACGCGGCGATGCTCATCGGCTTCATCGCGGGGCTCATCGTCGTCGGATCGGTGCTGTTCATCGACCGCAGGCATCTCGACGATCCGGTCGGCGCCGTCTCGGTGCACCTCGTATGCGGCGTGTGGGGCACGCTGGCCGTCGGGATCTTCAGCGCCGACCACTCGCTGCTCACCCAGTTGATCGGTGTGCTCGCCTACGGCGCCTTCTCGTTCGCGGCCGCCCTGCTCATCTTCTTCGCGCTCAAGCTGAGCATGGGACTGCGGGTCGGCGCGGACGAGGAGCGGCTGGGCCTCGACGTCGGAGAGCACGGGATGGAAGCGTACGGTCTCCGCATCGGAGAGTGACAACCATGGGAAAGGCAGGCAATGTGAGAAAGGCAGGGACGATGACACGAGCAGACGCGAGAGGTCGGGCCCCGCGGACGGCCGCCATCATGCTGGCGGCAGCAACGTTGATGGCCGCGCCCGCGGCGGCACAGGACGCCCCGAACACGGGAGCGATATCGGTCAGCACGGGTATCGATTTCGCGACCTCCTACTACTTCCGCGGCATCGTCCAGGAGACCGGGGGATTCATCGCGCAACCGTATCTGGAGGCAGGCATGTCGCTCTACGACGGCGAGGACGGGAGCGTCTCGCTCGCCGCCGGCACCTGGAGCAGCCTGCACTCGCGCACCGACGCGGGATTCGACGGCGCGCCCGGCATCTTCTACGAGACCGACTTCTATGCCGGCCTCGGCTTCGGCTTCGCGGGAGGCTGGGGAGCGGACGTCACCTACACGGCCTACATGAGCCCGCGCGGGAGCTGGAGCACCGTCAAGGAGGTTGCCGTCGGGCTGAGCCACGACGACATCATCGCCCCCTACATCACGCTCGCCTTCGAGATCGACGGGAGCGCCGCCGGCGACAACTCGGGCACGTACCTGGAGCTCGGCATCGAGCCGTCGCTCCCGCTCGACTCGCCGGTCGGCGTCTCGTTCCCGATCGCCGTCGGCCTGAGCCCCAGCGACTACTACGACCCGGGCGGCGTCAACGAGGCCTTCGGCTTCTTCAACATCGGCGCGATGCTGGGCGTGCCGCTCACGGGCATACCGGAGTCGTACGGCTCGTGGGAGTTCACGGCCGGCATCAACCTGCTGTTCTTCGGCGACGGGTTGAAGGCCATCAACGGAAGCACCGACGGCTTCGAGCCCATCGGCATATTCGGCGTCAGCCTCGGCTACTAGCAGCCCGTGCCGCAGGCGGCGCGGGCGTGCACTACTGTGAACCCTGATAAGATACGTCGCGTCGGCTGGCCCGCTGCGCGCGGGCCAGCCGACGGTCGGATTCGGCCTTGTCCTTTCGGGGGAGCACATGATCGCAACTGTTCGGACCCGCGGCGCGCAGTGGCTGTGCGGCGCGTGCGCGTTCGTCCTGACCAGTGGGCTCGCGTCCGGTTCGTCGGAGGCGCAGGTAAACGACGGCAGGGTTTCGTTCACGACCGGCATCGACTTCTCGCACGCCTATTTCTTCCGGGGCATCAGGCAGGAACGCGAGGGCTTCATCGCCCAACCGTACGGGGACATCAACTTCGACTTCTACTCGAACCCCGACGGTCAGGGACTCACGGCGGTCAGCTTCACGCTCGGGCAGTGGAACAGCCTGCACTCCGCGTCGACCGGCGCCGACGAGATGTCGGCGAACGTCCCCGGCTGGTACGAATCGGACTTCTACACGGGCGTGACGCTGCTCATCGACAACTGGGAGGCCGGCATCGTCTACACCGCGTACACGAGCCCGAGCCATGCATTCGGCACGACGCAGGAGCTCGCGCTGAGCCTGCAGATGGACGACAGCGGACTGCTGGGAGGCTTGTCCCTGTTCCCCCATGCGCTGCTGGCGTTCGAGACGGCCGGCGGCGCGGATGGCGGCGCCGACGAGGGTGTCTATCTCGAGCTCGGGATCGAGCCGGGACTGACCCTCGTCGAGGATGCCGCCAGCGTCAGCTTTCCGGTGACGCTCGGGTTCAGCCTGGGCGGCTACTACGAGAACGGCCTTCCGGACGGCGCGCCGGGACACTTTCGCGACGGCTTCGGGTTCTTCGGCGTGGGCGCGATGCTGGCCGTGCCGCTTCCGGTCGCCGAGAGCTTCGGCGCGTGGGAGCTTGCCGGCGGCGTTCAGCTCCTCTCGCTCGGCGGATACCTCGAAGCGCTCAACGACGGCGACCCGACCCAGGTCGTCGGGCTGTTCGGCATCAGCATCGGCTACTGAACAACCCGCCCGGTTGGCTCCGAACCAAGATGGCACCAGAGCAGGCGCCGCCCACGCCCGCAACCGAGACGCTGCGCGGGATGCTCCAGGCGGCCCGCGACGAGCTGGCCGCGGACACGCTGCTCGCGCGCGGCGGGCTGCAGAGCCTCGGCCGCTACTCGGACCGCGTCGACGATCTGCTGCGGCAGATCTACCGGGCGGCCCGCGGCCAGACCGACGCCCCCGTCACCGTGGTGGCGCTGGGCGGCTACGGGCGGCGGCAGCTGTGCATGCACTCGGACATCGACCTGCTGTTCGTGTTCGGCAGCCCGATCGGCGCGCCCGAGGAGCGCTTCCTCCGCTCGATGCTGCACCCGCTCTGGGACCTGCGCCTCGACGTCGGACACCACGTCCGGGAGCTGGCCGACCTGGCGCAGCCCGCCACCGACAATCCCGAGTTCCTGGTCGCGTTGCTCGAGGCCCGCTACCTCGACGGGGACGCCGCGCTCTTCGAGCAGCTCACGACGCTGTGCCAGGGACCGGGCGCCGCCTGGCGCGGCCCGATGCTGGCGGCCCTCGGCGACCTGCTCGAGCAGCGGCAGGGCCAGTTCAACCGGACGCTGTATCACCTCGAACCGGACATCAAGAACGCGCCGGGCGCGCTGCGCGACATTTCCGCCGTGCGGATGATCACGCAGTTCGAGGATCCGGCGCGACGGCTCGACGTGCGGGTCAAGATCGGGCGGGTCGACGAGGCCGAGGACTTCCTGCTCCGGCTGCGCTCGATCCTGCACCTGAAGATCGGACGCAACCTCAACGTTCTGACCCACGAGCTGCAGGAGGCGGCCGCGCCGATGTTCGGGTCGCCCGACGATCAGGTGGCCGGTCAGGTGGAAACGCTGATGAGCACGTACTTCCACCATGCGCGCATCGTCAACCGCGCGCTCGTGGCGTCGCTCAGGGCGCTGGCGCCGGCGGCGGAGGGCGCGCCGGTCGACGTGGCGGACGGCCTGCAGCGCCGGGACGACGAGATCTGGTTCACGGACGGCACGCGCGCCTCGCTCCAGCCGCACATCTGGCTGCGCGCGTTCGAGACGGCGCTGGACGAGGGCTGCGCCGCCTCGGAACAGGTGCTGACCTGCATCGAGCGGCACGGCGGACGCTATGCGCCCGAACGCTTCTTCCCCACCACGGAGCAGCGCGACGTGCTGCTGCGGGTGCTGCGGCCCCGGCCCGGCCTCTACGCCCGCCTCTCCGAAATGCACAACTGCGGCCTGCTGGGCCGCATGTTTCCCGAGTTCCACAAGGTGTACTGCCTGGTGATTCGCGACTTCTACCACAAGTACACCGTCGACGAGCACACGCTGCAGACGATCCGGAACCTCGAGCTGCTGTGCCAGCCGACGACGCGCAGCCGGCGGCGCTTCGCGAACCTGCTGGCCGAGACGCCGGGGTCAGAGCTGCTCGTGCTCGCCCTGCTCTTCCACGACGTCGGCAAGTGGACGAACAAGAACCACTCGGAGGAGGGCGTCCGGATGGCGCTCGGTGCGCTGCGGCGCATCAAGCTGCCGGAGCCCGACATCGCCACCGTGGAGTTCCTCATCCGCCACCATCTGCGGATGTCGACCGCGGCCTTCCGGCGGGACACCGACGATCCCGACGCGGTCGTCCAGTTCGCGCGGCTCGTGGGCAGCGAGCAACGCCTGAAGCTGCTGTGCCTGCTGACGCTCGCCGACGTGTCCGCGGTCGGGCCGGACGTGATGACGCCGTGGAAGGAAGACCTGCTGTGGAGGCTCTACGTCGACACCTACAACCGGCTGACGCTGGGCTACGGCGACGACGTCATCGACGCGACCGCGTCGAGCCTCGCCGAGCTGCACGAGAGCCGTCCCGCCGACATCGCGCAGGGTGAGCTGGAGACCTTTCTCGAAGGACTGCCGCAACGTTACCTGCGCCTCGTCGACCAGCCTCACGTCTACGAGCACGTCCGGCTGTCGCGGAATCTGAGCGCCCCGGGCGTACGCTGCCTGCTCGAGCAGAAGGGCTCGGCCTGGGAGCTGGCGCTGGTCTCGGCCGACCAGCCCGGCCTGTTCTCGAAGGTGTGCGGCGTGCTCTCCTACTTCGGCATGGACATCCTGCGCGGGCAGGCGATGACGAACCGGCGCGGCACCGCGGTCGACATCGTGGAGTTCACGGACCGCGAGCGCTTCTTCGAGCTGAACGAGGCGGCGCGCCCCGACCTCACGAACCTGCTTGCGGACGTCGTGGGCGGCCGGCAGGACATCGACAAGATCCTGCTGCCGAAGCAGCGGGGCATGGCGCGTCGCGAGCCGGTGCGCATCAAGCCGGTGGTCCACTTCGACAACGATTACTCCGAGCGGTTCAGCATCCTCGAGATTCTGGCCCAGGACGCCTGGGGGCTGCTCTATCGCATCAGCACGGTGATCTCGCAGCACCGGTGCGACATCGAGTTCGTGCTGATCTCGACCGGGGGCAACCGCGCCATCGACGTGTTCCACCTCACGAAGGACGACACCAAGCTGTCCCAGGAAGATGCGGAGGCTCTGCAGCGAAGCCTCGAAGCGATGCTCGAACCCGGCAAGTGAACCGACAGATGAAGCTGATCAAGGCAATCGTGCGGCCGAACAGGGTGGACGCCATCAAGGATGCCCTGTCGAACAACGGCATCTCCGGCATGACGGTGACCGAGGTGCGCGGTCACGGGCGCCAGCGCGGGCACTCGACCGTCTATCGCGGCAGCGAGTACGAGGTGAGCCTGCTGCCCAAGATGGAAATCGAGGTCGTCGTGCCCGACGACCTCGTGGACGATGCCATCGGGTCGATCATGGACACGGCCCGGACGGGTGAGATGGGCGACGGACGCGTGTTCGTGATGCCGGTCGAGCGGGGCTACATCATTCGCACCGGCGAGAAGGACACGGTGTAAGAACGTAACCACTGGCAGATTGGGAGGAATCGGATGACACCACAGGAAGTGACGGCGCTCATCAAGGACAAGGGAATTCAGGCGGTCGATCTGCGCTTCATCGACCTGCCTGGCCTTTGGCAGCACTTTACGATGTCGACCAGGGAGTTCGGCGAAGACGCGTTCGAGGACGGCGTCGGGTTTGACGGTTCGAGCATCCGCGGCTTCCAGGAGATCCAGGAAAGCGACATGCTGCTGGTACCGGACCCCGCGACGGCATTCGTCGATCCGTTCGCGGCCGCGCCCACCCTGGTCCTCATCTGCAACGTCAAGGACCCGGTCACCGGCGAGTCGTACTCGCGCGACCCGCGCTACATCGCCCAGAAGGCGGAGGCGTACCTCAAGTCGACCGGTATCGGCGACACCGCCTACTTCGGTCCGGAGCCCGAGTTCTTCATCCTCGACGACGTCCGCTTCGGCCAGAGCTACAACGAGGGCTTCTACCACCTCGATGCGGCCGAGGGCTTCTGGAACGCGGGCCGCGTGGAGAACCCGGACGAGGCCGGCAACTCGCGCAACCTGGGCTACAAGCCGCGCTACAAGGAGGGCTACTTCCCCGTGCCGCCGATGGACAGCCATCAGGACCTGCGCACGGAGATGATGCTGACCCTCGAGTCCATCGGCGTCGAGATCGAGGTGCACCACCACGAGGTCGCCACCGCCGGCCAGGCCGAGATCGACATGCAGTTCGACTCGCTGGTCAACATGGGCGACAAGCTCCTCAAGTACAAGTACGTCATCAAGAACGTCGCCCGGCGGCACGGCAAGGTCGTGACGCTCATGCCGAAGCCGGTCTTCCAGGACAACGGCTCGGGCATGCACGTGCACCAGAGCATCTGGCGCGGCGGCGCGAACACGTTCTTCGAGGCCGGCACCTACGCCGACCTGAGCAAGACCGCGCTCTACTACATCGGCGGGATCCTCAAGCATGCGCCGGCGCTGCTGGCGTTCTGCAACCCGACGACGAACTCGTACCGGCGGCTGGTGCCCGGTTACGAGGCGCCGATCAACCTCATCTACTCGCAGCGCAACCGCAGCGCCGCGGTCCGCATTCCGGCCTACTCCCGCAGCGAGAAGGCCAAGCGGGTCGAGTGCCGGTTCCCGGATCCGACCTGCAACGGCTATCTCGCGTTCAGCGCGATGCTGATGGCCGGACTCGACGGCGTGCAGAACAAGCTCACGCCGCCGGGACCGCTCGACAAGGACCTGTACGACCTGCCGGCCGAGGAGCATGCCAAGATCGAGAGCACGCCGGGCAGCCTCGCCGAGGTGCTCACCGAGCTGGAGAAGGACCACGACTTCCTGCTGAAGGGCGACGTCTTCACCCGCGACGTGATCGAGAACTGGATCGCGTACAAGCGGGAGAACGAGGTCGATGCCATCCGCCTGCGGCCCCATCCGTGGGAGTTCGCGCTCTACTTCGACATCTAGCAGCCCAAACCGGCACCCGCGCGGGCCGGCGGCAGGCGCCCTGCCGCCGGCCCGTCGGCGCCGTGCCGGGCCGCGCGAGGCCCCATGGCGAGTGATCTCCCCGTCGAGCCGCGCGACCTGTTCCTGGCGCGGGACCTCGACGAGGCGCGCGCGCGGCGGTATCTCGCCGAGCGCGGCTTTCGCGATCCGACGGCCGCCGACGAACGCCTGCAGCGGCTGGCCGACGACCTCCAGACCCGTCTGGCGCTCGGCGAGCTGGCGGATCTGCTGCTCGAGACGACGCTCGAGGCGCCCGATCCCGACGCGGCGCTCACGGGATTCTGCCGCTACGCCGCCAAGCGCGTTCCCAAGAGCTCGTTCATCGGCTATCTGCAGGACGACCCTCGCGCGCTGCAAATTCTCACGCGGGTCGTGGGCGCGTCAGCGCTCCTCGGGGAGATCCTGATCCGCAATCCCGAGTACCTCCACTGGCTACAGGGCGAGCTGGACTGCCCGCCGCCGGACCAGGTGGACTACCGGGCCGAGGTCGATGCGCTGCTGGCGCAGGACCGGACGGCGCCGCGCCGGCTCGACTCCCTCAAGCGCTTCCAGCGGCGCGAGATCCTGCGCATCGCCGGCCGCGATCTGCTCGACAAGGACACGCTGCGATCGACCACCGGGCAACTGGCCGACCTGGTGGCCGTCGTGGTCGCCGGCGCCCTGCGGATCGCCCGCAACGACCTGGCTGAGCGCGAGGGCGCCGCTCCGCCCGGCGCGTTCGTCGTCATCGGGCTCGGCAGGCTGGGTCGCCGCGAGCTCGACTACAGCCAGGACATCCACGTGCTGTACGTCTACGAGGCGGACGAGCCGGACGCTGCAGGCGTCCGGGCCCGCTTCCAGCGGCTCGGCCAGCGGCTGACGGCGATCCTCGAAGAGACCACCGGGGAAGGGTACTGCTACCGCGTCGACCTCGGACTGCAGCCACCGGGGCCCCGGGAGCGCGCCGCCTGCTCGCTGCAGGAGGGCATTCGTTACTGCGCAGGCCTCGGGGAGACGCTCGAGCGCTTCGCCCTGGTCGGGGCCCGGCCGATTGCCGGCGAGCTCGAGCTCGGCCGCCGGTTCGCGGACGGGATCAGGCCGTTCGTCTACCGCCCGGACGCCGACCGCGCCGCCGTCGGGGCGCTGGCGCGCGAGTGGGCGGGCACGGACCCGGCCGGCGGACGCCCGCACGCGGGGGACGGCATCGCTGCAACGAGCCGGGGCGCCCTGCGCGAGATCGAGTTTGCCGCCCGGGTGCTGCAGCTCGTCCACGGGGCGCATCATCCCGACCTGCAGGGCGGCAGCACCCTGTCCGCGCTGGCGGCGGCGCACGCCCGCGGCCTGCTCGGCGAGGCCGCGCTCGACGACCTCAGGCGCGCGTACACGTTCCTGCGCACCGTCGAGCACCGGCTGCAGATCTTGGGGGCGGCAGACACGCCCGGGCCGGCCGAAGGGTCCGCGCCGGAGACGACACCCAGGCGGCTGGGCTTCGAGGCCGAGCTCGAGTCGGCGCTCGCCCGCCACCGGGCCCGGGTGCACGCGATCTGCCGGGAGCAAGATTGGCTATGATGAGGCTGAGGGGTTGGGGCGCGGGACCCAAGAACCGGGAGCCGTGATCAATGACACCTGAATTCTGGGCCATCATCGGCGTCGGGATCGGCATGGCCGGCCTGTTCTTCCGGACGGACGTCAGAATCGGTCGGCTGGACGATCACGTCCGCGCCCAGGGCGAACGACTTGCGAAGCTGGAAGGCAAGGTCGACACGCTGATCGCGGCCTTCGCGAAGCCGGGAGAGGAATGAGGCACCGCCGCGCGGCACGCGGCTCGAGAAGTACGCAGGTTGTCGCCGCGACCGTCAGGGCACCAGGAGCAGCTTGCCGATGTGGGTGCTCGACTCCAGCAGGCGGTGCGCCGCGGCGGCCTCGGCGAAGCCGAACGTGGCGTGAACCACCGGCTGCAGCCGCTTCGCAGCCACGTGCGGCCAGACGTGCTCGCGGACGGCGGCGGCAATCCGGCCCTTCTCCGCCACCGAGCGCGACCGCAGGGTCGAGCCCGTGAGCAGCACGCGCCGCGACATCAGGTGGGCCAGGTTCACCTCCCCGGTCGCGCCGCCCATCAGGCCGATCACCACTAGCCGGCCCTCCACCGCCAGGCTGTCCAGGTTGCGGCGCAGGTAGGCGCCGCCCACCATGTCGAGAATCAGGTCGACGCCCCGGCCGTCCGTGGCCGCTTTGACCTCGGCGACGAAATCGCGCTCGCGGTAGTTGACGGCCAGCTCCGCCCCCAGGCGCGCGCAGGCCGCGCACTTCGCGTCCGAGCCGGCCGTGGTGAACACGC
Organism: Vicinamibacteraceae bacterium; assembly: GCA_012271165.1. Classification (GTDB taxonomy): domain Bacteria; phylum Acidobacteriota; class Vicinamibacteria; order Vicinamibacterales; family UBA8438; genus JAAXGX01. The sequence continues at coordinate 5,576 of JAAXGX010000017.1, read as the reverse complement.
GCGCCCCGCGCAGGCGCGCCAGCGGAATGGCGGTCGTCCCGATGCCGCTCGAGCCGCCGTGCACCAGCAGGGTCTCCCCCGCCTGCAGCCGGCCCCGCTCGAACACGTTGGTCCAGACGGTGAGGCAGGCTTCCGGCAGCGCGGCGGCCGCGACCAGATCCACGCCCGCCGGCACCGGCAGGCACTGCGGCGCGGGCACGGCGCAGTACTCCGCGTAGCCGCCGCCCGCCACGAGCGCGCACAGCGGCTCGCCGACCGACCAGCCCTCGACGCCGGGGCCGACCGCGGCCACCGTGCCGGACACCTCCAGGCCTGGCAGGTCCGTGACGCCGGGCGGCGGCGGGTAGTGACCCTCGCGCTGCATTACGTCCGCCCGGTTGACGCCGGCCGCCGCCACCCGCACCAGCAGCTCGCCGGCGGCAATCGGCGGCACCGGCCGCTCGCTGCGGACCAGCGCGTCGGCCGGACCGAAGCCCGCAATCTCCACCGCGTACATCGTCTGTGGCACCGGCATCGTGACTCCCGCAATCTGCTGCCGCACCCGGCGCCAGGCGCCCACCGGGCGCGGCGCAACGCCAAGGTTCAGGTCGCACCGCGAGTGCAAGAAGCGGCAGCGCACGAGTATAATGCGCCGTCCCCCGATCCTCCGCTCCGGGCCGGCGTGCCGGTCGGGCGGGTCGGGCGGCAGCGGACCGCGACGGTGACCGGATGAGCTTGCGACTCCTGATCGTCGGCTACGGCCGCATGGGCAAGGCCGTCGAGGCGCTGTGCGGCGCGTACGACTGCGAGGTCGTCGAACGCCTGGACATACACAACAACCGCGGGGGTGCAGGGATCGACGCCGCGCGCCTGCCGCCCGCCGACGTGGCGGTCGACTTCTCGACGGCGGACGCCCTGCTCACGAACCTGCCGCGGCTGGCCGCGGTCGGGCTCGACACGGTCATCGGGACCACCGGCTGGAACGCGCACGAGGAACGGATGAAGGCGCTGGTGGCCGACGCCGGCATCGGGGTGCTTGCCGCCGCGAACTTCTCGCTCGGGGTCAACGTGTTCCAGGCGATCGTCGAACGGGCCGCGCGGCTGCTGCAGCCGCTCGACGAGTTCGGCGCCTGGATTCACGAGACCCACCACGCGGCTAAGATCGACGCGCCGTCGGGGACGGCAATCGCCCTGCGGGACGCCATGCGGCGGTCCGGATACGAGGCGGCCATCGACATGGCGTCGACCCGCGTCGGGTCGGCCCCGGGCACCCACACCGTCGGCTTCGACGGTCCGTTCGAGACGCTGTCGCTGACCCACACCACCCGCGACCGGGCCACCTTCGCGCACGGCGCCATCGCGGCCGCCCGCTGGGTGCACGGCCGGCGCGGCTGGTTCACGATGCGCGACGTGCTGGGACTGGAGCCGTAACGATGGTGGCGCGCTGGTCCGGGTGCGGCACGGCGCTCGTGACGCCGTTCGACGCCGCGGGCGGTCTGGACGAGGCCGGCGTCCGGCGGCTGGCACGGCGGCAGATCGACGCCGGCGTGCACTTCCTGGTGCCGTGCGGCACGACCGGCGAGAGCCCGACGCTGACGCACGCGGAGAAGGTGCGCGTCGTCGAGCTGGTCATCGCCGAGGCGGCGGGTCGGGTGCCTGTGCTCGCCGGCGCCGGCGGCTACGACACGCGCTCGACGGTGGCGCTGGCGCGCGAGCTGGCGGCGCTCGGGGCCGATGGCCTGCTGTCGGTCACGCCCTACTACAACAAGCCGACCCAGGAGGGCCTGTACCGGCACTTCCGAACCATCGCCGAGAGCGTGGACCGGCCGATCATCCTGTACAACGTCCCGGGCCGGACCGCCTGCAACATCCAGCCGGCGACCCTCCTGCGCCTCGCGGCGATCGACAACATCGCCGGCGTCAAGGAGGCCTCGGGCGATCTCGGCCAGATGTGCGAGATCTGCCGCACCGCGCCGGCCGACTTCAGCGTGCTCTCGGGCGACGACGCCTTCACGCTGGCCCTCATGGCGCTCGGCGGGCGCGGCGTGATCTCCGTCGTGGCCAACGAGGCGCCGTCCGAGATGGCGCGCCTGGTGAACCACGCGGCGGGCGGCGACTTCGCGGCGGCGCGCGCGGCGCACGAGCGCCTGCTGCCGCTGATGCAGGTCAACTTCATCGAGTCCAACCCCATCCCGGTGAAGGCGGCGCTCGAGGCGCTGGGCCTCGCGCCGGCCCGCTACCGGCTGCCGCTCGCGCCGCCCTCGACGGCGGCGCGGGAGCGCATCGAGGCCGTGCTCGCGGAGCTCGGCATGCGCGGCGCCGCGGCGCCGGCCGGCGGCGGAGGTGCGGCGTGACCGACGGCGCCGCAGCCGGGCTGGCGGCCGAGATCGAACGCCTCGCGGCGCTCCCGGGGGGCGGCGAGCGGGCGCAGGCGCGCGCCGTCTTCGCGCGGCTGCGCGCGGAGCTGTCGGCCGGCCGCGTGCGCGCCGCCGAGCCGGACCCGGCTGCGCCGAGCGGCTGGCGGGTCAACGCCTGGGTCAAGCAGGGCATCCTGCTGGGCTTCCGCTCGGGCGAGATCGCCGCCTACCCCGCGGCCAGCCCGGAGCAGCCCTTTCTCGACAAGGACAACCTGCCGCTCAAGCGGCTCGACGCTGCGTCGAAGGTGCGGCTCGTGCCGGGGGGCTCGTCGATTCGAGACGGCGCCTACCTCGGCGCCGGGGTCATCTGCATGCCCCCGATGTACGTCAACATCGGCGCCTACGTGGGCGAAGGCAGCCTGATCGACTCGCACGCGCTCGTCGGCTCCTGCGCCCAGGTGGGCAGCCGCGTCCACGTGAGCGCGGCCGCGCAGATCGGCGGCGTCCTCGAGCCGGTCGGGGCCCTGCCGGTCATCGTCGAGGACGACGTGCTGGTCGGCGGCAACACCGGCCTGTACGAGGGGGCGGTCGTGCGCGAGCGGGCCGTCATCGCGGCCGGCACGGTGCTGACCGGCTCGACCCCGCTGTACGACCTGCCGAACGGCCGGCTGATCAGGGCCGCCCCCGGGCAGCCCACGGTCGTCCCGCCCGGCGCGGTGGTCGTGCCGGGAGCGCGCGCGGTGACCGCGCCCGCCGGCCGCGAGTGGGGACTCTCGCTCGCCACGCCGGTGATCGTGAAGTACCGCGACGACCGCACCGACACCCGCACCGAGCTCGAGGCATGGATCCGGTAGCGGCGGACGTCGTCGGCCTGGCGCGCGGCCTCATCGACATCGACTCGACCAGCGGCCGCGAGGCCGAGGCGACCGACTGGCTGGCCGGCAGGCTGCGCGAACGGGGCTACCGCGTGACCTCCCAGCCGGTCGTCGACGATCGGGTCAACCTGATCGCGACCGTCGGTCCCGCCGAGCCCGAGATCGTCTTCTCGACGCACATCGACTGCGTGCCGCCGTTCTTCCCCAGTCGCATCGAGGGCGACCTCCTCCACGGCCGCGGCGCCTGCGACGCCAAGGGCATCCTCGCGGCGGAGATCGGCGCGCTCGACCGCCTCCGCGCGGGCGGCGAGACGCGGGTCGGCCTGCTCGTCGTCGTGGGCGAGGAGCACGGCAGCCACGGTGCGCGCGCCGCCAACCGGCTCGCGACGCGCTGCCGCTACCTGATCAACGGCGAGCCCACCGACAACCGCCTGGCCACGGCCACGAAGGGCGCCTACCGCGTGCGCCTGTCGGCTGCCGGCCGCGCGGCGCACTCGGCCTATCCCGAGCTCGGCGAATCGGCGGTCGAGAAGCTGCTCGACGCGCTCGTGGCCCTCCGGCAGCTCGACCTGCCCGCGGATCCGGTGCTCGGCGCGACGACCTACACCGTGGGCCTGCTGTCCGGCGGGGTGGCGCCCAACGTCGTGCCGCCCGCCGCGGAGGCCGACGTCAACTTCCGCACCGTCGCGCCCGCGCCGGACCTGCGCCGCCTGCTCGACGGCCTGCCGGGGCCCGTCGCCATCGAGGACGTCGTGGTGGTGCCTCCGGTCACGCTGACGACGGCGCCGGGCTTCGACACCGAGGTCTTCGCCTTCACGACCGACATCCCCTTCCTCTCCGCCTGGGGCAAGCCGCTGCTGCTCGGTCCGGGCTCCGTGCACGTGGCCCACACGGCCGACGAGCACGTCGCGATCGACGAGCTGGCCCGCGCGGTGGACCTGTACGCGAAGCTGGCGCGCGAGCTGCTGGCGGAAGGCGGCTGACCGGGCCCCGCGACGGTTCAATCCAGCCGTTCCCGGATGTTGCGCAGCTCGGCGATGTCCAGCAGATCCCGTGGCCTGCCGGCGCGCCGCTTCATGGAGATGAGGTCGTCGATCGATGCGACGAGGAAAGTGCGCCGGTCGACGTTCACCGCGACCGCCCGCTGCCTGAGTGCGTCGAACGCGTCGCTCTCCCCGACCAGAAGGTCGACCTCCATGCTGCCGTCCGGCGTGCGGAAGCTAGGTGCCAACATGCCCTTCTCCCGCCGCCAGCGACGCACGTGCTCCACATCGCGGATCCGCTCTACAGGTTCCGGAATCCGGGGGCGGGCCCCGAGCGAATACAGCAGGTCGACGGCGGCCTGCCAGGAAGCGGGCGCAAGGTTGGGCACGAGATCGAGATCGAACGTTACGCGCGAACCGCCGTGCAGGGCTGCAGCGACTCCACCGACAATCACGAATTCGACGTGACGGTCATGAAGTGCATTCAGGATCTCGAGAAAGCCGCTCCGCATGCGTGTGCTCCGCCCGGGCCCTGCGCAGCAATGTCAGGTCACGGGCGCACTCGCCGAGCCTTCGCAGCCGTGCGAGGAACGCTCGACCGTCGAGTGGCGCGATGGGAGCGTCGTCGGGGCCGAAGCCGGTCCAATCGACGCCGCGACTATCCGGCGGCTGCATCACGGGCACTCCGCAGTATAGCCCGCTACCGGCGGACGACCTCCGCGTCGACGATCTCCACGCGGTTGACGGGGGTCTCGCCGTCGGTCGGCTCCGCCTCGATGGCCGCCACCACGTCGAGCCCCTCGACGACCACGCCGAACACCGTGTAGACGCCGTCCAGCTCGGAGGCGGTGTCGGTCACGATGAAGAACGACGTCGACGCGCTCGCCGGATCGTCGAGCCGGGCCATCGACACGATGCCGCGAACGTGCGGCGTGTCGTTGAACTCCGGCTCGAGGTTCTGCACGAAGCGCTGCTGCCGGTCGGTGAGCCGCTCGCGCCGGGTGGGCAGGTGCCCGCTCTGGATGACGAAGCCGGGCACGACGCGGTGGAACGCGATGCCGTCGTAGACCCCGGCGTCGACCAGACGCAGGAAGTTGCGGACGTGGTTCGGGGCCCGGTCCGGGTACGGATCGATCGCGATGCGGCCGTGGGTCGTGTCGAGAATCACACGCCAAGCCGCCAGCTCGGCATCCGACTCCTCCGTGAACGGCGGGACCTCGGGCGGCGGGCGGTCGCGAAGCGTGACCGACCGGATGGCGATGCGCTCGGCCGCACGGCCCTCGGCGTCGACGGGCGTCTCCGAGATCCGCGTCACGACGTCCATGCCCTCCGCGACGCGGGCCCACACCGTGTGCCGGCCGTCGAGCCCCGGCTGGTCGACG
>JAAXGX010000066.1 GCA_012271165.1 Vicinamibacteraceae bacterium | reverse complement strand
CCGTTTCTACGGCGCAGACTCCTAGCTCGCCAATCGTCGCCTGACGGCTCCGCTCGGCGCCCAACCAACCCTGCAGGAGTCCGCGCCGTTCTACGGCACAGACTCCTACCGCGGCCGTTGCTCGTTGTCGTACGGGGCGCCGGTGCCGGACGAGCCCATGAAGAACTTGCGACCGTCCTCGAACGTCAGGTCGCGCGCATTGGCGCGGGCCGTGCGGTCCTTGCTCTGGTAGCCGTCGACCACCACGACGGTGCCGGGCTGGACGTAGTCCCGGCGCAGGCCGCGGCGCAGCAGGGTGTTGGGCGTGCCGCCCTCGACCATCCAGACTTCCTTGGTGCCGTCGTCGTTGGTCACCTCCAGGTGGATCCAGGTGTGGGGGTTGACCCATTCCACGCGGACGATCGGACCCCGGAGGAGCACGGGCCGGTTCGGGTCGAACTCGGCGCCGAAGGCGTGGTGCGCCTCGACCGGGACGCTGCCGGCGACTATCGCGAGCAGTGCAACGGCGAGCAGGCAGAGCGTGATGCGTGACGAGCGGCGCGGCTTCGCGTGCATGAGGCCTCCGATGCTGTCTTCTCTCTTGCTGTATTCCAATCCGATCCCCTGACCGGTCGGCCCGTCCGTCTACCGGGGCGGCTCGGGCACCCGTCCTTCGCGGACGTCCTGCTCGAGAATGCGCGCCCCGCCGAGGATGCCCCGGAACGAGTAGTTGGCCTCGTGGCACGCGTACTCGTAGACCCGATCGCGGGTGGCGGGCCAGATGTACTCGCCGCTCCACGGCGCGGTCCAGACCGTCGGGTCGTCGACCGTGAACTGGTAGAGCAGCGTGTCGGCGTCGATGCGCGTGAAGCGCTCCACGACGTGCAGGTTGCGCGAGGCCCCGGCCAGCGCGGGCGTGTCGTTGAAGTTCGTCGTGTCGACGACGAGCGTATCGCCTTCCCAGCGGCCGACCGAGTCGCCGAGCCAGTTGCGGATGTCGGGTGGCGCGTGCTCGCCGTTCATGCGGACGATGCGGGCGTCGTGCACCATCTCCACCAGGATCATGACGTGGTCGTCGGTCTGCACGATGCGCTTCAGGTTGTTGTACAGCACCGGCAGCATCGGCGGCCCCGCGGTCGACCCGAACCCGAGCAGGCAGCGCTCGGCGAGCGGCCGGATCTCGGGGTCGTCGTAGGGGCCGGGCGCGTCGAGACCGTTCTCGATGAGCCACCAGGCCGTGCCGGTGTTCGGGCGCAGGAACGCGGCCTGCTCGGCCCGGCGCGCCTGCGCCTCGGACGTCAGCGGCGGCTGCCGGCCGTTGGGCGGGTCGACGATGATCGACGTCCGCCACTGGCCGTCGATCTGGAACCCCGAGCTGCCGCGGTCCATCCAGAAGGTGTTGTATCCGCCGACCGCGCCGGCGGCGCCGATCGACCCGTCGCCGCCCACCGGCGGGGCCTCGCTCGGCGGGGCGGCCTCGATGTTTCGCTCCTGCGGGATGCCGAACCGGGCGGCGAGCGCCACCGGCTCGCCCGCGGCGACCGCGGCGGCCTCCTCCTCGGTCAGCGTGAGGCGGTCGCCGAGCTCGGCGGGGCGCTCGAGCGGCGTCAGGGTCGCCGTGTCGTAGGTGCCCGACAGATCCGGGCGCCCGCTGCCGGTGCGCGGAATCTCCTGCGCGTCGACCGCAACGGCCGCCGCCGCCAGCAGACCGAGCGCAAGCCCCACGCGGGCCGCGTGTCCGTGTCGGATTGAAGTGTTCATCTGGCCTCCTCGGTCTGCTCGGGACCTCATCGTCGACTCTCTAGCGCGGCAGCGGCTCGCGGCGGAGATCGCCGTAGATCAGCTCCTCGACGAACTCGACGCACTTGAAGTCCATCAGCCGCGCGCCCGGCTCGATCCGGCGATAGAGCGGCATGCTGATGGTCCAGGGCGCCGTGAAGACGTTGGGATCCTCCATCGTCGCCGCGTACTGGATGTGGTCGGGACCGATCAGCGTGTAGCGCTCGACGACGCGCAACTGGTTCGTGTGGTGGTTGCCGGCGCGGTCGAACCAGGTCTGATCGTTCTGCCCGGTCACCTCGACCACGAGCGTGTCGCCTTCCCAACGGCCCACGGACTGGCCCATCCACGAGTCGGTCTCGGCCGGCCCGACGTCCGTCAGGTAGACCTCGCGGACCGCCCCGGCGAACTCGTAGGCGATGAAGATGCTGCTCTCGTTCTGCAGGATCTGGAACGGGAACGGCATGTAGGTGGCGCGGGGCACGCCGGGCATGTGGCACTTGATCTCCGGATCGCGGTCGAGCCAGTTGGCCTGGTTCTCCTCCTGCCGGGCGCGCGCCTCCGGCGTGTACGGGATCCGGCCGCCGCCCTCGATGACCCCCAGGCTGCCCGGCACGGCGCCCACCGCGCCCAGCCGCAGGACCGGAACGTCCGGGAGCAGGCTGCGGGGACCCTGTCGAAGCTGCAGCGCGGGCCTGGCGATGTGCGGCTCCACGTCGTAGTGCGCCGCGTTCAGGGCCTGCCAGACGCCGTTCAGGTCGGGGTTGCCGCTCGGCAGGCGCGGCGGCTCGAATTCCGTCGATTGGGCGGCGGCCGGCGCCCCCGCCAGGATGCAGAGCCCGGCCAGCGCAACGGCCGCAGCGGTCACTGTCTTCTTCCTCGCCTTCGACATCACGATACGTACCTCTCGAGCTGGCGCCCGGAAGCCGGTCGGCGGCTCCCTGCGATTGTACGCGTTGTTGCGACGGGTTCAGCCCTCCGGCGCCGCCCCGCTACCTACCGACCACGACGGTCACGTCCTCCACCGCCGTGAGCCCGCCGTCGTGCGCCTGGCACCGCAGGACGTAGGTGCCGGGATCGCCGAACGTGACGCGCACCTCCCACGTCCTGTCCGGCGGGACCGGCGGCACCTGCCAGCCGGGCGCCCAGGGCGAGTCGGACCCCTCCCGGGTGTCCTCCCACGCCCGGAACTGCTCCGGCTCGAAGGTCACCCGCCCGGCGCCCCGGTAGACGAACCAGGCGAGGCGCAGCCCGCGGGCGGCGTTCTTCGTGACCCGGCCGGGCCGTTCCGGATCGGTCGGCGGGAGCGCGACGGGCGTCAGCAAGTCGTCGTCCTCGACCCGCGCCGTCAACGTCAGCGCCTCTCCCGCGGCAACGCTTCGCGTGGTTGGTCCCTCGACCGCGAGCACCGGGGCCTCGTTGACCAGGAGCTCGTCGGCGGCCGGCGCGCCGTTGTTCCGCTGCAGGACCAGGTCGTCGATGTAGTAGTCGGGGTGGAGCGTCGCGTAGGCCCGCTTCGTCTCGCCGTTGGGGCTCGTCAGCGTCCACACCACCTCGTCGTCGCCGAAGTCCGCCGGCACCCGCACACGGAACATGAACCGGTTGCGCCGCGGCAGGAAGTGCGTCGGCTGACCCTGATCCGGCCCGCCCGGCTCGACGTGGTTCGCGGGGCCGATGGGGATGTCGATCTCCTGCCGCCAGTTGCGGTTCATGGTCCCGAACACGAGGTTGAACGAGCCGTCGGCGTTGCGCTCCCAGCCCTCGTAGGCGGGCATGACCGCCTGCCCGGTCAGGTAGCGCTGCTGGGCGCCGCCCCCGACGCCGGCGCCCAGCGCGATCGCCGCGAGCAGGAGCGCCCACGCCCGGCCGGATGCCCGCCGACGACGACGCGGGCCGGTCCTGTGCATGCTCGCCCCCTACTGGTCGCCGGCATCCGCGCCGAGCGGGTCGTCCAGTCCGCAGAGCGGGCAGCCGACGACGTTGTCGCCCGTCCCGCTGCCGAGCCGCTCCCGCCGGCCGGCGAGCTCCGCGGCGAACTGCTCGTCGGTCAGGTAGATGCCCCGCGCCAGGTTGATCAGCATCTGGTCGACCGAGCGCATGCCCGCGCCGGACCAGTTGCGCGGATCCGGCACGTTGGGATTCGTCGGCGAGTTGTTGAAGTAGCCGACCAGCCGCAGGATGGTGCCCTTCGGCAGCAGCGGCGCCGCGTCGTCCGCGTAGGTGTACACCCGCACCCAACTGTGATCGTAGCCGACGCAGTTGAGGGTCTCCCGCATCTGGCCCCAGATGGCCTCGAGGCACATCCGCACCCCGGCCGCGTGCATGTGCGGCTCGAAGATGGTCATCTTCAGGTGCCTCGGCACCGTGAAGTAGATGTCGATCTCCTGGTCGGGATCCATCGGCTCGAGGTCGAGATCGACGCTCGCCCAACTGATGCCCTGCTCCCGCACCGTCGGCTGGTAGCCCCGCGGGTGGAACTTGAAGCCGACGTCCAGCCGGGCCCGCGTGTCGGCGCCGTTGGAGTGCAGGTGGCCGTTCGGAAACACGACGGTCGCCCCCGCAGGCATCAGCCGGCCCGCCTCGGGATCGAAGACGTCGGCGTTCCGCCCCACCTCGTGGGTCGGCCAGCCGCCGAGCCGCTGGCGCTCCTGGACGGCTTTTTCCGCGTTGGGATCGACCACGCCCAGCACGGCGTGGTGGATCACGAACAGCGCGCCCACGGTATCGCGCGCGGCGCCCGTCCGGGATTCCGTGACCTCCTTGAACTCGAGCGCCGCGACGTAGCGATCCTCGGTCAGCCCGCTCGGCGTCTCGCCGTGCGGACCCCACCAGTCGGGCGCCTCGGCGGGCACTTCGACGCTCGGCGACGAGACGATCAGATCGGGCTGCCCGATCTCCCACTCGTCGACGTCGATGAACGCCACGGGCGGCGGCATGTCGGCCGGATCGCCCCGCGGCGCGCCGTTGTCGGCCCACGCCGCGATCTTCGCGATCTCCTCGTCGCTCAGCGACGGATCGTTCTTGAACTGCTGGATGCCGATGTCCTTTTCCACGTACCAGGGCGGCATGGCCCCCGGCTTGTCGCGGAGCGCGGTGCGCTGCCTGATGGAGCGCGCCCAGGGACGCACCTCCTCGTAGTCGATCAGCGACATCGGCGCCAGCGAGTCAGGCCGATGGCAGCGCTGACAGCTCCGCTGGAGGATCGGCGCGATGTCCTTCGTGAAGGTCACCTGCTCGCGCGGCGCCGTCTGTCCGGCCGCCGCGAGGGGGAACGCCAACACGCCGAACACGGCCCACGACGCGACCGCCCGCCGACCGCTCGACCCGTCCGCTCTTCCTCTGGTCGTCATCAGCCTCTCCCCGCCTCTGTGTGGCGCGGATTCCTAACCGCCGAGCTCGGCGTACACGGCGGTCAGGAAGCGCTCGGGGTCGCCCCACTTCGCTTCGTAGGCTGCCGTCGTGCCGGCCGCCGCCACCTGCTCGTAGGTCATCCCCTGCCCGACGAGCTCCTCCACCTGCCCGGCCACGTCGATAACCATGTCGCGGAACTCGACGACGTCTTCCCGCGTGGACACCTCGCCGTGCCCCGGCACGATCAGCGTGTCCGGCCCCGCCCGCCCGGCAATGATGCCGAGCGTGTCGATGGTGCCCGGCAGGCTGCCGCCGTTGTTGCGGTCGATCACCGGGAAGGCGACCGTGCGGAAGACGTCGCCCACGACCATCACGTCGGAGTCCCTGAAGTGGATGACGCTGTCGCCGTCCGTGTGGGAGGCCGGCACCGGGAAGATGTGCACCTCCTCGCCGTTCAGATGCACGGTGAGGTCCTCGCTGTAGGTGACGGCGGGCAGGGCCACCGCGGGCATGGTCGCGGCCAGCCGCAGGCGCACGCGGTCCTGCGCCATGATCAGGATGCCCATGCGGCCGAGGTTCTCGTTGCCCCCCACGTGGTCTCCGTGCACGTGGGTGTTGATGACGAAGCGGATGTCGCCGTTGGAGATCCCGCCAATCGCCTCCAGGATGCGGTCGGTGAGCGGGGCGAACTGGTCGTCCACCATGAGGACGCCGTCGTCGCCCACCGAGAGGCCGATGTTGCCGCCGCGGCCGGATACGTAGTGCACCGTCCCGCGCACGTGGTGCGTCGCGATCTCCACGCCGTCCCAATCCACCTGCTGCTGGGCCCGGGCCGCCGCGACGGAGAGCAGAATCGCCGGGAGGCCCACCACCAGTCCCAGGCGCGTGAGTGTCGAGCGTGTCTGCATGTCGAAGCTCCTCTCCTGCATCCCGCCGGCCGGCTCGCCCACCAGGCGTCGCCTTGCGGTTACATCTGGAACAGCCGGTTGATCTTCACCACGAAGCCGCGGTTGCGCAGCCCGGCGTAGCGGCTCGGCCGCAGCGCCTCCAGATCGCGCTCCTCCGTGTATACCACGAACAGCTCGCTGCCCGGACTGTACTCCCAGCGCAAGCGCAGGTTGTTGCTCCAGCGGTCGGTGCTCGAGTTGTACTGCACGAGTCCGCTGAAGAACATCCGGGGGTTGAACGCGTAGTTGAGGCGCGTGCTGACCAGGGTGGTCGTGAACTCCCCTTCCGGCAGGTCGATGGCGTTGAACGAGATGGTCGGCTCGATCGAGAACTGGTCCGTGACGTTGACGCGGCCCCGGCGGTACTCGAGCGTGCGGATGTCGCCGCTCCAGAAGCTGCCGGCGGTGAACGCCAGGCCGCCGCTGGCCCGGCGCTGGCCGCCCAGGGTGTAGGCCACGGTGCCCGCCGTGAACCCGTAGCCGCCCATCGGGAGCGCGACGTCCGGGGCAATCCGGAACGGCGCCTGCAGCAGCTCGTACGAGTTCGTCAGGGCGGCCTCGAAGAGGTCGCTGTTGTGGAACTCGATCGCGAAGTCCAGGGTCCGCTCGCGCGTCTCGACGAGCCCCTGGTCGGCCGTCGTGAAGTAGTCGACCTCGGCCTCCAGCGAGTAGCGCCGGACGAGATCGCTCTGCGGGCGGGGGCTGAACCGGCCGGTCATGTTCGTGCGGCGGTAGTTGTCCCGCTGCAGGAAACCGATCTCGGGCAGGAAGTTCTCCTCCACGACGAGGTGGTTGACGGTGAGGCCGTAGCGGTCCCCCCCGTAGTCGAAGCGGCCCTGGTAGCTGGCGTCGCGGCCCGCGCCCAGCGGCGTCCGCGTGCGCGCGTAGTAGGTCACGAAGTCGACGTTCTCGTGGAACGAGAACGTGCCGTCGACGCCGTACGCCTGGCTCGCGCCGGGTCCGACCAGCGAGACGGAGCGGCTCGTGTAGATGGCCCCCACGCTGCTCCGCCGCAGGACGTCGCGCCGGATGCGGAAGACCGTGAAGTTCGTCGAGGCGGTGCCCGCCTCCGGCGACGCCTCCGTCTGGATGCTGAGGGCGCCGACGTCGAACGCGCCCGCCTTGCCCGTCATGCGCGCGCCGCCGTGGATCGGCACCACGACCGGCGCCCGTTCGGCGTCGCCCTCCAGGCCGATCCGCCGGCTGTAGAACAGCGTCGGCGCGTCGTTGGGCTCGCCCGGGCTGCCGGCGCCCACGCCGGGGCGCGCGAACCCGAAGATGCCGCGGCCCTCGAGGAAGAACTCCCTCTTCTCGGGAAAGAAGAGGCTGAAGCGCGTCAGGTTCACCTGCTGCTCGTCCACCTCGACCTGGGCGAAGTCGGTGTTGTAGGTGAAGTCCGCCGTCAGGTTCTGCGTGATGCCCAGCTTGACGTCCGCGCCGACCGCGGCGCTGCCCTCGTTGTCGCGGATCGGGATCGTGTGCCGGTCGGTCGTCACGCCGCCGATGGCGTAGGGCTTGATCTCGAGCAGCCGGCTGGCAGCGGGCGGCACGAGCCCCACGAGCGTGGCCGCCGCCGAGACGCGGAAGATCCCGGCGGCGCCCCGGCCGCCGCCGGCCGAGATCGGGATCCGCGTCAGGTACGTCCATTCGTTCTTGCGGCGCACGGAGCGGCGCATCTGCACGCCCCAGAGCTGCGGGGAGCCCGACCGGTAGCGGAGCGTCTTGAACGGAATCTCCATCTCCACCGTCCAGCCCCCGTCGAAGCGCCCCGTGCGGACGTCCCAGACGGGGTTCCAGTCGCCGTTGGGATTGCCCTCGTTGGTAAACTGCTGGTCGGCGCGCGCGCCCAGCGGGTTGGTGTAGAAGTTGTAGCCGTTGCGGCGGTCGTAGAACGTGTCGAAGAAGACCGTGAACGTGTCGTTCTGCCGCAACTGGTTGGTGTCCCGCCGCATCTCGTTGGCGACCCACTCGCTCTCGGGCGCCGAGTCGTGCACGCGCGCCGACACGTAGACGTTCGTGTCGTCGAACAGGATCCAGGCTTCCGTGCGCTCCGAGGCCGGCGCCCCCTCCACGGGCACCTGCTGCAGGAAGTCCGTGATCGGCGGCACGCTGCCATAGACCTCCTCGTCGAGCACGCCGTCCAGCCGGATCCCCGCGGCGAGGCGGATGGCGCGCACGGTGGTCCGCCCGGCCGCATCGCGGTTCATCACGGCGGGCGGAACCGGGGGCGGCGGCCCGTCGATGGCCGTTGCGAGCGGCGTGCCGAAGCCGGCCGGGACCGGCGCGGCCTGGCCCGCACGCGGGGTTGCGGGCGCCGCCTGGGCCGGCCGGGGATCGTCCCGGGCCTGCGCCAGCAGCGTCCCGGCGGCGCCGGAGGCCGCGAGGCACACCGCCAGCGCGGCACGGCCGACCGCGTGCGACAGCGAGGTCTGCGTCCCTCCCGCAAACGGGCGTGCGACTGTGCTACCCTGCCTTCCGATACGCTGCTTCATCACCCTGGGCATGGATTTCCGCCCCGGGGATCATACGGCCACCAGCGGGCACGCGTCCGGGTGGAGGCTGGGTAGCCCGCGGTAAAGGCCCCGCTGCCAGGAGGTACCCCGATGAACTCGAATCGAGCCGCTCTCGCTCTCGTGGCCGCCGCGATAGTCGCCGCGGCGCCCGGCGCCGCCCTCGCGGCGGACTTCCACCACGTGCAGATCACGGCGTCGAGTCCGGCCCGGGGCGTCGAATGGTACGTCGAGCACCTGGGCTGCGAGCCGGTCGCCGACCGCGGCGACGCGGCCAGCTGCGACGGCGTGGAGCTCGTGTTCGTCCCGCAGTCGACCACGGGCGGCAGCCAGGGCACGGGCGTCAACCACATCGGCTTCTCGTACCCGGATCTGACCGCCAAGATGGCCGAGCTCGAGGCCGTCGGCGTGCGCGGCAGCGGCGTCCGCCTGCAGCGCTTCGACGACGGCTCGATAGTGCGCGACATCCCCGGGCTGTTCAAGATCGCCTACATCTTCGACCCGTGGGGGACGCGCATCGAGCTGGTCGAGGATACGGAGCGGCTGGGCTTCCACCACATCGACCTCAGCGCGACCGACCCCGAGGCCACGCTGGCCTGGTACCGCGACGTCATGGGCGGCGAGCCGGCGACGCTCCGGGGCCGCCAGGACGGCGTGGCGTTCGGCGACGTCCTGCTGCTGGTCGCCCCCCACCCGGAGGGCGCGGCGCCCGCGCCGACGCGCGGCCGGGCCATCGACCACCTCGGCTTCGTGGTGCCCGATCTCGACGCGGAGGCGCCCTCCCTGCGCCGGCAGGGCGTCCGCTTCGAGGCGGAGCCGGCGGTGCCGGAGAACGCGCGCACCGCGGCGCAGCGCGCGTTCGTCAGCGGCCCCGACAACGTGCGCATCGCCGTGGTCGAGACCGGCTTCGCGGGGGTCGGCAGCGAGCTGGCCGCCGCCATCCGCACCACCGACGCGCTGGCGCCGTACGACGTCCCGCGGACGTCCTGGGGCGAGCCCGACCTCACGGGCATCTGGACCGGGAATCCGTCGCACGGCATCCCGCTCGAGCGGCCTGCGGACGTCGTCGCGGACGAGCTGACCCCCGAGGAGGCGATCGCGCGGCGGGAGGACGGCACCCTGGGCAGCATCTGGGGCTACGACCGGGAGTGGCGCGACGTGACGCTGAGCTACGGCCACGCGGCCGTCTCCACCCAGGTGGCGATGATCGTCGATCCGCCGGACGGACGGCTGCCCGCGCGCACGGAGCACGGCCAGTCGCTCTACGAGCGCGTGCTGGGCAACTACGAGTCGCGCCCCTACGCCGGCCCCGAGAACGTGCGCCCGGCCGCCCGCTGCCTCACGCGCGGCATCCCGGGGATGATGATGCCGACCGTCTACAACAACGGCCTGCAGATCGTGCAGGGACCCGGCTACGTGGCCATCACCAAGGAGATGATCCACGAGACGCGTATCATCCCCACCGCGGAGCGCCGGCGGCTCGGTTCGGACCTCGATCTGTGGCTGGGCGACCCGCAGGGTCGCTGGGACGGCGACACTCTCGTCGTGGAGACGACGAACTTCGACGACCGCGTGTCGTCGATCGGGCGCCCCGTCTGGGCCTCGTCCAGCGACGCGCTCACGCTGACCGAGCGGTTCACGCGGGTCGGTCCGACGACGCTGCAGTACGAGTTCACGATCGACGATCCGAAGATCTGGACCCGGCCGTGGACGGCCATGTTCCGGTTCGACCGCGACGACTCGCAGTACGAGCTGGTCGAGTACGCCTGCCACGAGGGCAACTACGCGATGACGGGCATCCTCAGCGGCGGCCGCGCCGTGGAAGCGGCCGCGGCGGCGGAGGCGGCCCGCTAGAAGCCGGGCTAGGAGTCGGCGTGGACTACGCACACCCTGAAGCGCTCGTCGACCCGCGCTGGGTCGCCGAGCACCTGAGGCACCCCGGCGTGCGGATCGTCGACGCGCACTACGACCCCGCGGCGTACCAGTCCGGCCATATTCCGGGGGCAGTTCCATGGAGCGCGATCGGGACGCTGCTGTCCCCGGACTGGCAGGTGGATTTCGACCGAGAATCGGTGGAGGGCCTGTGCGGACGGTCGGGAATCGGCAACGACACCACGGTTGTCGTCTATAGCGAGCACAACGCGATCGCGCCGTGGGTGTTCTGGTTCCTCAAGGCCGTCGGTCACGCCGACGTGCGCGTCCTCGATGGCGGGCGGGCGAAGTGGGTCGCCGACGGCCACGCGCTGACGACCGACGCGCCCGCCGTCGCCGCAACGCACTACACCGCGCGGGAGCCCGATCCGGCGCTGCGGGCGCTCCTGGACCGTGTCCGCGCCGCCGTCGGCAGGGAGGACTGTGTCCTGCTGGACGTCCGCACGGCCGAGGAATACCGGGGGGAACGGTTCCTGCAGGAGCCGCCCCGGGACGGCGAGCGGGCCGGGCACGTTCCCGGCGCGATCCATCTCCACTACGAGGCCGCCCTCAACGCAGACGACACGTTCAAGTCGGCCGACGAGCTGGCCGCCCTCTATGCGAGCCGCGGCGTAACCGCCGACGAAGAGACGATCACGTACTGCGCGGTCGGCGTTCGGTCGGCCCATACCTGGTTCGTCCTCACCCAACTGCTCGGCTATCCGCACGTCCGCAGCTTCGACGGCTCGTGGAACCTGTGGAGCCGGCTGCCCGACACGCCCGTCGAGACGTAGCCGGACGGGGAGACGCCACATGGCCTTGTTTCGCACGCTGCTCGTCGTGCTGTACGTCGTCCTTGCCGGATACACCGCCGCGGTGGTCGCGGAGCACGGCGTGAACTTCATGCCCGCATTGCTGGTGCCACTTGCGGCGCTGAACTGGTCCGGCCAGATCAACCTGGACTGCCTGATCTACGTGCTGACGGGCGCCGGCTGGATCGCGTGGAGGCACGAGTTTTCGCCGGGCGGCATCGCGCTGGCGGTCGTGGCGCTGTTCGGGGCCCTGACATTCATCCCTTATCTCTTGATCGTCAGCGCCCGCGCGGAGGGCGACGTGCGGACGCTACTCCTCGGCCGGGAACGCGCGCTGCGCGCGGTCTCCTGACCCACCCCTGACGCCGGCAAGCGGCGACGGTAGTGGCGTTGGCTGACACGCGCGCCGTGTTCTCTGCTCGGGCGCGTCGTGTAGCACCAGGTGGCTCAGGGTTCAATCCCCAAGTCGCGCTTGATTTCGGCCATTGTGAAGGTGCGGCCGGCGGCGTGGTCCGCGCGGCCCTCTTCGAGCGCGCGGATTGCCTCTTCGCTCAACTCTTCTTCCGCCTGGCCGTCGCGCGGGTGGAACCCCGCGTGGCCGGGTGTGTGCCGGCCGTACGCCCTCAATGGGCCAACCCGATCGGGTGGACCGCCTTGAGCTTGAGCGACGGGTAGTCCGGTGTCCGCGGCGTGAGCGTCCGATTGGCGCAGTCGGCGATCAGGTCCAGGGCTTCGAGCACGATCTGGCCGAGCAGGGGCTCGCTCAGCGGTGGCCCGACAACGCATTCCGTGACCATCATCCGATCGCACACCTCGATGGCGACGGGACCTGCCACCGGCCGCTCCTCCTTGTGCTCGTCGGCGTCGGCCACGATCGCCGTTCGGAGCGGCTCCAATCCGAGCCCCTCGACGACGTTCTGCGGCAGGACCAGCATGACCGCGCCCGTGTCGACGACGCCCTCGGCCTCGGTACGGCGCACCGGATCCGTGCGGAGGCCGCTCGCCGCGTTGCTGCGATCCACGTAGTTCTCCAACCCGATGCTGACGACGATCTCTCCCATTGCCCCCTTCATGGTAGCCAATCCCGTGGCTGAGACCGGCCGGGACATCCCGGGCCGGCGCCGCGCGCTACCGCCCGCCGGCGCCGCGCTCGGCCGCGCGCACCGCGCTCAGGATGTTCGCCAGCGCGTAGTTCGCCTCGTGGCAGGCGTACTCGAACAGCAGGTAGTCCGGATCGCGCTCGAGCGGGAACGCCACCGTCCAAGGCCGCGTCCACGTTTGCGGGTCGTCCACCCGTACCTCGTAGTGGAGCGTGCCGGCGTCGCCCAGACGCATGCGCTCGACGAGGCGCAGCGCCGTGCTCGTCGGGTTGCCGTTGCCGTTGCGGGCGTACGAGCCCGTCCGCCCGTTGGTGTTCGTGGTCTCCACCACGAGCGTCGCCCCTTCCCAGCGCCCGCGCGAGTCTCCCATCCACTGCCGGATGCCCGGGGCGATGTGCGGGCGGCCGTCGAGCGGAATCACGCGGGTCTCGTGAATCATCTCGTGATGGAGGATCACCAGCCCCGGCACCTGCAGGATCCAGACGGCCGATGAGTAGATGTTCGGGAAGGTGGATCCCACGACGCCGCGGCTGATGCAGCGGTCGTAGGGCCGCAGGTCCTCGGGGCCGGCGTGGGCGTAGTCGGGCGCCGCCCGCGTGCGCCACGCCTCCGCCCGGCGCGCCCCGTCGTCCGTCATCGGCGGCAGGCGGCCGTCCGCGGGATCGACGATCAGCGAGGCCAGAGGCGGGGCGGGGCGCCGCTCGCCGAAGCCGGGCGCCGGAACCAGCCGCGGCCGAACCCGGGCGGCGGCGGCGGCATTGCGCGCCGCGAGCTCCTCCGCGGTCAGCACCGCGCGCGTGCCGAGCTCCGGGGGGCGTTCGAACGGGACGCCGGCCAGCGCCGTGCTGAGCCACATGCCCTGAAGATCGGGATCGCCCCAGGGCGTGCGCGGTACGTCCGCGGCCTGCCGCGCGGCCGGCTGCGATGCCGCCGAGCCCGCGCGGGGTGCGTCGGCGAGCCCCGCGGCGAGCACCAGACCTGCGATCGAGAACAGGAGGACGGCGCGGGTGAAGTGCCGTCGCGCGGAAGGCATGGTGGTGGTCGGCGGCGCGGCGCGGCGATCAGCCTGCACGGCTCTGCGCCGGCTCGGCGGCGGTCCCGTAGCCGCGGCTCGCCGCCGTCACCACGCGCGGGTCCCGGCTCTGGGGCCTGGGCACGAGGCTGATGTCCTGCGCCGTCAACTCGCCCGGCTTGGTCGGCGACGGCCGCAACGCGAACTCCAGAATCACGCGCCGGCTCGGCAGATACGCGGGGTTGATGCCGGCCTTCTGCAGCTCGCTGCTGTGCACGAAGGTCGACGCGTAGGGCGAGTCCTCGCGCGTGGTGTCGGTCACCCACAGCGGGCCGTCGAACGACCTGAGGTAGCGGATGAAGCCGAAGCCCTTGACCGCGTCGTACCAGTGGCAGAGGCCGCGCACGCGCGAACCCTCCGTGCCCCAGTCGGGTCCCTTCGACTCGCCCGGCAGCAGTCGCGGAATCAGGTAGCCGGAGACGAACAGGTCCGCCTCGCGCCGCAGATCGCCGGACACGTTGTCGAAGGCCACGACCTCGACCCGGCAGCCCATGTTCTGCAGGGCCCGCGCCACCTTGGCGAAGTCGCCGTCGCCGGTGGCCAGCAGCACCCGGTCGATGTTGCGCGCCTCCAGCAGCACGTCGACCGCCATGTCGAGGTCGCTGTTGGCCTTGCCGAACCGCTTGCCGTCCTCGTTGACGTACCACTTGACCGGCTTGACGATCACCTTGTAGCCGAAGTCGCGCAGCGCCTCGTGGAAGCTCTCGACGTTGCGCTGGTAGGTGTCGTCCGTTGCGGCCCGATCGTCGTCGAACGAGGTGTACGAGTTCAGCCGCAGGGCGTCCGCCCCGTCGCGGCAGGCGAACTCCCGCAGCACGTCGTAGCGCAGGCTGCGCCCCCCGTTCCGGGTGATGTTCTCCGTGTCGACGTACACACCGACTCGCACGCTGCCTCGCCTTTCGCCGCCGGCGACGTCCCCGTGACGCGCCCCAACGATTCAGTATACGCGCCGGCTCGGCTCGCGGTCGCGGCCCGCCGGCGAGGGGCCCCACCGCCCTACTCCGCCCCCAGACGCCGGCCGGCAATCCAGACGGAGTCGATGGCGCGCGTGTTCGTGATGTCGTCCAGCGGGTTGGCGCCGAGGACGACCAGATCGGCCCACTTGCCGGGCTCGAGCGTGCCCAGATCGTCGAGGCGCATGACCCGCGCGCCGTTGCCCGTGGCGGCGACCAGCACTTGCATGGGGGTCATCCCCGACTCGACCATCAGCTCGAGCTCCACGTGCTCGAAGTAGCCCTGCCAGCGGCCCAGCGACGTGCCGCTGTCGGTGCCCATGGCGATGGTCGCGCCGCCGTCGGTGAGCAGCTTGATGTTGCGCTTGGCCTGCTCGATCATCTGCTTGGTGAACTGGGCCGTCTCGCTGTTGCGCACCCGCTCGTGGGTGGCCGGGTCGCGGATCTCCTCCATGTCCGAGCGGTAGGCGTCGGCGCCGCGCAGGAAGAACGGGTCGTCGAAGAACGCCGGCGTCGTTTCGTACAGGAATACCGACAGGCAGCGCGTCAGCGTCGGGATGTAGCCGACGTCCAGGCGGATCAGCTCGTCGATGAGCTCCTGGTCGACGTCCTGGTCGCGCACGCTGTGGGCCACCACGTCGACGCCCGCCGCGAGCAGCCCCTTGGCGTCGTCGAGGTCGATCAGATGCGCCGCGACCCGCAGGTCGCGCCGGTGGGCCTGGTCGATCAGCGCCCCGTACACCTCCGGCGTCATGTCGCCCGGCTGGGCGTTGAGGCGGGTCTTGATGATGTCCACGCCCAGGTCCGCGACCTCGTCGATGCTCCGGCGGGCCTCCTCCGCCGTCTCGGCCACCACGTTGGGTCCGGAGACGTAGAGCCGCGCCCGATCGAGCCGCTCGCCGCGCGCCTGCGCGTCGCGCACCCGCACGCTCTCGACGCCGTCGTCGCCCAGCGTGTGGATGGTGGTGACGCCGTAGTCGGCGTAGAGCCGGAGCTGCCCGAGCAGCTGATCGTGGAGCGGCAGCGCGGGGTCGCCGTCGTTGAGGTGCGCATGCGCGTTGATCAGCCCCGGGATGATGGTCTTGCCCGAGACGTCGACGCGCTCGGCGCCGTCCGGGATCGACACGTCGCCGGCCGCGCCGACCGCCCGGATCCGGCCGTCGGCGATGAGCACCGTGGCCCCCTCGATCGGATCCGCGCCGGTGCCGTCGATCACGCGCGCGCCGGTCAGCGCGACCGTCGCGGGCTCCTGCGCGAACGAGGGTTGGGCCGGCGCGCCGACCAGAACGAGCAATCCCGCCAGCGCAACCGCCGCCCCTGAAAACGTGACACGCCCCATCGCGCACCTCCTGATGTCGTCCCGACGGCCCGCCGCGCGCGCCGGCGCAAATCCGGCCGGCCGTGCTCTCAACCTGCCACGAGCGGCGCCAGATCCGTGATCGCCGCCACCACGCGATTCGCCGCGAACCCGAGCTCCTCCGGCGGCTCGGCGGCCGCGCGCTGAATCCAGAACGTGATCAGCCCCGCCGAGGCCGCGCCGTTGACGTCCCACGAGTTGGACGAGACGAAGCCCAGCGCCGACCGGCCCACCCCGAGCCGCTCCAGCCCGAGGTTGTAGACGCGCGGGCTGACCTTGAAGATCTTCACCTCCTCGACGCTGATGATGGTGTCGAGCAGGTGGTCGATGCCCGCGCTGCGCGCCGCCGCCTCCAGCATGCGGGGCTCGCCGTTGGAGAGAATCGCCAGGCGCAGGCCCCGGCTCCGCAGGGCCTCCAGCCCGGGCCGCACGTCGGGGAACGCGGCCAGGGACAGATACGCCTCCATCAACCGCTCCCGGCGCCGGGCGGTGAGATCCAGGCCGAGACTGCGCGCCGCGTAGACCAGCGCGTCCTCCGTCACCAGCCAGAAGTCGCGGTGGCGGCCCATGAGGCTGCGCAGCAGGCTGTACTGGAGCTGCTTGGCGCGCCAGCGCTGCGCCAGCGCGTCCCCCTGCCCCGGAAACAGCTCGTCGCACAGCGCCGTCACCGAGAAGACGTCGAACAGCGTTCCGTAGGCGTCGAAGGCGAACGCCTCGATGCCCTCGACGGGGGTCCGCTGCAAAACCGCCGCCCGCGCGACGCCGGCTCCGGCCGCTCCCGCTCCGAGGCTCCCGATGAACGCCCTGCGACCGGTCTCCATGTTGCTCCCTCCGGAATGCCGCCGGCGCGCGCCACCCGCGCGGCCGCCAGGTCCGGCACATTATCCCACCAATCCCCGCGGCGCCCCGCGCGAGAAACGCTGCGGCCGGCGCGCGTTTTCGGGCATCATGGGTCGGCGGGTCGCAAACGGTGCCGGTCGGGCGCCGGGCGGGGCCACGAGGCGGCGCCGGGCGGGCCGGGCCGCGGCCAGGAAGGAGCAGACCATGCTGGGGATGCCGGGAGACTCCGGATCGGGACGGCGCGCGGGCGCGACGGCGGCGGCGATGCTCGCCGCGGCGGCGTTCGCGGCGAGCGGTCTCGGCGCTGCCGACGACGGCTTCGTCACCGTCGATCGCTTCGTGCCGCACACGTCGACGGTGGCCGCGAACGAGGGCGAGCGGGTCGGCCTGTTCCTGCGCGAGAAGCTCGGCCAGGATCTGGCCGCGCGGATCGCCGCCGGCGAACGGCCGCACGGCAAGGTGGTGCTGTTCGTCCACGGCGGGTCGATCCCCTCGGTGCCGGACTACGACCTGCCGTACAAGGACTACTCGTGGATGGCGCACCTCGCGGCCGCCGGCTACGACACGTTCGCGATGGACCAGACCGGCTACGGGCTGTCGCCGCGGCCGCAGATGGACGACCCGTGCAACATGGACGCCGGCAACCGCGCGCTGGTCACCCCCAACCCGCTGGCGCGCGACTGCGAGCCGCGCTACCCGCACGGGCTGACGACGAGCCAGTCGGACTGGGACGAGATCGGCCGCGTCGTGGACTACATCCGCGAGCTGCGGGGCGTCGACGCGGTGAGCCTGATCGGCTGGTCGGCGGGCGGCCCGCGCACCGCGGGGTTCGCGGCGCGCCACCCGGACGTCGTCGACAAGCTCGTGCTGTTCGCCCCGGGCTACCGGCCGGACCAGCCCTCGACGCCGCCGGCGAAGCCGGCCGGCGAGGCGCCGATGCGCCTGCAGACGCGGGAGAGGCTGGAGAACGATCGCTGGCGCTCGACCGTCGCCTGCGACGACCAGGTCGATCCCGGCATTCAGGAGGTCATCTGGCGGACCGTGATGGCCTACGACCAGCTCGGATCGGTCTGGGGGCCGAAGCACGGCGTGATGCGGGTCCGCACGTCGGCCGGCGCGTGGGGCTGGAACCGCGAGTACGCCGCGCGGGTGCGGGCGCCGACGCTGATCCTGGTCGGCGAGCAGGACTTCCTGCTCGAAGCCGACCGGCAGCTCTACGCGGATCTGACCGGCACGGAGCGCAAGGTGCTGGTCGAGATGGCGTGC
The DNA here is from genome assembly GCA_012271165.1 of Vicinamibacteraceae bacterium. Taxonomy (GTDB): domain Bacteria; phylum Acidobacteriota; class Vicinamibacteria; order Vicinamibacterales; family UBA8438; genus JAAXGX01. The sequence continues at coordinate 22,308 of JAAXGX010000066.1, read as the reverse complement.
GCCACCCACTTCGCCGTCTGGGAGACGACGCAGCACAAGCTCCTGCACGAGGCCTCGCTCGAGTGGCTCGAGGAGGGAACGTTCCGCGGGAGCGCGGCCGGGCGCTTCACCGTGGGCGCGCGCCCGACCGGCCCGTGACCGCCGCTACAGCTCGCGGATGCGCACGTTGCGGAACTTCACCACGCCGAGGCCGTACTGCAGCGCGATGGGCCCGTCCGAGTACATCGAGTCCTCCATGTCCACGGTCTGCGTCCCGTTGAGCGTGACCGTCAGCCGCGTGCCCTCGGCCCGGATCTCGTAGGTGTTCCACTGGCCGCCCGCGTTGATGATGGCCGACGGCGCGGCGAAGTGCACGATGCCGCCCGTGCGGTACGTCTGGTCGGCCCGCGTGTCGTATATGTTCACCTCGTACGAGTTGTTGTCGCGGACCGACTGCGCGTCCTGGCAGCGGATGAAGATGCCGCTGTTGGCCGGCTCGTCCACCCAGAACTCCAGCGTCAGCACGAAGTCGCCGTACGACTTCGGGGTGACCAGGAAGCCGGTGCCGCTGTCGGCCCGCACCGCGCCGTCCGCCAGCTCCCAGTTCGCGTCGCCGAGCACGTTCCAGCCTTCGAGGGTCGAGCCGTCGAACAGCGTCATCCAGCCGTCGTCGTCCTGGCCCGCCGCGCGTTCGGCGTGAAGACCGGCGACCCCGATCGAAAGCAGTCCGAGCCCGAGCAGAACGATGGTTGCGCGCTTCATCTGTCTCTCCTTGTGTTTCTATTCCCGCGCCGTTGCCGCCCCATTCTATGCCCAACGGGCTGGCGGGCTCCACCACCCGACCTCGGTGCGGGCCCGGCCGGCGGCCGGCCGGCCTGGGACAGGCGGCGGGCCGGCGTGCGATGATGGGCCGAGAGCATCCGGCTCATCAGCGAAGGAGGTCGTCCATGCATCGCCGGTCAACGCTTCCGCTGTGCGCACTCGCCGCCGTGTCCTTCCTGCTGGCGCCGATCGCCGCAGCCGGCCAGCCCGCCGACGAATCGTGGACGGTGCCGCGCACGGCCGACGGCCGCCCCGACCTCCAGGGGGTCTGGGCCAACAACGCCGCAACGCCGCTGGAGCGTCCCGCGCAGCTCGCGGACAGGGCGGCGTTCACCGACGAGGAAGTGGCATCCCTGGCGGCCGCCGCAGAGCGGCTGTTCGGCAGCGGCAACGACGCGGGCTTCGCCGACGGCGTCTTCAACGCCGCGCTGGCCGCGGAGACCGAGCACGAGTCGGTCTGCGTCGGGACGGGCAACTACGGCTCCGTCTGGATGGTGGACCGGGACTTCGACAACCGCACCTCGCTGATTACGCGGCCGAGCAGCGGGCGGCTTCCGGCCTTGACGCCGGCGGCCGCCGAGCGGCAGGCCGCCGCCCGCGCGGCACGGCGCCAACGCACCTACGACGGGCCGGAGGACCTGCCGCTGCAGTCCCGCTGCATCACCTTCGGGATGCCCCGCGTCGGCGGGCTCGGGGCGGGCTACAACGAGACGACGAACTTCGATCCCCGGCACAGCTATCGCGGCGCCACCGACAACCTGCATCTCGTCGAGCGCCTGACGCGCGTCGGGCCGGAGGCGATGCACTACGAGATCACGGTGACGGACCCGACGACCTGGCAGTCGCCCTGGACCGCGCTGGTGATCCTGAGGAAGTCCGAGGACGCCGTGTACGAGTACGCCTGCCACGAGGGCAACTACGGCATGGAGGGCATCCTGGCCGGCGCCCGCGCGGCGGAGGTCAACGAGCAGTAGGAGCCGAAGGGCGGCCGGCAGGCCGGCCGCCCGCCCGCCTCACTCGCCGGCGTCCGCGCGCTCCCGCTCCTCCTGGCGCGCGCCGGCAAGCTGGTTGTACAGCCCGTAGTTTCCTTCGTGACACGCGTATTCGTAGAGCGTCCCACCCCGCTTCATCAGCAGGACCGCGCTGAACGGCCGCGTGAAGGTCGTCGGGTCGTTCACGGTGTACTCGTACTGCAGGGTGTCCTCGGCCACGAGGCTGAAGCGCTCCGTCAGGTGCAGCGTGGCCCCTGTGCCGGCCGCTGTCGCCACCGTGGGGTTGAAGCTGGCGACCTTGTCGGTGAAGTTCGTGGTCTCGACCACCAGGGTGTCGCCTTCCCAGTAGCCGCGCGAGTCGCCCATCCACTGGCGAATGTGCTCGGGCACGTGAGCGCGCCCGTCGAGCGGCACGATGCGGGCATCGTGAATCATCTCGTGGAGCACGACCACGTGGTCGCCGGTCTGAAAGAGCTGGATGTTCTGGTTGTAGAAGCCGGGCAGGATCGGCGGCCCCGTGTTGAACCCGAGGATGCAGCGCTCGGCGAGGCCGCGGGCCTCGTGGCTGTCGGCGCTGATCCCCGCCGAGCGGACGCGGACCGGCAGGCTGCCGCCCACGTCCTCGGACAGCGACAGGACCTGGTTCACCGCCCCGGGCTGCAGCGGCGGCACCCGTCCGTCGGACGGATCGACGATGAGCGACGTGCGCTGATCCTCGACCAGCCGGGCGCCCTGGTCCATCCAGTAGCTGTTGTACGCGCCGACGTCCCCCCCGACCGGCAGCACGGACCGCTCCGTGGTCGGCGCCAGGGAAGCCGCGCTCTGCGCGGCGGCCTCCGCCTCGATCGCGGCGGCCTCTTCCTCCCTGTAGATGGCCTGATCCGCGAGATCCGCGGGCCGCTCCAGCGGCGTCAGCGTGCGAAAGTCCCACACGCCCTGCAGGTCGGGCCGACCGTCGGGCAGCCGCGGGGGATCGAACGGAGTCTGGGCGCCGGCGGGAGCCGCGCCGACGGCGAGCGCCAACAGGATCGCCGCAACGGTGAAGCCAGACCTGGTCATGCTTTCCTCCTGCTTTCCTCTTGCGTTCAACGTGTGCCGGGGCTCTCCCAGGTCGCCGCGTTCCGCGCCCCGAACTGGCGTGCGGCGCCCAGGATGCCCAACATGATGCCCGCGTTGCCCTCGTGGCAGGCGAACTCGTAGATGGCGGCGTCCTGCCGCTTGAGGGTGACGACGGCCGTCCACGGCCGCGCCCAGGTCGTCGGGTCGTCGAAGGTGACCTCGTAGCGAATCGCATCCGGCGCCACGCGGGTGAAGCGTTCCACGAGGCGCAGGTTCTCGGCGGCTCCGAGGTAGTTCGTCTTGGGCGAGAAGTTCGCGGTGTCGACGACCAGCGTGTCTCCCTCCCAGCGCCCCACCGAGTCGCCGTGCCACTGGCGGATGCGCGGCGAGGCATGCGCCGATCCGTCCAGGCGCACGATGCGCGCGTCGTGGTTGGTCTCCATCATGAAGACGAAGTGCCCCGGCGACTGGAAGATCTGGTAGTAGCCGTACAGGGGGTCGCCGCGCGGGCCGGGGCCGATGCGGGGCATCCCCGGCGTCAGGCAGCGGGCGCGCGTGTTGAGATCCTCCGGTCCCGCCGGGTCGACATCCCTGGCGGTCAGGGCCGCCCACCGCTCCGCCGCCGTCGGCAGCAGCAGCGGCAGCCGGCCGTCGGGCGGGTCCACGATCTGGGACGTGCGGTTGTCGAACTCCCGCTCGACCATGAAGTTGGAGCTGCGGTTCGCCCCGCGCCTCCGAAAGGCGTCGACGTCCGCCAGGGCGGTCAGGAACAACGTGTCGCCGATGGCGAGGTCGGCGTCGTTCTCCTTGAAGATGCGGTCCGCCCGCCGCGACAGCTCGGCCACTTCCTCGTCGGTGAGAAGCTCCCGCCCGGCAAGGGCCGGCGGCCGCTCGAAGGGCGTCGCACTCGTGTTCAGCCAGACGCCCTGCAGGTCCGGCTGGCCGTCCGCCGTGCGCGGCGCCGTCCACGCGCTGGCCGCGCGCTCCTGGGCGGCCCCGGGTTGGGGCGCCAGCGAAACGAAGGCGAGGGCGATCGCCGGGACGCTCGAGAACGCGAAACGCATGCCTCTCATGTTCGCTCTCCAATCACCGCTCGTTGCGCCGACGCTCGGCCCCATCTTACTGCCGAATCCCCGCAAGCGTACGCCGGGGGCTCGGGGTGCAGCCCCGGCTGATACAATGACGCCAACCGTTGTTCCGTCGGCGCCGGGACGGATTGCAAACCGGGCCGGCGCGTTTCCGGGAGGCGACATCGTGAGCACACTCCAGAATCGGCACAGGTCCACCGCCCCGGTCAACGCCACGCGATTCCGCCGCTGCGTCGGGGCGGCCGCGGCGGCGCTCGCCGCGTCCGCCGTGCTCGGCGGCGTCGCGATCGCCGAGCAGGCCGCGCCCGACCGCGCGGCGCTGCTGGCGTCGCTGCCGCAGGCGAGCGCGCTGCCGGCCGGCTTCCCGGCCGCGGGCGAGCTGGCCGGACGCGGCGTCCTCCACACCGCGGGCGGCCAGTGGACGTTCCGGCAGCACGACGGCGGCGACACCCACGGCTCCGACTCGCTGCCCATCTGGGAGAAGCGCATGCGGGGCGGCGCCCACACGCAGGGCGCGGTGTTCGGCGTCGAGGACGGCGCCATCGTCTCGACCGGGTACCTCGTCCGGCAGGCGGACCTGGTCGCGGGCAACAGCTTCCGCAACCTGAGCCTGCGAGGGCAGGACTTCCCGGCCCCCCAGCACCTGACGGTCGACTTCGTCGCGGGCGAGACCGGCGTCGAGGACGCCTACCTGCTGCTGTGGCACTTCCTGCCGCTGGAAGGCGAGGCCGGCGCTACGCTGCCGCTCGGGCCGCTGCCGCCGGTCACGAGCCTGCCCTCGCGGTTCACGCTCTACGCCTGCGAGGAGTTCCCGGAGGACTTCTGCCCGCGCATGGGGCGCCATCACCGGGACCTGTCCGGGGGATCGACGCGCCACCCCACGGCCACCGGGGACGACGGGGTGATCTACGGCGAGGCGGCGGGCAAGCTCATCTTCATCGAGTACGTCTTCGGGCAGCAGGACCTGATGGACGGCGTCTCGTGGCCGGCCATACCGCTCAACGGCCTGCCGATTCCGCCGATCAACAACCTGCACCTGCTGCACTACAACGGCGAGGACGGCGCCCCGGGACGGTACACCGCGCACATGTACTTCGTGCCCGAGAGCACCTACCTCTCCTGGGACCGCCAGCCGGCCGAGCTCGAGTAGCCGCCGAGCGGAAGCGAATGGGTCATCTCGCGGGACTCGCGGCGGCGGCCGGGCTGCTGGCCGCCGCGCTCGCCGCCGGCGTGCCGGGGACCGTACCGGCGGCGGCCCAATCGCCGGCGGCGGCGGCCAGCGACTTCACGGCGCCCCGGACGCCCTGGGGCGATCCGGACCTGCAGGGCATCTGGAGCACCGGGTACATCGAGGTGCCGCTGGAGCGCCCCGAGGAGTACGGCAGCCGGGAGCTGCTGACCGAGGCCGAGGTGGCCGGCGAGCGCGAGCGGCTCGACGCCCAGCAGGACCATTCGACGGGCGGCGCGCTGCCGACCACCCCCCGGCCGGGCGACACCGGCACCTACAACACGGTGTTCAGCGGCCGGGGGCGGGAGGTCATTCGCACCCGCAGGAACTCGCTGATCGTCGATCCGCCGGAGGCCAGGATTCCCTGGCGGCCGGGCGTGCGCGAGCAGGTGGCCGACGAGATCTCGACCGCCGCGGGCGTCCGGGGCCGGTTCCGCCGCGAAGGCACCGACGGCCCGGAGGATCGGCCGAACGATCGCTGCCGGGGGGTGATTCTGCCCCACCGCTTCGGCACGTGGGAGGCCGGCGGCGGACACCACCGCATCGTGCAGACCCCGGGCGCCGTGACCATCTACTACGAGTACGGCCCGCACGGCGGTGCGTATCGCACCATCCCGCTCGATGGCCGCCCGCACCTGCCGGGCCGCATCCGGCAATGGCTGGGGGATGCGCGCGGCCGCTGGGAGGGCGACACCCTCGTGGTCGACACCACGAACTTCACCGATCGGACCAGCTACGAGGGCGCGCGCGACAACCTGCGGTTGACCGAGCGCTTCACGCGCGTCGGAGCCGACTTCGTCCTGTACCGCGTCACCGTCGAGGACGAGACGGTCTTCACGCGGCCCTGGACGCTGGAGATTCCGCTCACGCTGCAGGACGCGCGCGAGAACCGCATCTTCGAGTCGGCATGCCACGAGGGGAACTACGCCCTGACCGGCATTCTGGCCGGCGCCCGCGCCGAGGACGCCGGCCGCCAGGAATCTGCGCCGTAGAGGGTTGACACCATGCTCATCAAGCGGACGCCGGCCGTGCGCTCGTCCGAGATCACGGACGAGCGGGACTATCTGCGGCGGCGCGACTTCCTGAAGGCGGCCTCGGGCGCGGCGCTCGCGGCGGCAGCCGCCGCCCTGCCGGACCGCCCGCTGCGCGCCGCGGCCGCGCAGGAGCCGCTGGCGCCCATCGCGCCCAGCCCGTTCAGCACCGACGAGAGGTGGAACTCGTTCCGCGACATCACGAGCTACAACAACTTCTACGAGTTCGGCACCGAGAAGGAGGATCCCGCGCGCCACGCCGGGCAGCTTCGGACGAAGCCCTGGACGGTTCGCGTCGAGGGGCACATCGGGGCGCCCGACGCGGACTACGCGCTCGAGGACATCCTCGGGCCGCATGCGCTCGAGGAGCGCGTCTACCGGCTGCGCTGCGTCGAGGCGTGGTCCATGGTCGTGCCGTGGGTCGGCTTTCCGCTCGGCGACCTCATCCGGCGCTTCGAGCCGACGTCGCGGGCGCGCTTCGTCCGCTTCGAGACGCTGTTCCGGCCCAGCGAGATGCCCGGACAGCGGCGGCCAATCCTGCAGTGGCCGTACGTCGAGGCGCTGCGGATGGACGAGGCGCTGCATCCGCTGACCATCCTCGCCGTCGGCCTCTACGGCAAGACGCTGCTGAACCAGAACGGCGCGCCGCTGCGCCTCGTCGTGCCCTGGAAGTACGGCTTCAAGAGCATCAAGTCGATCGTCAGGATCCAGTTCGTCGAGAACCGGCCGCGCACGTCGTGGAACGTGTCGGCCCCCAGCGAGTACGGCTTCTGGGCGAACGTCAACCCGCACGTCGACCACCCGCGCTGGAGCCAGAAGAACGAGCGCCGCATCGGCCGCTTCTTCCGCCAGGAGACCCGCATGTTCAACGGGTACGCCGACCAGGTGGCGCGCCTCTACACCGGCATGGACCTGCGGCGCAACTACTAGGAGGCCGGGCAGGCTGCCCGGCCCCGGCATCCCATGCGGCTGCTGAAGTCCCTCGTCTTCGCGGCCTGCCTCGTCCCGCTGGGGTTGCTCGTCTGGCGCGGATTCACGGACGGGCTGACCGCCAACCCGATCGAGTTCGTCACCCACCGCACGGGCGACTGGACGCTGCGGCTGCTGCTCGTCACGCTCGCCATCACGCCGCTACGGCGGCTGACCGGCTGGAACGCCGTCATCCGGCTGCGCCGGATGCTGGGCCTCTTCGCCTTCTTCTACGGCAGCCTGCACCTGCTGACCTACGTGGTGCTCGACCACTTCTTCGCGTTCGGCTCGATGCTGGAGGACCTGACGGACCGGCGCTTCGTGACCGCCGGCTTCACGGGCTTCGTCCTGATGATTCCGCTGGCGCTGACCTCCACGCAGGCCATGGTGCGGCGGCTCGGCGGCCGGCGCTGGCAGGCGCTGCACCGGCTGGTGTACGTCAGCGCCTGCGCCGGCGTCGTCCACTACCTGTGGCTCGTCAAGGCGGATCTGCGCCCGCCGCTCGTCTACGCGGCGCTGCTGGCGCTGCTGCTGGGATTCCGGTTGTACGTGGCGATGGTGCGCCGCACCGGACGCCTGCCGCACGCCGCCAGGTCCGGCGCCGTGCCATAGGCTGGGGCGCTGCAGGGCCGCGCGGCGGTCAGCCGCCGCTGCCGTCCCGCGCGATCAGCGCGGTCGGGACCTCGACAATCCGGCCGCCGTCGGCCACACAGGCCGCCTCGCCCGGCCTCGTGTCCCGCGTGCAGCCGTACAGCGGCTGGCCCCGGTACACCCACTGCGCCACGCCGTCCACGTGCGGCGCGACCGACCAGTCGCCGAACGGCACCGCCGCGGCGGGCGCCCGCAGCGGCGTCCAGATGCCCGCGCAGGCCGGCTGGCAGGCGGCCGGCGCGGCGTACAGCGTCCTGCCCTGCGCGTCGGCCAGCGCGAGCCCGAGGGGCGTCGTCTCGGCCACGACGCCGGGCGGTGCTCCGTCGACGTCGAACCGCGTCTGCCGTGCGCCGCCCCGCAGGTACGAGCGGCGGCGTCCGCCGCGTACCGGGAACGGATCGACGGTGGCAATCTGCCAGACGTTGCCCTGGCCGATGGCCCAGTCCTTCTCCTCCTCGTGCCGGTAGCGGTAGAGCGGCCGTCCGCGGTACGCCCACTGCGGCGCACCGTCGCCGCGCGCGACCAGCGACCAGTCGCCGAGCGGCTCTGCCTCCGCGGACGCCCGCACGGGTAGCCACACCGACGTGCAGGGCCCGAGGCAGGTCGACACGCCGGGCTCCGCATCGCGGCCCGTCACGTACAGCGTGTAGCCCTCGGCATCGGCGAAGACCGGCCCGAGGGGCGTGCTGCCGAACGTGATCTCGGGCGGCGTCGCCGGCAGCACGGCTTCCTGGGCGCCCGCGGGCGCCGCCCAGCCGGCGCCGAGCGCCGCCAGCGCGATCACGTAACGTCCAGCACGCATCGCCATGCCTCCCCCGCCGGCCCGACGCCCCGGCCGGCGGTCTGCGTCGTAGAACGAGCCCGCAAGGCGCGCACGGCGCGCCTCGGCGGGAGCGGCGCGGGGCTGCGGGGCCCCCGCAAGCGGACGCCGGGGGTTCGGGGCGCAGCCCCGTCTGAAGCTAGATGACGACCTCGCCGACGGGCTGGCGGGTCTCCATCGAGCCGGCGCCGAAGGTGTCGATGGGGACCTCCATCACCTGCATCGCGGTCAGGGCGATGCGCGACACGGGGTCGGACTTCCCGATGACGCTCAGCCCCGAGCGCACGCGCCCGCCCGCGCGCCCGGCGAACATGACCGGCAGGTTGTCGATGTTGTGGTCCTTCGCCAGCTCGGTCTCCGAGTGCGCCACGACGAGCATGCGATCGAGAAGGGTGCCGTCGCCTTCCGGCATGCCGTCCAGAATGCCCAGGAACGTGCCCCACGCCTGCATGACGTCGGCGACGAACCGCGTGGACTCGGGCTGGTAGCCGAGGGCGGCGTCGATCGGCTCGTCGTGCGTCAACTGGTGGTGCGAGGTCGCGCTGCCGCGGCGCGTCAGCGACGAGGCGCCGTTGTTGAAGCTCACATTGAACACCTTCGTCTGGTTGCAGGCCAGCGCCATGGCGAGCAGCCGCGCCATGACCTCGTGGTTCGCGCTGACGTCCTCCAGCACGTTGGCCACCTCCCGCTCGCCCGCGGGCGCGGACGGCGGCTGGCACGCGACCAGCGGCTGCGGCTTCTGGAGCTGCAGGGCGAGCTGGCTCTCCACCTGCCGGACGCCGGTGAAGTACTGATCGAGACGCGCCCGATCCGCCGCGCCGAGCTGCCGCTCGAGCGCCCGCCGCTGCTCGGTGACCACCGACAGCACGCTGCGGCGCGCCATGGTGACCGGATCGGGCGTGAAGGCGGCGGCGTTGGGATCCACGAAGCCCTCGCCGAAGACGCGCTGGTAGAAGCGCGCCGCGGACGTCTCGACCGGGTTCATCTGCCCCGCGCCCTGGCCGCTCAACGTGTTCGTGCGGTCGCCGATGGCCGACACGTCGAGCGTGCGGAACCGCGTGCCGCCGCCGATGTGCGCCGCGATGATGCTGTCGAACGACGGCGCCGGGAGCGTGCCGCCGACGCTCGGCGCCACCCCCGTGCGGAAGCACGGCCCGCCGGTCGCGTGCGGGAAGTTGGGCTTGCCGTCCGTCAGGCAGTCGAAGCCGCCGAAAATGGTGACCTTGTCCTTGTACGGCGCCATCGGCTCCGTCTCGGGCAGGATGTCGTAGTCCGGACCGGGCCGCGTGGGATGAAAGCGGCCGGGCGTCACGCCCAGGCCCCAGAACCAGGTGCCGAAGCGCACCGGGAGCGGGGCGCCCGCGGCCAGCGCCGTCCCGTTGCCGTTCAGGAAGCAATCGAGGTAGGGCAGCGACACGGCGACGGTGGCTCCCTGGCAGATGCCGCGCAGGACGGTGCGCCGGCTGATCCCTGACTTCATCGTGAGACCTCCTCATCCGTTCGGTTGCCGTTCACCGGCGACGCCGCGAGGAAGGCGGGACTCGTGGCGACAGCGCCCAGCAGCGCCGGGAGCCGGTAGCCCTCCTCCGCGAACCGGGACGCCATCTCCGCCGCCCACGACAGGTCGCGGGGCGTGAGCGAGCGCCGCAGCGCGTACTCCGCGATGCGCCGGGCGAGGCACCGCGGCACCGCCGGATGCCGGCTCACGGCGGCCCCCAACGCCACCGGCCCGGAGACCTCCGTGCCGTCGAGCTCGCCGCGGACGTCGATGGGCGCCCCGTTCTCGGTCGTGCGCCACGCACCGACGCCGTCGAAGTTCTCCAGCGTCAGCCCGATGGGATCGGTGATGCGGTGGCAGCCCGCGCACACCGGATTGCTGCGATGCACCGCGAGCCGGTCGCGCGCCGTGCGCAGCTCGACGTTCTCCGTGTCCTCGAGCAGCGAGAAGTCCACGTCCGCCGGCGGGTCCGGCACCGCCTGGCACAGGAGCAGCTCCCGCAGCGCCTGGCCGCGCAGCGTCGGCGAGCTGCGGCCGTCGTGGGAGAACGCGGCCAGGAAGCTCACCTGGGTCAGCAGCCCGGCGCGCCCCCCGTCGGCCGGCAGCTCGTAGCGCACCCAGGGGTCGCTGCCCGGTCTGACGGGCAGTCCGTAGACCTGACCGAGGGCCCGCGTCATGAACGTGGTCCGCGACGTGAACAGCTCCCGGTAGTCGCGGTTCTCGCGGACGAGCAGCTCGACGATGGTGCGGAGCGTCTGCTCCGGCATGTCGGCCTTGACCTCGCGCACGAACTGCGGATAGAGGACCGCGTCCTTCGCCAGATCCGCGATGCGCTCGAAGCCGAGCATGTCGGCGAAGAACGTCCGCACGGACGCCTCCAGGCGGGGGGACGCCAGCAGGCGGTCCACCTGGCGCGCCAGCCCCTCGGCGTCGTGCAGCTCGCCGCGCGCGGCGGCCGCCAGCAGCAGCGTGTCGGGCGTCGTGTCCCACAGGAAGAAGCTGAGGCGCGCCGCCTTCGACCAGGCGTCCAGGCGCACCTGGCCGGGGCGTGCGGGATCGGGCTCCGTGACGTCCACGTCGAACAGGAAGCGCGGCGACACGAGCATCGTCTCCAGCGACAGGGCGAGGCCCGTGTGGAAGCTCCCGCTCAGGCGGGCGCCCTCCCGCGCCGCCGCGATCTGGCGCTCGAAGTCGGGGGGCGCGAGCGGACGCCGGAACAGGAGGCGGCCCACCCGCTCGAAGAACGCCCTTGCGCAGGCATCGTCCGCCCGGTCCTCCGCGACCGGCCGGCAGCCGACCAGCAGCGCGCGATGGTCCTCGTCGACCACCTGCGCCGCGATGGCCCGGGCCATCCGCGCGTACTGCTCGAAACCGGCGGGCGAGACCGCGATCGTGCTCACGTTGGAGGTCTGCAGGCCGTGCGGCGGCCGCACCAGCGGGTCCATGCGGCCGGCCACCTGGATGTCCGTGCCGAAGATGTCCGCCACGGCGTTGCGGTACTGCGTCTCGGTCAGACGTCGCATCGCGGTGGCCGCGTCGCCGGCGGGCTGCGCGGCGGCCGGAGCCGGCAGCATCGCCATCAATATCGCGATTGGCACGGCGCGCAGCAGACGGCGCACGCGGCGGCCCGCGGCCAGGCTGGCCCGCCCCGGCGGAGTCCGCGCCGTTCCATGCCGCAGGCTGCTACCGGCCATCTGCCTCCGTGCCGTCGTCGTGAATCACGAACGCCGGAATGCCGGTGAGCCGGTGCGCCGCGGAGATGGTGGTGCACTGCCCGGTCCGCGGGTCGGGGTCGCCGTCGGCCATCAGCACGAAGGTCTTGTACTCCGAGGCGCAGTCCATGTTGGCGGTCGACGCCGTGGCCCGGCAGCAGTACCCGACGGTGGAGATGTTCATGAGCGGCCGGTAGCCGCCGAGCAGCCCGGTCAACCCGCCGTCCGGCCCGAGCCGGAGCCTGAGGCGGACGCGCCGGAACTCCTGCGAGTACGCGTCCGCGAACGCCCCCCACGTGAACAGCCGGTAGCGCAGGTACAGCCTGTCGACGTCGTCGATCAGCAGCTCGCCGTCGACGAGGCGGCCGGTCACCTCGTTGCGCCAGTGCGGGTTGGACGAGACGCGGAACGACTGATCGGGGAGCGGCTCGCCCGCGGGCGTCCTGAGGATCAGGTCGGCGATCTCCAGCGAGTAGATGCCCACCTCGACGCGGTCGTCGTTGCGCGGGTCATCCAGGTCGCGGATCTCGATCAGGAACGGATTGAGATCGCCCCCCGCCTGCTCGCTCTCGGCCGTGCCCCGCCGGCTCTTGTAGCACCCGACGGCGCGATAGAGCTGGTTGTCGACCGCGGGCTCGCCGTCCAGCCCTTCGAACTTGGGATGCTCGCAGGTCAGGGGCGTGGCGCGGCCGTCCGGCGTGCCGTCGAGATTGAGGCCGTACGCCACCCGGCTCTGGACCCCGCGGTGGGGCGGGTGGCGGGGATCGTCGAGGAACGCCTTCGGGTTCTGGCAGACGTTCTCCCCGCCGGGTCCGTTGATGAACTCGCCCTTCCAGGCGTTGGCGTACTCCTCGGCGTTCTCGGGCCTGAGAATCCGTTCACGCTCGTCGGGGCCGAGCGTGGCGAGGAAGTTCTCCTCGACGGTCGGCTCGAACCCCCCGGGACAGTCCGACTCGAACGGCCCGTAGTGCATCGCCAGCCGCGAGTCCACGACCAGGAACCCCAGCGTGCTCCCCTCGCGGGCGTGGACGCCGCCGTCGAGCGCGGCGCCCGCGAGGACCGCCGGCAGGATGCAGGCCGGCAGCAGCCGCCACCGCGAGCCCGTGCAGTTACCAGTCATGAAGCCTCCCATGCCCGCGCCCGTTCTGCGGCGCAGACTCCTACCGCGGATCCGGCGGCGGCTGGCGCGGGCCGCGCTCCTGGAACAACCGTACCACGCCGATATGGTTCGCCATGGCCGCGTAGGTCCACGCGGTGCGACCGCGCGCGTCCCGCGCGTCGAGATCGGCCCCCGCCGCCAGCAGGGCGCGCACCGCGGCGACGTGACCTGCCGCGGCGGCCTCGATCAGCGGCGTTCTGCCGGTGCCGTCCGCGGCGTTGACGTCCGCCCCGTTCGCCAGCAGGAACCCGATGGTCTCGAGGCTGCCGCTCGCGGCGGTCGCGATCAGCGCGCTCGTGCCGGCGCCGTCGCGCGCATCGACGTCGATCCCCTGCTCCAGCAGCGCCTCGACGACGCCGGCGTGGCCGTCGCGCGCGGCGAGCACCAGCGCGTCGCCGCCGGCCGCCCCGGCGCCGGCGCGCGCCAGCGCCGCCATGATCTCCAGGTGACCGTTCGCGGCGGCGTAGGTCACGGCCGAGCCGCCGTAGTTGTCCTCGCGCGCGGCGGCCGCGCCGCCCCGCAGCAATGCCTCGACCACGTCGGCGTGGCCGTTGAGGGCCGCCGCCATGAGGGCCGTCCGCCCGTCGCTGTCGCCGGCCTCGATGTCCGCACCGCTCGCCAGCAGGACGCCGACGCTGTCGAGCGCGCCGCCGAACGCCGCGCCCATCAGCGCCGTCGAGCCCGTGGATGTGGCAGCGTTCACGTCCACCCCGCCCGCCACGAGCGCCTCGACGACCGCCGGGTGGTCGGCCGACGCGGTCACCATCAGGACCGTGACCCCGTCCCGGTCCCGGGCGTCGACGTCGGCGCCGGCAGCCACCAGCCGCCGGACCACTTCCGCGTGCCCCTGCCCCGCGGCCAGCGCCAGCGCCGTCAGGCCGGTGCCGTCCCGGGCCTCCGGAGCCGCGCCCGCGTCCAGGAGGGCGCCGACGACGTCGACATGCCCGGCGAACGCGGCGTGTGACAGCGGCGTCCGCCCCCCGCGGTCCGCGCTGCGCAGCGCGCCGGGCGCGCCGCGCAGCAGGACCTCCACGACCTCCCCGTGGCCGTTGCCGGCTGCATGTATCAACGGCGTGAGGCCGAGGATGTCGGCGACGGCGCCGTCCGCACCCGCCGCCAGCAGCTCCCTGGCGATGCCGGCGAAGCCGCGTTGCGCCGCGTAGGTGAGCGCCGTCGAGCCGGAATCGTCCGTCGCGCCGATGTCGGCGCCGGCGCCGAGGGCCTCCCGGACGGCCGCCGCGTCGCCGACATACGCCGCCTGCAGGAGCCGGGCATCGACAGGCCGCTCCCCGCCGCGCGCCGGCTCCTGGCCGGCCGCCGCGAGCGCGGGGGCCGCAAGCACGAGCACCAGCCCGCCAATCGTCGCGCTGCGGCTCCGCCTGGCGCCCGACCAACCCTGCTGGCGTCGGGGCCGTTCTGCGGCGCCGACGCCTGGCGCCAGCGGCATGGCAGTCACCTCTCCGCCCCTACCTGGCCGCGGCCGCCCGCTCCGCCGCGCGTTCGCCGGCCAGCATGTTCGGCAGGCTGTAGTTCCCCTCGTGGCAGGCGTACTCGTACAACGGCTGATCGCTGCGACGCATCGGAATCGAGACCGTCCACGGGCGCGTCCACATCTGCGGATCGTGCACGGTGAACTCGTACTCGAGCGTGTCGGCATCGACGCGCGTGAGCCGCTCGACCAGCCGCAGGTTCTCGCTCGAGCCGAGCGAGCCCATCGGGTTCGACGACGTCCACCAGCGGTCGGTGACGAAGTTCGTCGTCTCGACCACCAGCGTGCCGTCCTCCCAGCGCCCGCGCGAAGCGCCGGACCACTGCCGGATGTCGGCGTCCAGCCGCGGCCGGCCGTCGAGCGGGACGACGCGGACCGTATGGACCATCTCGGTCAGCAGCATGACGTGGTCGGGGGTCTGGAACACCTGCAGGTTCTGGTTGTACGCCGCCGGCACGATGGGGGGACCGGCGTTCAGCCCCAGGATGCAGCGGTCGCCGGCGTCCAGATCCAGCCACGAGTCGGCCGGATGCGCGCGCCGGTAGGCCAGGGTCTCGTCGGCCCGCCGCTGCGCGCTGGCGGTCAGCGCCGGCAGCCGCCCGTCGGGCGGATCGACGACCAGCGACGTGCGCCGCGTGCCGACGGTGCGCGTGCCGCCGTCGAGCCAGAAGTTGTTGTAGAACCCGGGCGAACCGTCGTCCCGGCGGTCGACGCTGCCGCCCGCCGCCGTCCGCTCGGGCGGGCGGTTGAGCAGTGCGGCGTCCCGGTCGACCACCCCCTGCTCCAGGCTCGCGGCCTCCTCCTCGGTCAGGAACTCGCGGTCGCCCAGCTCCGCGGGCCGCTCCAGCGGCGTGATCGTCCGGAAGTCCCACACGCCCTGCAGGTCCGGGTGGCCCCAGGGCGTCGGGGGCACGTCGCCCTGGGCGGTCGCGGGCGCCACGCCCGGCGACGCCCATGCGACGAGCACGGCCAGCGCGGCCGCAAACAGCAGCATTCGTCGACGCATCGTTTCCTCTCCTATCTCGCCCCCTCGGCAGCGGCGCGCTCGTCGGCGCGGGCGCCGGCCAGCATGTTCGCCAGCGAGTAGTTCCCCTCATGGCAGGCGTACTCGTAGAGCACGTCCTCCATGGCCGCCATCGGCAGCAGCGCGGTCCAGGGCGCCGTCAGGCGCGGGTCGTGCACGGTGATGCGGTAGTCGATCGTATCGGCGTCGGTGCGCGTCAGGCGCTCGACCACCCGCACGCCGCCGTCCTCGCTGTGCCCGTGCCGCAGGTTCACCGTCTCGACCACCAGGGTGTCGCCCTCCCACCACCCGATCGAATCCCCCATCCACTGCCGGAAGGCCGCGGGCAGGTGGGACCGCCCGTCGAGGGGGATGATCCGGGCCTCGTGAACCATCTCGACCAGGATCACGACGTGGTCCGGCGTCTGCACGATGTGGTAGTTGTGGTTGTAGAAGCCGGGCATCATGCCGCTCGGCATGCCCCGCGAGATGCACCGGTTGTAGGTGCTGAAGTCGACCCACGAGTCGCGCGGTCGGCCGCCGTCCCCGAGCCGGGCGCGCTCCGCTTCGCGCCGCGCCGCCTCCGCTTCCGTCGGCGCCGGGAGCCGGCCGTCCGCCGGATCCACGATCAGCGACGTGCGCATGGAGAGATCGCCCTTCTCGAGCCAGAAGTCGTTGTAGGCGCCGGTTGGCCCCGCGTTGAACGCCGAGATGCCCGAGCCCGGATTGCGCTCGGCCCACTCCTCCTCGGTCAGGAACTCCCGGCCGGCCAGGTCGGCGGGCCGCTCGAGCGGCGTGGTCGTGGTGTTGGTCCAGAACCCCTGCAGGTCCGGATCGCCCCAGGCCGTCCGCGGCGAAGCGCTCTGGGCCGCCGCCGGCGGGACCGCGGAGAATCCGAACGCGGCCAGCAGGGCCACGGCACTCACGGACAGAAGCACTCGCTGAGTCATGTCCCTCTCCTTGATGCAGCGGGGCGCCGCCCGCGGCGCCGGGCGCCGATTACCGGGCCGCCGGGTTGCGCCGACCGGCGATCGATGCCATTCTACGCCCAAGCGCCCCGGGACGAGGAACCCGATGAAGGAAACCCTGCTCGCCCAGTTGGATCTCGCCCAGGAGTACTTCGACCGCAGCACCGCGAGCCTCACCGAGGAGGACTCCACGTTCGCGCCGGCGGAAGGGGTTCTCACCGTGGCGCAGCACGTGGCCCACGCCGCCCACACCATCGACTGGTTCTTCGCCGGGGCCTTCGACCCGAACGGCTTCGACATGGGCTTCGAGGAGCACGACCGGCAGATTCGCGGCGTGCGTTCGCTGGCCGAGGCCCGCGCGTGGTTCCAGCGGGCGGTCGACAACGGCCGCGCGCTCGTGCGGGACAGGAGCGAGGCGGAGTGGTCGGCGCCGATCGTCGACGGCGTGGTGATGGGCGGCATGCCGCGGACGACGATCTTCGGCGGCATCACCGACCACACCGCGCACCACCGCGGCGCCCTCACGGTCTACGCGCGCCTGCGCGGCAAGACGCCGCCGAACCCGTACATGTAGGGCATGCGGCGCTACGCCCGGCGCGGAATCCGGCGCGGAATACGGGAGCCCGGCCGCAACCCGACGACGCCGATCGAGCCGCTCAATGAGGCCGCGGAGCATCTCCCGCGGAAGACGCCGCAGCGGTCGTGGACCGCCTTGCTACGTTCCCCTTCACGCTACGCGGTTGCCGCTGATAGCCTCCCGCAGGCCCTCAAGGAGGCCTTCGAGGTGTGCCATTCGTTCGCGCAGCCGGCTCATCTGCTCGCTCAACTGCTCGCCTTGCTTGTCGATGCGCGCCTGAAGGTTCCGGTGGCTCGCTCCGATCGCCAACAGGATGGTCAGTCCCATCCCCATCACCGTCCATGCCGTCGCGTCCATCTCGCCTGATCCTACCTCTCTTTCCAGCTTCCCGTTCCCTGCGCCGAATTCCGGCTGGGCTATCCGAACCGCGAGGTGAAGCAGAGCCTGAACGAACATCTGCTGCGCGCCATGGGACCGGACCCGTCCCGGCAGGGAGCGCACGACATCCGGCTGTACGAACTGCTCATGGCCAGCGACTTCAGCGGCCTAGAAGCGCTGTTCCGCGCGTTCTTCGCCGGCATTCCCTACAACTGGCACGTCAGGAACGACATCGCCAACTTCGAGGGCTACTACGCCAGCGTGTTCTATTCCTGGTTCGCCGCGCTGGGGCTCGACGTCGCGGCCGAGGACGCCGGCAGCCGGGGCCGTCTGGACATGGTGCTGCGATTCAACGGGCAGGTGTATCTGTTCGAGTTCAAGGTGGTGGAGTCGGCGCCGACGGGCGCCGCGATGGCCCAACTCAAGGACCGGCGCTACGCGGACCAGTACCGCGACCGAGGCGAACCCATCCACCTGATTGGGGTCGAATTCAGCAGCGAGGCGCGCAACCTGGCGTCGTTCACGGTGGAGCGCGGGTAGGTCGGCAACGGCAGCTTCAGGGAACGCCGCGAACGCCGCGCCCAGGCGCCTGGTTTCGCTCGATGCCGGGCGGTGACGCCGCCGCTGGCTGGACGCGCGGGTCGCCGCCTTCCCGCGACGGCTTGCCCGGGAGGACCGTCTCCAGCAGGGCCTGCGCGCGCGCCTTCAACGGCTCGTCGGGAAAGAGGTTCCCGTAGATCGCAGCGGCCTCCTCGCGCTTGCGCAGCTTCAACTCGTCGACCAGCGTCGCGATGTCCTGTCGGTCCTTCTCTCGCGCCGAGTAGAGCTTCATCGCCAGCAGGTGCTTCGCCGATGCTCCAGTGACGGTCAGGTAGCTCGATTCGTACAGCGTCTGCGCGCCGTGGTCCGCCGTTTCGGGGATCGCGGTCGTCGCCTGCTCGTTCAGCCAGTTGTCGGCGATGCCATGCCGCCGGCCGACGCGTTGCACCACCTTGACGAGTGCAGAGTGCCCGCGGTCGATTCGCGCGTCGACATCCTCGGTTCTGCGGTCGCGGCTGAACGCAAGGCTCATTGCGGCGCCGCCGATCACGTACACCTGGGCTCGCACGCGCTCGTGCCGCAGTTCGTTCGACACCTCATCGAGGAGTCGCCGCAACTGCTCGCGGTTCAGCATCGTGCTCACGGCGCCCATTCCTCGGTTTCTCC
Organism: Vicinamibacteraceae bacterium; assembly: GCA_012271165.1. Classification (GTDB taxonomy): domain Bacteria; phylum Acidobacteriota; class Vicinamibacteria; order Vicinamibacterales; family UBA8438; genus JAAXGX01. The sequence continues at coordinate 3,679 of JAAXGX010000066.1, read as the reverse complement.
GCCGCGGGCATCGAGGTCCTTCGGGTCGGGGATGGCCCCGTGCCGCAGGAAGGCGGCCGGCGAGAACATCAGTGCCTCGCGGCGGATGATCGGCACCTCGCTCACGACCCACGTATCGTCGAGGAACCGCTCCGGTTCGTTTACCCAGTCGGGTGCTTCGAGTTCGTGCCGGGCTGCGAGATGTTCGACCATGGCCGCCAGCAGCGCGTCCCAGCGCGTACCGGTCAGCGGCACCCGCTCCCGCAGTGCGGTGCGCTGTCTTTCGCGCGACAGCGCATGGAAGCGCCTCGGCAGGCTGCAGATGATCCCGCGCTGGATGTCACCTGTGGGCCAACCTTCCGCGATGCCCTGGATGTAGTTCGATAGTCGGAAGACCGGGATCAGATCGCTCATTCTGACTGATTCTATGCCGCCCGGCGCGCCCCGCCTGTTCGCCGCCGCCTCTACCGCGGCAGCGCGAAGCTGAGGATCAGGTCGCCGCCCCGGCGGCCACGGTCGCCGCCGCCGGACGCCACGGTCACGAACTGCTCGCCGTCGACCATGTAGACGGAGGGCGCCGCGTAGATGCCCGAGCCGGTGTTGAACTTCCAGAGCTCCTCGCCGGTGACGGCGTCGTAGGCGTAGAAGTAGCCGGCGATGTTGCTGCCCGCGCCGACGAAGACGAGACCTCCCGCCGTGACGACGGGCCCCGACTGGCCGTAGCCCTCGAAGATCTGCCGCCAGGCCAGCTCGCCCGTCGTCGGATCGTAGGCGGAGACGACGCCGCGCGGCTCGCGGGTCGAGCCGAACGGCCGGTCGATCGCGTTGACGTACAGCAGGCCCGTTTGCGGGCTGTAGGCCAGCGGCGCGTAACTGGCGCCGCCCCCCATGCCGGGTGCGAAGATCTGGTCGGGCCCGCGCGGCGTGAACTGCGGGACGATGCGCTTGCCTTCCAGATCCTCCGGCGGGATGTCCGTCGGCACGACCGGCGAGACGGGCTCCATGCGCTCGCCGTTGGCCTTGTGCGGAATCGGCTGCGTGGGCCAGGGCTGCTCGCCGGGCGTGTCGGTCTCGGTCGAGACCGGGGTCTCGATGATCGGATGGATCGGCTCGCCGGTGCGGCGGTCCAGCAGGTACAGCCACGAGTTCTTGTTCGCCTGCGCGAGCGCCTTGACCGGCTCGCCGTCGACCTCCATGTCGAACAGGATGGGCTGGCTGCCGTTGTCGTAGTCCCAGACGTCGTGGTGCACGAGCTGGTAGTACCACTCGAGCCGGCCTTCGTCGAGCGAGAGCGCGATGACCGAATCGGTGAACAGGTTCATCCCGGCCCGCCGCGTGCTGTCGCCGAACGGATTGCCCACCGCGACGTAGACCAGGCCCAGCTCGGGATCGATCGAGGGCGTCTCCCAGATGCCGCCGCCGTTGCGCACGCCGCCCACCCAGGTGGGCCCGGCGATGTCCCAGCCCTGGTCGTTCTCGTCCTGCGGAATGGTGTTGAAGTGCCACAGCACCTCGCCGGTGAGCGCGTCGACCGCCAGGACGTGGCCGCCGGGGATGAAGCTCTCGCTGCGGGTCGACCCGACGTAGATGACGCCGTCGTGAATCTGCGGCGCGGTCGTGAACCAGTAGCCCATGGAGATGGCCGTCTCGACGTCCGGGTAGCGCAGCCTGAGCACGTCGAGAATCACGCTTGCCTGGCCGTTCTCGCCGAAGCCATCGAGCGGCTCGCCGGTCTTCGCGTCCAAGGCGAAGATGAACGAGCCGGCGGCGCTGTAGATGACGCCGTTCTCGTAGGTGACGCCGCGGTGACGGAAGATGTAGCCCTCGCGGCGGGCCCCGCCCAGCAGCTCGGTCACGTCGTAGGTCCACAGCAGGTGGCCGTCGGCGCCGTCGACGGCATAGACGCTGCCGCGCGCGTCGGTGACGTACATGATGCCGTCGACGATCACCGGCGTGGTCTGGTTGCTGACGCCGTCGATGACGCCGTGCTGGAAGAGCCAGCGCGGCGTCAGGGTGGCGACGTTGTCCCGCGTGATCCGGTCGAGCTCGGAGTAGCGGCTCCCCGCCAGATCGAGATTGTGGAGCCGCCAGTCCACGTTCTGGGCCTGGGCCGGCAGCGTCATGGCGGCGGCCAGCGCCGCCGCCGCGAGGCCTGTCTGCACGCGCTTCTGCAACGTCACGTCCCACCTCCAGCCGCGAGCGGATTCACCGAGCCCCCCCATTCTACGGACCCGCGGCCGGTCGCTCCACCTCGCGCCTGCAATTCGCCCCCGGGCGCGAAACCGCGCGCCGTCTGGATCGCCCCGCTGGCACCCCGCTATGATGGCCGGCACACCGCCAGGGATAGCGAGGAGGAAGCCGTGGCAGACGCCCAGCCGCATACGACCGGTGCTGCACTCCGGGGGCCCGGCGGCGCCGCCTGGCCGGCCCGGCCTGCTCCGCGCACGCGGCGTCTCGCGGCCGCCGCGGCGGCGCTCGTGCTGGCGGCCGCCCTCTCGCCCCTCGCGCTGCGGGCGCAGTCGGCGGCGCCCGCCGGCGAGTGGCGCGCCTTCGGGGCCGACCCGGGCAACACGAAGTACTCGCCGCTCGACCAGATCACCGTCGAGAACTTCACCGACCTGGAGATCGCCTGGCGCTGGACGTCCATCTCGACCGACGTGACGCGCGCCCGGCCGGAGATCGACGCGCTGCAGTTCAAGACCATCCCGCTGATGGTGGGCGGGCTCGTCTACGTCAGCACCGCCGTCGGGCAGGTGGCGGCGCTCGACGCCGGCACGGGCGAGCTGGTCTGGTCGTACGACCCGCGGACCTACGAGCGGCTCGACCGCCCGGCCAACGTCGGCTGGCACCACCGGGGCGTCTCGTACTGGAAGGATACCGAGAGCGACGACAGCCGCATCTTCATCGCCACGCACGACCTGCGGCTCGTGGCGCTCGACGCGCGGACCGGCGCGCTCTACCCCGACTTCGGCGACGGCGGCACGGTCGACCTCAGCGGCAGCCTCGGCCGCGCCATCGATCGCAGCCGCCTGACGCACTCGCAGCCGCTGGCCGTCGTGGGCGACACGGTGGTCGTGGGCAGCATCGTCCAGGACACCTTTCTCACGCGGCGCGAGGCGGATCCGGGCCACGTGCGCGGCTTCGACGCCCGCACGGGCGCCATGAAGTGGATCTTCCACACCATCCCGCAGGGCGACGAGTTCGGCGCGGACAGCTGGCAGAACGAGTCGTGGCGCTACAGCGGGCACACGAACGTCTGGGGGACGATGGCGGTCGACGAGGAGCTCGGGTTCGTGTACCTGCCCACGGGCACCCCGACCAACGACTGGTACGGCGGCATGCGGCCCGGCGACAACCTGTTCGCCGAGAGCATCGTCTGCGTGGACGGGGAGACGGGCGAGCGCATCTGGCACTTCCAGGCGGTGCACCACGGGCTGTGGGACTACGACTTCCCGACCGCGGCCAACCTGCTCGACATCACCGTCGACGGGCGCGAGATCAAGGCCCTGGCGCAGACCAGCAAGCAGGCGTTCACCTACGTCTTCGACCGCGTCACCGGCGAGCCGGTGTGGCCGATCGAGGAGCGCCCGGTCCCGGCTGGCGACGTGCCGGGCGAGTGGTACTCCCCGACCCAGCCGTTCCCGACGAAGCCGGCGCCGTTCGACCTGCAGGGGATCACCGAGGACGACCTGATCGACTT
>JAAXGX010000090.1 GCA_012271165.1 Vicinamibacteraceae bacterium | reverse complement strand
GTGACCGACGTGCCGATGTAGACGAGGTTCAGCGCCGGGTCGTAGCTCGGGACCATCCACGCGCCGACGTGCCTGCGCTCCTCGAACGGCACGCCGCCCCAGGTCTCGTCGCCGAACTCGCCCGGGGCCGGGATGAGGCGCCGGCGCCACAGCTCCGCACCGGTCGCGGCGTCGTGCGCGACGACGACGCAGGCGTTGGGACCGCCCCGCGGCGAGCAGCTCCGCCCGGAGATCACCTTGCCGTCGGCGACGATCGGGCCGGAGGTCTGGTTGGCCGGGTTGACGGTGTAGTCGAGCACCATCGTCTCCCAGGCCACCTCGCCGGTGCGCGCGTCGATGGCGATCACCCAGTCGTCCGACGTGCTGTCGAAGAGGTAGTTGCCGTGGATGGCGATGTTGCGGTTGGTGTCGATGATGCTGCCGATCATGTACTCGGCGAGGTCGTCGGGCCGCTCGCGGCGGTGCTGCCAGATGAGGTCGCCGCTCACGGCGTCCAGCGCCTGGATGATGTCGCGCGGGTTCGGCATGTAGAGGACGCCGTCGTAGACGAGCGGCGTGCCCTGCTGCAGGCCGGGGCCGAGCGGACGCGTCCAGACCAGCCGCAGGCTGGCCACGTTGCCGCGGTGGATCTGGTCGAGCGGGCTGAAGCCCCAGCTGTCCAGGGTGCGGCGCCACATCAGCCAGTCCTCGGGATCGGGATCCTGGAGCATGGCGTCGGTGACCGGGACGAACTCGCGTTCGCCCGGCTGGGCCTGCAGGGGTACGACGAGGAGCGTGAGCGCCGCGACGACGGCGAGCAGGAACGACGCGGGCGTGGAAAGAGAGTTCTGAAGCTCCATGGGGGGAGCTTAGCCGGGACGCCCGGCGCGTTCAATGGCCTGGATGCATGTTACGCTGAGGCACGGGATACCAGCCATGAACAGAGCACTCTGGGTCGGTCAGATTCTCCTGGGTCTCGCGTTCCTCGGCGCGGGCGGCCCGAAGCTCCTGACGCCGGCGGCCGACCTGGCTGCGCAGTTCGAGGGGTTCCCCGCGGGTTTCGGGAGGCTCATCGGCACGCTGGAGGTGGCCGGGGCCGTCGGCGTCATTGCCCCCGCCGCCACCGGTATCCTGCCCGCGCTGACGCCAGCCGCCGCGGGCGGGCTCGCCGTCATCATGGTTGGGGCCGCCTTCACCCACCTCTTCCGGGCGGAGTACGTGCAGATGCTCCCAGCCCTGCTGCTGTTCGCGCTGGCCCTGTTCGTGGCGTACGGCCGCGTGCGGCTGCACGCTGTCGCCCCGTCGTCCCGCTGAATCGTCGCACCATTCTCCAACTCGCCGGTCGCCGCGCCGGCGATCCCTGTGTTGGCGCCCGCGTGTCGCACCGGTACCGTCCGCCAGGATGTCGGCCGTGGGGCTCGGACTGTGGACATGGTATGGGCCTATAATATGGCCATGAAGATTGCCAACGTCGCCGAGTTCAAGAATCACCTCAGCGAGTACCTGGCGGCGGTGGCGAATGGCGAGCAAGTGGAGGTGCGCAAGCGGAACATGCCGCTGGCCCGCGTCGTGCCGATCCGCCAGCCTGACCGCAATCGAACAGTGCTCGGTTGCGGCAAGGGGAGCGTCGTCGTCAAGACGGATCTGACCGCCCCGATGCTGCCCGAGGCCGACTGGGAGATGCTTGGAGACGAGCCATCGTGATGGTAGTGCTCGACACGTGCGCGATTGTCTGGGCCGTCAGCGACCCCGGGCAACTCTCGCCGCCGGCCGTGTCCCTGCTCGAGGCGGACGATACCGAGGTGTGCGTGTCGGCCATCAGTTGCGCCGAGATCGCCTGCGCGGCCGAGCGCGGGCGCATGGTCATCGATCGACACTGGCGTCCCTGGTTCCGCCACTACGTGGAGCTGAACGGCTGGACCGTGCTCCCCGTCGAGCTCGAGTCGGTCGAGGAGGCGTATGCGCTCCCCGGACCGTTTCACCGGGATCCCGCGGACCGGATCATCGTCGCGGAGGCCCGCCGGCGGTCGGCGCCGGTTGTCACCGCCGACGCCCGGATCCTCGACTATCCGCACGTCAGGACCGTCTGGTGAGCCTGTCGACCATTCCATGACCACAACGACCGCAACCGGACCGCCGTCCCCACCGGATGGTCGACTCGTCGCCCGGGCGCGCCGGACGGCCGGCGCCGCGTGGTTCCGGCACGGCGTCACCGCCGCCATCGCCATCAACGCCGTCGTCATCGGCCTGGACACGTCGGTGACGCTGGCCGCGCGCTTCGGCGGCGCCTTCGCGCTGGCGAGTCAGATCTTCCTCGCCATCTTCGTCGTCGAGGCCCTGATCAAGATGACGGCGGTGTGGCCCCGGCTGCGGGACTATTTCGCGGACGGCTGGAACCTGTTCGACTTCACGGTCATCGCCGTCAGCCTGCTGCCGAGCACGGGCGAGCTGGCGACCCTCGCCCGGCTCGCGCGCCTGTTCCGGGTGCTGAGGCTGGTATCGGCGCTGCCGGAGCTGCGGCTCATCGTCGCCACGCTGATCCGCTCGGTGCCGGGGATGTTCAACGTGCTGGCGCTGATGTCGATCGTCTTCTACGTCTACGGGGTGGCCGGCTACCACCTGTTCCGCGACATCGATCCCACCCACTGGCGCACGCTCGGCATCTCGCTGCTCTCGCTGTTCCGCATCGTCACCCTGGAGGACTGGACCGACATCATGTATGCCGCGCTCGACCACTACTGGTGGGCGTGGGCCTACTTCGTGAGCTTCGTGGTGGTGGGGACGTTCGTGGTCATCAACCTGTTCATCGCGGTGGTGATCAACAGCCTGGACGAGGCGAAGCAGGACCGGTTGCAGGAGCTCGCCGCGCCCCCGACCCACGCGGAGCTGCTGGCGGAGCTGTCCCGGACGCGGGAGGCCTTGGCGCGGCTGCAGGAGCGGCTGGAAGGCGGGCGCGTTTGAAGCCGCGCCTGCCTTCCGCCTGTTCCGTCAGTCGTTGGTGGTCATGTCCGTCGGCCAGCCCTCGTCGATGGGCTTGGACGGATCGGCGGTGATCTTCAGATCTGCGCACTGATGATAGGAGTAGCCGCCATGCCGGTTGTACACGTGATCGGCCATGAACTGGATGACCTGCAGCGTGCACTTCTCGCAGTTGATGTTCGGGATGGAGATGTCGGCCTCCCACGGATCCATCGGGGTCTCGGGCCGGAACGAAGCGCGCTGGTCCCCTTCCGGGTAGTGCCGGAACAGGCCGTCCGCCAGGACCGGGATCTGCGGCGGGCTCTGAATCACGCCCCAGACCGAATAGAGGCCCCGCTCCGTGTACTTCTCGACGGCGGTCGGATCCGCCGGCAGCTCGCGGCGTGAGTTCACCGAGAGCGCGACGCGGTAGTGGCCGGAGTGGAAGATCGTCTCCTGGACCTTCAGGTGCAGCTTGGAGCCGCCGGTGACCTCGGTGACGACGCCGGTCAGAATGTCGGCATTGTCGCCGTCGGGGTTGCCGCCGCACGGCCCGATCTTCTGCGGGTCGCCGAGGTCGTTCATCTGGATCCAGGACGTCGGCTCCATCAGCTTGAAGTGCGCGTCCGTACCGACCGGCAGCATCACGAGTGCGACGGCCAGGGCGAACAGGACAGGTAGATGACGCTTCATGTTGTCGTTCCTCCTCGATGAATCCGGCGAGCCGGACGGCGGCCTCCGCAAGGGCGCCGCGATCTGGACGGCCCACCGCTGTGCCCGTATTGTAGCGCCAGTCGGTTCGACGGGGGAGACGCGAACATGACACTCATGAAGACGGCGCGCGCCTGCCTCGCGCTGGTCGCGGCCGGCGTGCTTGGCGCGTGCGCCGGCGCGCCGCCGAGCGCCGGCGGGGCGCAGCCCGGGTCGGCATTGGCCGAGGAGGCGGGCGCCACGCGGCTCTACGTGTTCGATTGCGGCTACATCTTCCTCGACGACGAGACCCTGGAGATTCTGTCGCTCGCGCCGGAGGAGGTGGCGACCCGCGACATGGCCGTGCCGTGCTACCTGGTCGAGCATCCGCGGGGGACGCTGGTGTGGGACACCGGCCTGCCGTTCGGCCCCGGCGCGGAGAGGACGCTGGAGAGCCAACTGGCCGAGCTGGGGTACTCGTTCGGCGACATCACCTACGTCGCCATGTCGCACATGCACGGCGATCACGCGGGGAACGCAAACGCCTTCCGGGACTCGATCTGGCTGGCGCGGGAAGCCGAGCGGGCGTATGCGTTCTCGGGCGCAACCGAGGGCGTCGGCTGGGGGACGCCGGAGATCTACAGCGAGCTCGAGCACAGCGAGACGATCGTGATCGAGGGCGATGACGACCACGACGTCTTCGGCGACGGGCAGGTCGTCATCGTGTCGACGCCCGGGCACACGCCGGGGCATCAGGTGCTGCTCGTCGATCTGGCCGAGACGGGCCCCATCGTGCTGAGCGGGGATCTCTATCACACGGCCCCGAGCTACGAGCTGAGGCGGGTGCCGACGTTCAACGTCGACGCGGCGCAGACGCGGGCCTCGTTCGAGAAGCTGGACGCGCTGCTGGAGCGGACGGGCGCGGCGCTGTGGATCGAGCACGACCACGCCCACCACGAGTCGCTGCGGAAGTCTCCCGAGTACTACCGGTAGCCGCCGGCGGTGGCGGGGCGTGCCCGGCCGCCTGGCGCCACGCCCAGGCGACCGGGTTCAGGTCCCTACTTGTCCAATCCGGCCGCCCGCCGCTCGGCCTCGCGGGCCCCCGCCAGGATGTTCTCGAGCCCGTAGTTCCCCTCGTGGCACGCGTACTCGAACAGCTCTCCGCCGAGCGGCACCATCGGAATCTCGGCGGTCCACGGGGTCGCGTACGTCGCGGGGTCGGTGACCGTGAAGCTGTAGTCGATGCGGTCGGCGGCGACCCGCGTGAACCGCTCGACGACGCGCGCCTGCTCGCTGCCCGCATGCACCAGGTAGCGCACCCGCTGATCGCCCCGCGGGCTCATGTTGGTCGTCTCGACCACCAGCGTGTCGCCCTCCCAGCGCGCCCGCGAATCGCCCATCCACTGCCCGATCCGCGACGACAGGTGGGCGCGTCCGTCCAGCGGAATGATGCGCGCGTCGTGGATCATCTCGACCAGGATCACGATGTGGTCGGGCGTCTGCAGGATCTGGTAGTTGTGGTTGTAGAAGCCGGGGATCATGGCCCCGGGCATGCCGCGCGTGATGCACCGGTCGTAGAGGTTCAGGTCCTCCCAGGTGTCGAACTCGGTGCCGTCGCGCATGGCCGCGAACGCCGCGTCGCTCTCCCGCACGCGATCCGTCTTCGCCGGATACCTCCCGTCGGGCGGGTCGACGATGAGCGACGTCTGACTGTTCCGCACGCCGCGGTCGAGCCAGAAGCTGTTGTAGCCGCCGGTCTGGCCGGGGGGCGGCGGGCGGTCGCGGTTGGCCTCGGCCTCCGCGTCGATCTCCGCGCGCTCCTCGTCGGTGAGCACCGCCCGCGCCGCGAACTCGCTCGGCCGCTCGAGCGGCGTCGTGGTCCGGTTCGTCCAGACCCCCTGCAGGTCCGGGTCGCCCCACGCGGTGCGCTCCGACGTCTGGGCGGTCGCCAGCGCCGGAAGCAGGACGACGCCCGCCAGAATCGCGATGACGTACCTCATGCTGCACCTCCTCATGTCACGGAATGCTACGAATGGTATCCCTTTTGCGGAAGCGTGGGCACGACTTCGTACAGGAGGCCGGCGCGAGTCGGGCATCGCCGTGCCGCCTGGGAGAGCGCCTTGATCGATTTCCGGTATCCTGACCGGAAAGGAGGCAGGCGTGGCGAGCAGGCAGACGCTGGCCGAGCGCGGCTATCGGAACCGGTTGAAGCGGGGCGGATGGGTTCGTTGCGAGGTCAAGGTGCGCCGCGACGACGTGGAGCTCATTCGCACCGTCGCCGCCGCGCTGCGCGATCCGGACCGCCACGCCACCACGCGTGCGCTGCTGCGCGACCGCCTGGGCGCTCCTCGCCCGCGCGGCTTCAAGGAGCTGCTCGCCTCGTGTCCGGTCGACCTCGACCTCGATCGACCCCGCGACCTCGGCCGCGATATCGAGATCTGATGTTCCGATGAGCGGTGACCCCATAGCCGCTGGGGGCTCCGGCGGGACACAGCGGGAACCGTCGGACGAAGGTGCGCGGTGGGATGACCATGGAGCTTGAGAAGACCACGAAGGTCGCGGTCGACCGGCTGCGGCTGGACAGGGAAAACCCGCGGCTCGTCGGCGAGGTAACGGATGCGTCCGACAAGTGGATCATCGCGCGACTCTACCGCTCGGCCGAACTCGACGAGCTTCTACAGTCGATATCCACGAACGGATACCTCGACATCGAGCCGCTCGTCGTGGTGCGCGCGCCGGACGATGACGCCCTGATTGTGCTGGAGGGCAACCGGCGGCTTGCTACGCTGCGTCTGTTGCGGGAGCCCGCGCTGGTGCACAGCATTGCATCCGCGGAGAAGCTCCGCATCTCCGTGCCAGCGGTGGACGATGGGCTCCGCGCCACGTTCGACCAGGTGTCGGTTTACCCGGTGGCAAGCCGTGAACGCGCCCGTGCATTCATCGGCTTCAAGCACATCAACGGGCCGGCAAAGTGGGACGCGTACGCGAAAGCCAGGTTCGCGGCAGGTTGGTACCGGGCCGGCCGGGCCGACGGCGTCGGCCTGGAGCAGATCGCGGCTGCCATAGGCGACCGGCATGACACCATCAAACGGATGGTGTCAGCGATCTACGTGCTGGAGCAGGCTGAAGCGAAGGGACTGTTCGACATCGAGGATCGCCACGCTCGGAAGTTCAACTTCTCGCACCTGTACACGGCCCTGTCTCGTTCGCAGTACATGGACTACCTGGGTCTCGAAGCGGCGTGGGCGCGACACGACCCGAAGCCGGATCAGGTGCCGGAAGAGAAGCTCGACGAGCTTCGAAAAGTGCTCGTCTGGATCTACGGTTCGAAATCCGATGGCGTGGAACCCGTCGTGCGGACCCAGAACCCCGACATCAAGCGGCTTGGCGAGGTGCTCGTCAACGCCGAGGGACGCCATGTCCTGGAGCAGGGGCGAAGCCTGGACACCGCGCACGCGAGCACGGTGACCGCCGACACACGGTTCACCGCGTCGTTGCTGCGCGCGCGGGATGCGATCCGCGACGCGGCCGGGTCGCTGCGGGCGTACGACGGGCAGGACCAGTCACTGCTCGACATCGCCGATGACATCAGGGAAACGGCGGAAACCGTGCACTCGCGCATGGCGAAGAAGCGCCGTGACGCTCGTTCGGCGGAGTGATGGCCGGCCTGTACCTGCCCACGGACGCGGTAGCCGGCTCGTCGATCAACGTCGATCTGGCCGCCGATTATCTGGAGCTTTCCGCCTTCTTCGCCGCCGCCGGTGCGGCGCGCACGTCAGATGTCGCGAACGCCGTTTCTTTCGGGGCGGCGGAAGATCATTCCGACGTGCACGCCGAGATGTTCGACGGCGAGGAGGAAATCGTCTCCAGCGCCGCGTATCGGATCCAGACACGGCAGGACGTACTCGGCACCGTGTATCCGTTCGACCTCGATCGTCGCGGCGAGGTTCTGACCTGCGAGCTGAATGGGGAGTCGTTCGGACAGACCGCGTATGTGCTCAGCCTCGTGCTGTCCAACCTGCGGGCTGTCACGCCCGTGCTCGGCACTTCCGATCTCCATCCCGGCGATGCGGAGGTGCGGCGATTGCGGGAGTACTTCCAGTACTTCGCCACTGCTGCCCTGGCCGCGGAGGTAGAGGGCGCCGCCTGGTCGTTCGGGTCGCCGAGGCCGGACCGATCGGGGTTTCTCGCCAAGCTGGAGCAGATCTGGGAGCAGCTCGGCGACGGCTTGGTTCAGAGGCAGATCGGCGCGCCCGAGCGGCCCCAGGACGATCAGGTGGATGTATTCGTTGCCCGCATGCACCCCGATAGCCTGCCTGGCTTTCTGCTTGCCGCTGCCCAGGTTGCCACAGGCGCCGATTGGAGGCAGAAGTCGCTCAAGGCACATCTGGGCGTCTTCAAGAGCCGCTGGTTCGGGACACAGCCCGTGACCGACTTCATCCCCTATATGGTCGTGCCGTTCGCGACGGCCGACAATCAGTTCGTGGACGACGTTCGCGTGATGGGCAACGTGCTCCATCGGTTGCGAGTGCCGCGTCGCGTGGAGGAGGCCGCCCGGCTGGTGGAGATGGGCGTTACGATCGAGTGCTACGACCGGCTGGCGGAGGTCGCCCGCTGGGTCGCGGAGTACCGCAACCGGGCCGGAGCCGCGGCATGAGGCATCGATTCCACTCGATCTGTCCGTACTTCGCGATGTTCCCCGAGACGTTCGTCGAGAAGCACCTCGCGGCGAGTCCGCACGACGGCGTCGTCTTCGACCCGTACTGCGGGCGGGGCACTACCGTCTTCCAGGCTCTACTGCAGGGGCGGACCGCGGCTGGTGCAGACCTGAATCCTGTGGCCGTCTGCGTCTCCGGCGCGAAGGGCGATCCGCCTGTGTTCTCGGACACCCGAGCGCGCATGGACCAGTTGCGGCGGGAGTGCCGCGAGCCGAACGACAGAGGGTGGCAGTGGGATCTTCGCCAATTCTTCGACCTCTGCTTTCATGAGGAAACGCTGCTGCAGGTGCGCTACCTGCGGTCCGTCCTGGACTGGCGCAATCGGAAGGACGACCGATTCATCGCGGCGCTTTGTCTGGGCGCGCTGCACGGTGAGTCGCACCGGTCGCCCAACTGCTTCAGCAACCGCATGCCGCGAACCATAAGCACCAAGCCCGACTACTCGGTCCGGTGGTGGACTGAGCGGGGGTACGCACCGCCGCTGAGGGATGTCTTCGACATTCTTGAACGGATGCTCGATTATCGCTTCAGGACGCGTCCGCCAGATGGCTCGGCGGCGGTCGTCGAGATCGATGCGCGCCGGGTCGCCGACGCGTTCCCGTCCCTCGAGGGCCGGGTCACCGATGTGATCACGTCGCCACCGTACCTCGATACGACGAACTATCGCGAGGACCAGTGGTTGCGGTTGTGGTTTCTCGGCGTTGAACCGCTGATGCCCCGCGGCCGCGGCGACGATCGGCACTACAACGCGGACAAGTACTGGACATTCATCCGAGAATCGATGCAAGGGCTCGCGCCGTTGCTGGCCGAACGCGCGAGGATGGTGATTCGTATCGGCGGACGCCGGCTGCAGAAGCGCGAGTTGAGAGACGGCTTGTTGCGGTCGCTGACCCTCGGTCTCGGACGCGGGGTGCGAATCGTCGACGACGGCGTGACGACCGAAGTCGGCAAGACGCAGGCGAACGTGTTCCGCGGCGCAAGAGTGTCGCGCTTCGAGGAGCACGACTTTTGCTTCGCCGTGTAGTGGCTGGCGGTGATCTCGCCGCTTCCCGTGATCGGCGCCACACCGGAGGTTGCACGACTCGCGCAAGCACTGGTCGATGCCAGGGCCGTGCCGGAGCGGGCTGCACAGGATGCCGTGCACATCGCGATTGCCGCCGTACACCGTGTGCCGTTCCTCGTGACCTGGAGTTTCCGGCACATCGCGAATGCCGAGGTGCCGCCACGGATCGAGGCGGTCTGTCGAAACGTCGGGATCGAACCGCCGCTCCTGTGTACGCCGGAGCAAACTGTTGGTGGCGGAGGACGACGATGAAACCTGATCCGATTGTGGCCGACGTGCGCGCCGTGCGGGACCGGCTCGCAGCGCGTTTCAACTATGACATCGACGCCATTGTCCGGCACATCCAGAGTGTTGAAGCCGCGTCGGGCCGCACCTACGTGCAGCCTCCGCAGAGCAATATCGCCGCGCCGGCGCTCGACTACATCACCATAGCAGGTCGCACGGATCGAACGTCACTTGCTCTACGTCGCCTGCACCCGCGCGCGGGACCGGCTGCTCGTGACCGGCGTGGAGCCCGGCTCGGAGTTCCTCGACGATCTGCGGGCCGGTGAGTGACCGTCGGTTGGCTGGCAGGAGAGCGCAATGGCTTCCAACGCACGGGTGGCACGCCGTGAATTCGTTCGCACGGCGCTCGGCATGCTTGCGGCTGCGCCATTCGCCGCGCGGGCGTTCGCACAGGACGCTGCCGGACTCGGGGAGCGAATCGAGTTCAGGCGCCTCGTCGCCGCCAACCGCATCCTCGCGCGCGAGGAGGTCGTCGATGCCTTCGGCCATGTCAGCGTGCGGGATCCCGAACACGCGGGACACTACGTCATGGCCCGGTCGCGCAGCCCGGAGCTCGTCGAATACGCCGACCTGATTCGGTTCGAGCAGGACGGCCGCTCGCTCGATCCCGAGAATCGCAGGCCCTACGGCGAGCGCATGATTCACGGCGCGATCTACGAGGCGCGCGGCGATGTCAACGCCGTCGTGCACAATCACGCCTATCCGCTGCTCCCGTTCGGCATCACGGGCCGGGCGCTCGAGCCCATGGTGCACACGGCGTCCGTCATCGGATCCGAGGTGCCGATCTGGGATATTGCCGCCCGGTTCGACGCGACGGACATGCTGGTGCGTTCGATGGAGCAGGGGCGCGATCTCGCGGCCGCGCTCGGCGGCAACACCTGCTTGCTCATGCGCGGGCACGGCGCCGTGGTCGCGGCGCACTCGCTCAAGGCGGCCGTGATGACGGCCATCTACCTCAAGGTCAATGCCGAGGTGCAGTTGCAGGCGATGGCAATCGGGACGCCGCGGGGCCTGTCGGATCGCGAGGTCGAGCTCTCGCGCGCGACGCAGCTCTCGCCGCTTGCCCTCGACCGCGCCTGGGAGTACTTCTGCCTGCGCGCCGGCGTCGACCCGATCTAAGTCCGGACGGGGCTGCGCCCCGAACCCCC
>JAAXGX010000159.1 GCA_012271165.1 Vicinamibacteraceae bacterium | reverse complement strand
TTACAAGTGTCTCGATCGTCACCGGCACCGCCGCGGACGCTGTCGCCGCTCTAGGAGCCCGTGGCAAAATCCCCGCTGCATTCGAGCGGCGATGCATCCCGCGTGGACTGCGTTGCTCCTCGGTCGAATATGCCCAATATGGTCCCTCGTCGCGCCTTGCCACGCGGGCGCCTCGCCGCTCTCGGTGCGACGCGGGGTTTCACCACGGGCTCCTAGGACTTGTCGGACGGCGCCTCGGCGCCACGCTCGGACGGCTTCGCCGCGGACGCCGGCGGCGCGGCGGCGGGCGACGGCGCGGGTGCGGACGTGGACGGACCCGACGCGGGCGGCGCAGCCGACGCGGCCGGTGCCGACTCCGACGGTGCGGACGCCGGTGGCGACGATGCGGCTGCGGCCGGTTCCGATGCCGGCCGCGCGGGCGGCGCAGGTGCGGAAGCGGCGGGCGGCGGCGCAGCCGCGGGCCGGGCCGGCGGTGCGGGCGGCGGGGCAGCCGACGTGGACGCGGCCGGTGGAGGCGAAGGAGGCGCCGGCTCGCCCCGGTTGGTCAAGCGGTAGAACGGTTTCTCGATCGACCCGTTCTCCTTGAGCTCGGCGAGGGTGCCGTCGAACACCAGACGCCCGCCATCGACCAGCAGCACGCGGTCCGCGGTCGCCTCGGCCTCGTGGAGGATGTGCGTCGAGACGAGCAGCGTCTTCGTCGCGCGCAGGCGCTGGACGTTGTCGCGAAACTGGCGGATCTGATTGGGATCGAGTCCGGCCGTCGGCTCGTCCATGATCAGGACGTCGGGATCGTGCAGCAGCGCCTGGGCCAGACCCACGCGCTGCTTGAGCCCCTTCGACAGCCTGCCGATCGGCTTCTCGATCACGAGCTGCAATGCACACAGCTCGACGACGGTGTCGATGCGGCTCTTGAGGGCCTTCCCGAGCTCGCGCGCCTCGCCGAAGAAGGTGAGCAGCTCGAGAGGCGTCATGTCGGGATACAGCGGGCCGTTCTCCGGCAGGTATCCCAGGCGGCGGGACGCCTCGATGCGATGCTCCCGCACGTCCATCCCGCCGATGGACGCGCTGCCCGCGCTGGGCGCCAGATACCCCGTCAGCATCCGCATCATCGTGGTCTTGCCCGCGCCGTTGGGCCCGAGGAAGGCCACGATCTGACCCTTGGGTATCGCAAAGGAAATGTCGCGCACCGCGACGAACGGACCGAAGTACTTGCTCAGTCCCTTCGCCTCGATCATCGGCGCGCCCGCCTTGAGCTCCGTCGCGTCCATCACCAGCCTCCGTCGCCCGCTCCCGTACCTTGACGCCGCGGGGACGCCAACGGTCACACCCGCTTGCGCCCGAACCTCAAAAGGAACGTCCCATCACACTGCAACAAAAGAGGATAGCCAAGGCCCGGCCGGGCATCAAGCGCTGGCGCCCAGCCGGGCGGCCGCAGCCTGGGCACGCCTGAAGTACCCCGGCGCGTTCAGCCGGGCGCACATATCGAAGAAAACGGGCCGCGGACCGGCCCACCGCAGCTCGTCGACCGACTCGAATACCGGCGCGTCCAGACGCAACGTCGCGATCCGCCGGAACAGCAGCGCCTCCTCGCGCTGCTCGCGCAGGGTGCGGGCCAGGCGGGCCGCTCCGCGCGGCTGCACGGTCCAGTCGGCCTCGTCGGCGGGTATGTCCTCGAGGCGGCCGTATCTCGCCAGCACGGTCGACGCCGACTTGGCTCCCCACCCCGGAAGCCCCGGATAGCCGTCCGCCGCATCGCCGACCAGGGCCAGGTAATCGACCATCGACTCGGGACCCACCCCGAACCTGGCCCGGACCCCGTCCGCGTCGCGGAGCACGGCCGCCCGCCTGTCGAACTGCACGACCCGGCGACCGTGCACGCATTGGGCGAGGTCCTTGTCCGGCGTGCAGATGAACACCTGCTCCACACGCGCGTCGCCCGCCGCGCGGGCCGCGGCCGTTGCCAGCCCGTCGTCCGCCTCGAGCTCGGTCATCGGCCAGACCGCAACGCCCAGCGCCGCCAGCGCATCCTCGAGCGGATGGAACTGCGCCAGCAGCGCCGGCTCGATCCCCTCCCCCGTCTTGTAGCCCGGCCAGAGGCGGTTTCGAAACGACTCGATGACGTGGTCGGTCGCCACCCCGACGTGCGTGACGTCGTCCTCCAGCATGGCGAGGACGGACCCGACGACGCCGCGGACCGCCCCGATGTCGCGGCCGTCCGAATCGAACGCCGCCGGCACGGCGTAGAAGTGGCGGAACAGCTCGTACGTGCCGTCGAGGACGAACACGTTCACCGGGATATCTGTCAGATGACCGTGTGCTCGCCGATGTCGCCCCGCTGCCGCCGCTTGCGGGACGACGGCCGGCGCGGCTCCACGAACGTGCTCAGCCGCCCGCTGCGGGACGGCTCCCGCAGCTTGCGGAGCGCGGCCGCCTCGATCTGGCGGATCCGCTCCCGGGTCAGCGAGAACTTCTCGCCCAGCTCCGCCAGCGTCGGTTCGGCCCCGTCGTTCAGACCGAAGCGCATGCGGATGACCTCGCGCTCCTTGGGACTGAGCGTCTCGAGCACCGACTCGGTCTGACGCCGGAGATCGAACGCAATGGTCGACTCGGCCGGGTTGACCGCCTGGCGGTCCTCGATGAAATCGCCGAACTGGCTCTCCTCGCCGTCGCCGATCGGCGAGTCGAGCGACACCACGGTCTGCGCTATCCGCCGGGCCTTGCGGACCACGGACACCGGCAGATCGGAACGCTCGGCCAGCTCGCGCACGGTCGGCTCGCGGCCGAGATCGCGCATCAACGTCTGGCCGGCCCGGTTCAGCTTGTTCAACGTCTCGATCATGTGCACCGGAATCCGAATCGTCCGGGCCTGGTCGGCGATGGCGCGCGTGATCGCCTGGCGGATCCACCATGTCGCGTAGGTGGAGAACTTGAACCCGCGGCGATAGTCGAACTTGTCGACCGCGCGCATCAACCCGATGTTCCCTTCCTGGATCAGGTCGAGGAACGCCAGGCCGCGGTTGGCGTACTTCTTCGCCACCGACACCACGAGGCGCAGGTTGGCCTCGGTGAGCTCCTTGCGCGCCCGATCGGCCTGCATCGAGCCGCGGACAATCGCCTTCTGGATGCGCGCGAGCGCTTCGGCCGTCTCTTCGATCTCCTGGCGGCGCTCGTTGAGCGGTGTGCGGGCCCCGGGCTGTCCGTCGCCGTCCTGGCCCTGGCGCGCCGTCGCAGCCGGACGTCGCAGGCGCTCGCCGCGGCGTTCCGCGCGGCGCAGCGTCCCGGCGGACGAATCGATCTTCTCGATGAAGCTCTCGCGCACCTCGGGCGTGAACCGCATGGCGCGCACGGCCCGCGAAACGGCGACATGGGCGCGCAGCAGCCGCAAGGTCGTGCGCGTCGACACGCGCCCGTGCCGCCGGCGCGTGGCGGCCGCCCGGTTCTGGCGCCGGGTCAGCTCCTTGAGCGCGGCGGCGACGCCGTCGACGGCGTCGAGGAACTTGCGGGCACGGTTGGCCATCTGCCGTTCCGTCAGCTCCCCTTCCTGCAGCACGACGATCTCCTGCAGATCGCGCTCGCCATCCCGGAGGTCCTGGCCGAGGTGCAGCACGTGGCGCGCGACGATCAGGCTTCGCGACAGCGCGATCATGACGCGCTGCTCGCCGCGCTCGATGCGCTTCGCGATGGCCACCTCCCCCTCGCGCGTGAGCAACGGCACGCGGCTCATCTGTCGGAGATACGTTCGCACCAGATCCTGGCCCTGGTCCGATTCGTCACCCGCCGGATGCACCTCCGCCTCGGGCATCACGCGCAACGGCGCGCGCCGGGCCGTATCGACCTCGATCTGATCGGCGGACCCTTCGACCTCGATGCCCTGGTTCTCGAGCTCCTGCAGCAACGCGGCGAGGTCGTCGGACTCGACGTCGGGCGCTAGATGCTCGACGACCTGGTCGATGGTCACGAAGCCCCGTTCCTGTCCCGCGGCAACCAAGTCTCGCACTACTTCATGTCTATCCTGCGTCAACAACCGGCTCCTCTCGACGCGCGCGCGCGTCATCCCGCAAACGGCGCTGAATGTGCGGTGGGACTCGGGAATCTCCCGTCGTGCTTCTTTAGACGCACTACGGGATGGATTTGTTTCGGTAAATTCCCATCAATTTTATCATTACCCCGACCCGAAATCTCCCTCTTTTTGGCGTTATGCCCTCGTGTCCCCACTACATGTCATCGGTCGGCCGCTCCGGAACGGACAGTCCGGCGCCTGCCTGCGCCGGACTGTTACGCTTACGAGGTGACCATTCCCGGCCGGGCCGCCGGCGGGACGACCGGCTCGCAGGCCCTCGGCGCGTTTGGCGGTGTCTTCGCGCCAACCGTCATCGCCGTGCTCGGTCTCGTCCTGTTCCGGCGCCTCGGCTTCGTCGTCGGCAGCGCCGGGCTGGCGGGCGGGCTCCTGATGCTCGCGCTGGCGAGCGCCATCGCGCTCCTGACGAGCATCTCGCTGTCGGCCGTCGCCGCCAGCCGCAAGGTGCGCGGGACCGGCGACTGCTTCCTGCTCTCGCGGACGCTCGGGGTCGAGTTCGGGGGCGCGCTCGGCCTGGCTCTCTATCTGGCCCAGGCCACGTCGGTGGCGTTCTATTGCATCGGTTTCGGGGAGGCCGCGGCCGCGCTGGTCGGCGGGTCGGGGCTCGCCGTGCGCCTGGTGGCCGGTGGCGCAGCGCTCGCCATGTTCCAGCTGGCATACGCGGGGGTGCGGGCGGCAGGCCGCGTGCAGCTCGTCGTCCTGGCGATTCTGGCCGGCGCGCTGGTGTCGCTGCTGGTCGGCGGCCGGTCGGCGTGGGACCTGCCGCTGCTGCGGCAGAGCTGGTCGGCCGGCGACGCGGCGCTCCCGTTCTGGACGGTCTTCCCCATCCTCTTCCCGGCGGTGGCCGGCTTCACGCTGGGCGTCGGCACGCTGGGAGACCTGAGGAAGCCCGCCCGCAGCCTGCCGCGCGGGATTTTCCCCGCGCTCAGCGTGTTCGTGGCGACCTACGGCGCGGGCATGTTCGTGCTGGCGGCATCGGCACCGCTCCCGAACCTGGCCACGGACTACGAGGTCCTGCCGCGCATCGCGGCCATGCCGTGGCTGGTCCACGCCGCCGTGCTGGCGGCGACGCTGGCCGCGGCCCTGGCAACGCTCCTGGGCGCCGCCCGCATCCTGCAGGCGCTGGCCGGCGACAGGCTCTTCGCGCCGCTCACGTTCTTCGGCGCCGGCCGCGGACCGGCGGGCCACCCGCGACGGGCCGTGGTTCTGACCGGCCTGGTCGCGATCGCGGCGATCGCTCTGGGCGACCTCGACGCGATCGCGGCCGTCGTGTCGATGTTCCTGCTGATCTCGTACGGGCTGCTCAACTACGCCACCTACGTCGAGGCGGTCGGGGCCGGCCCGTCGCTGCGCCCGGGCTCTCCTTTCTCCCGCGCGCGCGCCAGCTTGGCCGGCGCCGGGCTGTGCGGGCTCGCGATGCTCATGCTCGACCCCGTGGCGAGCCTGGCGGCCGTCGGCATCCTCGCGCTCGTCCACCAGTACCTGCACTGGACCGCCGTGCCGGCACGCTGGCGCGACCGCCGGCGGGCCTACCGGTTCCAGCGCGTCAAGAAGGGGCTCCGTGAGATCGCCGACCAGCCGGAAGGCGCCGCGGAATGGCAGCCGCACATCCTGGCCTTCGCCGATACGTCCGCCCGCCGGGGGCGTCTGCTGCGGGCGGCGGGCTGGATCTCCGGGGGCTCCGGCATCGTCGGGGCCGTCACGCTCCTGGCCGACGAGCCCGCCGGGGCCGCGGGCGACCAGGCTTGCCGGGAAGCCGAGCAGCGGCTGGCGGCCGACGCGCTGCGCGAAGGCCTCGATGTCCATCCGCTGGTGGTGGCGGCCGGCAGCGGGCCCCTGGCGGCCGCGGCGGTGCTGCAGGCCTGGGGCGTCGGCCCCATTCGAGCCAACACCCTCATGCTCGACTGGGACGACAGTCGCGACCCGCAGCGGCCGGCGGAGCTGTCGCGGCGGCACGCGCTGCTGCTGCAGGGCGCGGCCGCGCTCGACCGGCACTCCGTCGTGCTGCGTGCCGCGGAGGACCGCCGGACCACGCTGCCGCAGGCGGCGGGCGGCGGGCGGCGCATCGACGTCTGGTGGCTCGCGGACGAGTCGTCGCGGCTGGCCCTGGCACTCGCCCATCTGACGACGCGGACCGACGAGTGGGACGACGCGGCCCTCCGCCTGCTCGCCCCGGGCCCGACGGCCGCGGCCGGCGCGGCCGAAGCCGATCTCCGCCGCCGGCTCGGCGAGCTGGGCAGCGCCGCGAGCATCGTCGCCGTGGACGCGGCCGAGGGCGACGGCGCCTATGCGCGCTCGCGGGACGCGGCGCTCGTCTTCCTGCCCGTGCGCGTCGAGGGCGCGCGCACGCTCCACGCCGGCGGCCCCGTCGACCGGCTCTTCGGGACCCTGCCCGCCGCCGCGCTCGTGGCCGCAGCCGGCGCCGTCGCCCCCGGTGCAGACGACGACCCCGTGCAGCGCGCCCCGGATCCCGAAACCTCTCCCCGCCAGGAGTCGGCGCCGTAGCACGGCGCAGCAAGGCGCGCACGGCGCGCCGCGGCGGGAGCGGCGCGGGGCGAAGGGGTCCCCGCAAGAGAACGCCGGGGGTTCGGGGCGCAGCCCCGTCTGATGGAAGCTGCGCACAGCACGCCTCGGCGGGAGCGGCGCGGGGCGAAGGGGTCCCCGCAAGCGGACGCCGGGGGTTCGGGGCGCAGCCCCGTCTGATTGAGGAGGGAGGCGAGCCGATG
>JAAXGX010000021.1 GCA_012271165.1 Vicinamibacteraceae bacterium | reverse complement strand
CGCATCACCCACGTCTCGACCGGCGGCGGCGCCTCGCTCGAGTTCCTGAGCGGCCGCACGCTGCCGGGCGTCGCCGCGCTGCCCGACAACTAGCCGGACGTCCACCTCGCCGGCAAAGGTGCGCACCATGAGAACACCCCTCGTCGCAGCCAACTGGAAGATGCACAAGACGGTAGGCGAGGCCGCGGCCTACGCCCACGCGTTCCGCGCGCTCGTCGCCGAGGTGCGCGACGTCGAGATCGTCCTGGCGCCGCCCTTCACGGCGCTGCACGCGCTGGCCGGGGCGCTCGCCGGCAGCGGCATCGGGGTGGCCGGGCAGGACCTGCACGCGGAGCGGCAGGGCGCGTTCACCGGCGAGATCAGCGCCGGCATGCTGCGGGACGCGGGGGCGGGCTACGTGATCATCGGGCATTCCGAGCGGCGCCACCTGTTCGGCGAGACGGACGCGGAGGTCGGCGCGAAGGTGCGCGCGGCCACCGGCGCGCGTCTGGTGCCGATCATGTGCGTCGGGGAAACGCTCGCCGAGCGCGAGTCGAACCGGACGTTCGAGGTGCTGGATCGCCAGTTGCAGGCCGGGCTGGCCGGACTGGCCGCAGCTGCCGGGTCGCTCGTCGTGGCGTACGAGCCGGTCTGGGCGATCGGAACCGGCCGCAACGCGACGCCCGAGCAGGCGCAGGAGGTGCACGCGCACATCCGTGCTCGGCTGGCCGGCGTCCTGGACGAGAGCATCGCCCGCACGCGGCGCATCCTCTACGGCGGCAGCGTCAAGCCCGGCAACGTCGCGGCGCTCGCGGCGCAGCCCGACGTGGACGGGGCCCTGGTCGGCGGCGCCGGTCTCGACCCCGGCAGCTTCGCGGAGATCGTGGCCGGGACCCGCGGGCTGCTATAATCACCGGTCATGCTCAGCATCGCGCTGTCGGCCGTCTACGTGTTCGTCTGCCTGTTCCTGCTGGTCGTCGTCCTGCTGCAGCAGGGCAAGGGCGGGGACATTGCCGCCGCCTTCGGCGGCAGCGGCAGCCAGGCGGCGTTCGGGGCCCGTGCCGGCGCGACCGTGCTGACGCGCGCGACCACCGTGCTCGGCGCCCTGTTCATGGTCGGGGCGATGGTGCTCGCCATCCTGGGGCAGCGCGGTCCGGGGTCGCTCCTCAGCGGCATCGATGCGCCCGCCGCGCCCGCGGCCCAGACGGAGCCGGGCCCGGCCGAGGATTCCGCGGACCCGCCGCAGTAGCCCGCCCTCCTGCCCGCGCGCGACCGGCGCGCGTGTACAATGGTCGTAGCGCGGCCTGAACTCGTGCGTGCAGAGCCTCGCGAAGACGGCGCGCGCCGCCTCCCGGCGGCGGCCGTCCGGAAGCTCGCGGAAGTGGCGGAACTGGCAGACGCACCAGCTTGAGGGGCTGGCGGTGGCAACATCGTGGGGGTTCAAATCCCCCCTTCCGCACCATTTCATCACCCAGCCGAAGCCGCCTCGCGCGACCCTGTCCGGTGCATTGGGGTGTGCTTCATTGTTCGCAGTATGGCCCGCTACGGCATCAATAGCCGGACCAGCGCGCCGACGGCGGCGATCGTGGCGGCCTGCACCAGCGCGAGCCGCCAGGTCAGGGTGGAGACGGCCTGGGCGATCTCGCTGCGTACGTCGGCGCGCAGCGTGTCGAGATCCTGGCGCGTACCCTGGTCGCCATGCTCGGCGGCCTGCTGCACCGCAGCCGTCACGGCCGCGGCTTGGTCCTGGTCCATGCCGGCGTCGGTGAGCGTGCGGGCGATCGCGAGGGTGTCGAGCATCCCGTCCAGCGTAGCACGCACGACCCACGGTCGGCCCCCGGCTACGTGGGTTCGGTCCCGGCCCCCACCGCGTCCGCGCCGCTTCGGCCTCATGACCTGATCTCGCCTCCCAGCTCGCGCCGGCGCTGTCCACGTCCGTCAGGTTGGACGCCGCAACCCCTGCCGTTACGATCGACGCCATGCCGGCGCCTGCGGGGGATCGGAGTCGGGAGGGTGCCGCGCCGGCGGCGGCCGGCGGGCGCGCGGGAGACTACCTGCGCTTGCTGCGCCCGCACCAGTGGCTAAAGAACCTCGTCGTGTTCGCGCCGCTCGTCGCGGCGCACGAGACGCGGCCCGGGCCCTATCTGGTGGTGGCGGGACTGTGCGCCGCGCTCACCGCGTGCGCGGCCGGCACCTACGTCCTGAACGATCTGCTCGACCTGCCGCATGATCGCCGGCACCCGCGGCGGCGGCGGCGGCCGCTGGCGGCGGGCACGGTGCGGGCAGTGCCGGCGGGCTGGCTCGCGGGCGGGCTGGCCGCGGGCGGGCTGGCCGCGGCGTTCTGGCTGTCGGTCCCGGCGGGACGCTGGGTCCTGCTCTACGTGGCGGTGACGGCCGCCTACTCGCTGGCCCTGAAACGCAAGCTGTTCCTCGACGTCATCGCGCTGGCCGTCCTCTTCACGCTCCGCGTGCTCGCCGGCGGCGCGGCGGCCGCCGTGCCCCTGTCGCCGTGGTTCCTGGCGTTCTCGGTGTTCGTCTTCCTGGCCCTGGCCGTCGCCAAGCGCCAGTCGGAGCTCCAGGCGCTGCGCGCGGCCGACCTGTCGGCTGCCGGCGGACGCGCCTATCGCGCGGAGGATCTGGCCGTGCTGGCGGCGCTCGGTGCGGCCAGCAGCTTTGCCGCCGTGCTGGTGCTCACGCTCTACGTCTCGAGCCCGGCGGTGAGCGAGCGCTACGCGCGGCCGGACTTCCT
The DNA here is from genome assembly GCA_012271165.1 of Vicinamibacteraceae bacterium. Taxonomy (GTDB): domain Bacteria; phylum Acidobacteriota; class Vicinamibacteria; order Vicinamibacterales; family UBA8438; genus JAAXGX01. The sequence goes on along the minus strand of JAAXGX010000021.1, from coordinate 17,188 downwards.
GTGGCTCGTCGGCCTCCTGCTGCTCTACTGGCTGGGGCGCGCGATGCTGCTCGCGAACCGCGGCGCGGTCGGCGACGATCCGGTAGTGTTCGCGCTGCGCGATCGGACGAGCTGGCTGGTCGGCGGCGGGATGCTGGCGCTGTTCGGCGCCGCGCTGTGAGGGACACGGTGCAGGTCTTGCGGGTGCAGGCATTCAAGCGGATGCGGACGCGATGAAGGGCTGGTCGGGACTGCTGCTGGCGACGCTGCTGGTGATCTACCTGCCCGGCCTCGGTCACGGGTTCATCAAGGACGACTTCGTCTGGATTGCGTCGAACCAGTTGACGCGTCCGGCCGACCTGGTCACGCCCTTCCTGCAGGCGCCCGACTTCTACCGGCCGCTCGTCCAGTTGAGCTTCGCGGCCGACTGGTGGCTGTTCGGCACCGAGCCGCTCGCCTACGGGCTCACGAACCTGGCCTTCCTGCTGGCGGCGGCGGCCGTGCTCGGGAGCCTGGCCGTCGAGCTCGGGATGACGCGCGGCAGCGCGCTCGTCGCCGCCGCGCTCTGGAGCCTCAGCTTCCACGGCATCAACATGGCACTGCTCTGGATGAGCGGCCGCACCGCGCTGCTCGCGACGCTGTTCGCGCTGCTCGCGGCCCGCGCGTTCGTGCGCGGCCGGACGTCGCGCGCGGCTGCCTGGGCGTTGCTGGCCATGCTCTCGCGGGAGGACGCGGTGCTGCTGCCGTTCGTCCTGCTCGCGTGGGGCGCGCTGCCGTCACCCACCGCTGCCGGCGACCCGGACGCCGGGCGGATCGATCCGTGGCGCGGCGCGCGGCGCGCCTGGCCCCTGTTCGCCGTGCTCGCGGTCTATCTCGCCGCCCGGGCCGCGGCCGGCGGGATGACGCCCTGGACAGCCCCCTCGTTCTACCGCTTCACCCTGGATCCCGCGACCGTCGGCCGCAACGTGCTCGAGTACCTCGACCGGGCCGCCACGCTGCCCGTGGCGGCGACGCTGATCATGGCCCTGGCGGCGCGCACCCTGCCCCGGCCGACGACGCGGCTGTGGCGGCAGGTGGCCCTGGGCGCGGTCTGGATGATTGGCGGCTACGCCCTGGCCATCGTGCTGCCGGTGCGCTCGAGCCTGTACGCCGTCGGGCCGGCGGCCGGCGCAGCGCTCGCGGGGGCCGCGCTGCTCGCCTCGATCTGGAGCCGCGCCACGCCCGCTGCGCGCCGGCGCATGGTCGGCACGGCGGCGCTCGTCGCCGTGCTGGCGGTACCCGTGCACTGGTCGCGCAACGACCGCTGGGTGCAGTTGGCCAGGCTCTCCACGCACGTCCTGGACGAGATTGCGCCCGTGGTCGCGCGGCTGCCGGCGGACCGCGTCGTGCGGCTGGACGACGACCGCGGCGTCCGCGCGAATCTCGACGCCGCGTTCGGGACGCTGATCGAGGCAGCCGTGCGGGTCCGTACGGGAATGTCGCGGCGCGTGTGGATCGAGCCGCCGGTGACGGACTGGCAGGCGGGCGGGCTCGTCGCGCCGGACGCGGAGGACGTGGCCGCCCGCTTCGCGCTGCGGGACGGCGTGCTGGTGCGGATCGAGACCGGTCCGTAGCCGCCCCGCCCGGCGCCGGCGCACTTGTCGCCGGTGGCGGTTACCGGTAGGCTATCGGCCAGTTTCCGGAGAGAACAGATGGCCCAAGTTTCGATTACCGTCAACGGCAAACGCCGCTCCGCCGACGTGGAGCCGCGCCTGCTCCTGGTTCATTTCCTGCGCGAGCACCTGAACCTGACGGGCGCGCACGTCGGCTGCGACACCAGCCAGTGCGGCGCCTGCACCGTCCTGCTCGACGGGCGGAGCGCGAAGTCGTGCACCATCTTCGCCGTCCAGGCCGACGGCGCCGAGGTCACCACGATCGAGGGGCTCGCCGACGGCGACCGGCTGCACCCGCTGCAGGAAGGGTTCTGGGAGGAGCACGGCCTGCAGTGCGGCTACTGCACGCCCGGCATGATCATGTCGGCCGTCAACCTGCTGAACGACAACCCGGCGCCTACCGAGCAGGACATCCGGGACGGTCTCGACGGCAACCTGTGCCGCTGCACCGGCTACCAGCACATCGTCAACGCGGTGCAGCACGCCGCGGGCCGCACGCGGGAGGGGTAGCGCATGACGTCCTCGCCGGTCCTGCCCAAGCTCGTCGGCCAGCGCGTCAAGCGGCGCGAGGACCCGCGTCTCATCCAGGGCCGCGGAACCTACGTGGACGACGTCAAGATCGCCGGCCTCCAGCACCTGGCGTTCAAGCGGAGCGACATCGCGCACGGCCGCATCCTCGCCATCGACACCAGCGCCGCGGAGGCGCTCGACGGCGTCGAGGCGGTCTTCACCGGCGCGCAGATCGCGGAGCTGCTCGGGCCGATGCCGATCGGGACCCCGTTCCCGTCGCCGGAGCACCGCGCGGTGGCCGCCGACATCGTCCGCTACGTCGGCGAGCCGGTCGCCGTCGTGGTGGCCCGCGACCGCTACGTCGCGCGCGACGCGGCGGACGCCATCGCCGTCGACTACGAGCCGCTGCCCGCCGTGGTCGACCCCGAGGAGGCGATGTCCGGCAGGCCGGCGCTGCTGCACGCCGACTTTCCGAACAACCACGCGGTCGGGCCGCTGCCGGCCGGCACCGGGGTGGGGGGCGACGGCACGGTGGACGACACGGCCATCGACCAGGCGTTCGCGGACGCCGAGGTGGTGGTCTCGCAGCGCATGGTCAACCACCGGCTCGCGCCCACGTCGATCGAGCCGCGCGGCGTCGTGGCCCACTACGAGCCGGGCAAGGACACGCTGACCATCTGGTCGTCGACGCAGAACCCGCACATCCTGCGCACGTTCATCGCCTCGCTGACGGGCCTGGGCCAGGACCAGGTGCGGGCCATCGCGCCCGAGGTCGGCGGCGGATTTGGCTCGAAGATCAACATCTACGGCGAGGAGTACGTGGCGGCGGCCGTCTCGAAGCGGCTGGGCCTGCCCGTCAAGTGGGTGGAGGACCGCTCGGAGGCGTTTCTCACCACCATCCACGGGCGCGACATCCTCGCCTACGTCGATCTGGCGGCCCGGCGCGACGGCACGGTGCTCGGGCTGAAGCTGCGTCTCGTCGCCGACATCGGCGCCTACAACATGCTGCTGACCGCCGCCATCCCGACGCTGACGATGACGATGGCCAGCGCCACTTATGCCATCCCCGCCATCCGCGCGACGCTCACGGAGGTGTTCACCAACAAGACGCCGACGGACGCCTACCGCGGCGCGGGCCGGCCCGAGGCGATCTACTTCGTGGAGCGCGGGATGGACATGCTCGCCCGCGAGCTGGGCATGGACCCCGCCGAGCTGCGGCGCCGGAACTTCATCCGGCCGGATCAGTTTCCCTACACCACGCAGACGGGGGCGGTCTACGACTCGGGCGACTACGACAAGGTGCTCGACCGCGCGCTGGAGAAGGCGGGCTGGGAGCAGCTCAAGGCCGAGCGGGACGCCGCGCAGGCGGAGGGCCGGCTGGTCGGTCTGGGCCTGTCGATGTACGTCGAGATCTGCGGCGTCGGCCCGTCGTCGGGCCTGCCGACCGGCGGCTGGGAGCACGCCCAGGTCACCGTCGAGCGCGACGGGCGGATCAGCGCCACGACCGGGGCGTCGCCCCACGGCCAGGGCAACGAGACCACCTTCGCCCAGATGCTCGCCGACCAGTTCGGCGTGCCCTTCGACCACGTCACCATCCGGCACGGGGACACCGCGGTGGTCAAGCAGGGCATCGGCACCTTCGGCAGCCGGTCGCAGGCCGTGGGCGGCGCCGCGCTGCACCTGGCCGGCGGCAAGGTAAAGGCGAAGATGGCGAAGTTCGCGGCCGCGCTGCTCGAGGCCCACGAGGCCGACCTCGTCTTCGAGAACGGACGCATCGCGGTCGCGGGAGCGCCCGCCGCGGCCAAGTCGTTCGCCGAGGTGGCGGCCTACGCGCACCGGCCCATCAAGCTGCCAGCCGGCCTCGAGCCGGGGCTGAGCGACGAGGCGTTCTTCGAGCCGAGCAACAACACCTATCCGTTCGGCTGCCACATCGCGCTGCTGGAGATCGACCGCGACACCGGCGAGCCGCGCCTGCTCCGCATGGTCGCGGTCGACGACGCGGGCCACCTGATCAACCCCCTCATCGTCGAGGGCCAGATCCACGGCGGCCTGGCCCAGGGCATCGGGCAGGCCCTGGTCGAGGAGGTGGTCTACGGCGCCGACGGCCAGCCGCTGACCGGCTCGTTCATGGACTACGCCATTCCGCGCGCGAGCGACTTCCCCCGCTTCGAGCTCGACAACACCGTGACGCCCACGCCGGTCAACCCGCTGGGCGCCAAGGGCGTCGGCGAAGCCGGCACCATCGGATCGACGCCGTGCGTCGTCTCGGCCGCGGTCGACGCCCTGCGCGGCCTCGGCGTGAAGCACATCGACATGATGCTCCGGCCCGAGCGGCTGTGGCGCATCATTCAGGGAGGACAGGCGTGATTCCGACCGCATTCGACTACGCGCGCGCGACGTCGCTCGACGACGCGATCGCGCGGCTCCAGGCCGCGGGCGGCGCCGGCAAGCTGCTCGCGGGCGGCCACAGCCTCGTCCCACTGATGAAGCTGCGCCTGAGCGAGCCCGCCGTCCTCATCGACATCGGCCACATCCCGGACCTGGCGGGCATCCGCGAGTCGGACGGCGTGGTCGAGATCGGCGCCAACACACGGCACCACGACGTGGCGACGTCGGCCCTGCTGCGCGAACGCTGTCCCGTGGTCGCCGACACCGCCGCCGTCATCGGCGATCCGCAGGTCCGGAACCGGGGCACGCTGGGCGGCAGCCTGGCGCATGCCGACCCGGCCGCCGACTACCCCGCCGCCATGCTGGCGGTGGACGCCGACCTGCACCTGAAGGGACCCGGCGGGTGGCGGGTCGTGAAGGCCCGCGACTTCTTCCAGGGCGTCTTCACGGTCGACCTCGCGGCCGACGAGATCCTTGCGAAGGTGACGTTCGCCGCGTCGCGGGCGTCGGCGTACGCCAAGCTCCACCAGCGCGCCTCGCGGTTCGCCATCGTGGGCGTGGCCGCCGCGCTCGAGACCGGCGGCGGCATCATCCGGACGGCCCGGGTCGGCCTGACGGGCGCCGCGTCGTCTCCGTCGCGCCTGGCGGGCGTCGAGGCCGCGCTCGCGGGGCAGCCCGCGACGGCAGCCGCCGCGGCCGCGGCGGCGCGCGGCGCGGGCGACGGCGTGAGCGAGCTGAACGCCGACATCCACGGCAGCGCCGAGTACCGCCGCGCGATGATCCCGGTCTTCACCCGCCGGGCGCTCGAGGCCGCGCTGGCCCGGGCGGGAGGCTGAACGCGGCGGCACGCTCTCCGCATGACGGGACAAGCTCCATGACGGTAACCCCGGTTCTCCCGAAGCTCGTCGGCCAGCGCGTCAAGCGGCGCGAGGATCCGCGCCTGATCCAGGGCCGCGGAACCTACGTCGACGACGTCAAGCTCGCGGGCATGCTGCACCTCGCGTTCAAGCGCAGCGACGTCGCGCACGGGCGCATCCTGTCCATCGACACCAGCGCCGCGGAAGCGCTCGACGGCGTCGAGGCGGTGTTCACCGGCGCGCAGATGGCGGAGATGGCCGGCCCCCTGCCGACCCTGCTGCCGTTCCCGGCGCCGGAGCGCCGCGCGGTGGCGACCGGCGTCGTCCGCTTCGTCGGCGAGCCGGTAGCCGTCGTGGTGGCCCGCGACCGCTATGTCGCGCGCGACGCGGTCGACGCCATCGAGGTCGACTACGAGCCGCTGCCGGTCGTGGTCGATCCCGAGCAGGCAATGACCGGCGAGCCGGTCGTCCTGCACGCCGACTTCCCGCACAACCTGATGCTCGCCTCGCTGCCGATGGGCACCGGCGTCGGAGCGGACGGCCTGGTCGACGACACGGCCGTCGACCAGGCGTTCGCGGACGCCGAGGTGGTGATCTCGCAGCGCATGATCAACCAGCGGCTCGCGCCGACGCCCATCGAGCCCCGCGGCGTCGTGGCGCACTACGAGCCGGGCAAGGAGACCCTGACCATCTGGTCGTCGACGCAGTCCCCGCACCTGCTGCGGACGTTCATGGCCTCGATGAACGGCATGGGCGAGGATCAGGTGCGCGCCATCGCGCCGGAGGTCGGCGGCGGCTTCGGCTGCAAGTCGGCCGGCTCGGCCGAGGAGTGCGTGACGGCAGCCGTCTCGAGGCGCCTGGGCGTTCCGGTCAAGTGGGTGGAGGAGCGCTCGGAAGCGTTTCTGGCGACCAACCACGGCCGCGACCTCATCGGCTACGTCGACCTCGCCGCCCGCCGGGACGGGACCGTCCTCGGGCTGAAGCTGCGGATCGTCGCCGACGTCGGCGCCTACAACATGATCTTCACCGCCGCCGTCCCGACCTCCACGATGACGATGGCGAGCGGCAACTACGCCATCCCGGCCATCCGCGCAACGCTCACCGAGGTCTTCACCAACAAGACCCCGACGGATGCGTACCGCGGCGCGGGCCGCCCGGAGGGCATCTATTTCCTGGAGCGGGCAATGGACATGCTGGCCCGCGAGCTGGGGATGGATCCGGCCGAGTTGCGGCGCAAGAACTTCATCCGGCCGGAGCAGTTTCCGCATGCCACCCAGACCGGGGTGGTGTACGACTCCGGCGACTACGACAAGGCGCTCGACCGGGCGCTGGAGAACGCCGGCTGGGAGCAGCTCAAGGCCGAGCGCGACGCCGCGCGCGCCGACGGCCGGCTGGTCGGGCTGGGTCTGTCGATGTACGTCGAGGTGTGCGGCGTGGGCCCCTCGTCGGCGCTGCCGATGGGGGGCTGGGAGCACTCGCAGGTCACCGTGGAGCGTGACGGGCGGATCAGCGCCACGACCGGCGCCTCCCCGCACGGCCAGGGCAACGAGACCACCTTCGCCCAGATGCTCGCCGACCAGTTCGGCGTGCCGCTCGAGCACATCCGGATCCATCACGGCGACACGGCGGTGGTGAAGCAGGGCAGCCTCGGCACGGGCGGCAGCCGCTCGCAGGCGGTGGGCGGGGCCGCGCTGCACCTGGCCGGCGGCCGGGTCAAGACCAAGATGGCGAAGTTCGCCGCGCTGCTGCTCGAGGCGCACGAGGCCGACCTGGTCTTCGAGAACGGCCGCATCGGCGTCAAGGGCGCCCCGTCGGCCGCGAAACCCTTCGCCGAGGTGGCCGCGTACGCCTACCGGCCGATCAGGCTGCCCGAGGGGCTCGAGCCGGGTCTGAGCGAGGAGGCGTTCTTCGAGCCGGCCAACAACACCTACCCGTTCGGCTGCAACATCGCGCTGCTCGAGGTGGATCGCGACACCGGCGAGCCGCGGCTCCTGCGGCTGGTGGCGGTCGACGACGCGGGCCGCCTGATCAACCCGCTGATCGTCGAGGGCCAGGTGCACGGCGGCCTGGCGCAGGGCATCGGCCAGGCGCTGATCGAGGAGGTGGTGTACGGCGGCGACGGCCAGCCGCTGACGGGCTCGTTGATGGACTACGCCCTGCCGCGCGCGAGCGACTTCCCGCGTTTCGAGCTGGACGCCACCGTGACGCCGACGCCGTTGAACCCGTTGGGCGCCAAGGGTATCGGCGAGGCCGGTACGATCGGCTCCACGCCCTGCGTCGTATCGGCCGCCGTCGACGCCCTGAGCGGGTTCGGCGTGCGCCACATCGACATGCTGCTGCGGCCCGAGAAGCTCTGGCGCATCATCCACGGGGCGCGGGACTGATCGATCCCCCGCCTCGTCCGGCGCCGACCGTGAGACGATACAGACCATGCGCTACCACGTTTCGCTGCTCATCGTCGCCGTCGCGATCGTCGCCGCCACCGCGCCGCTGGCCGCGAACGACTGGCCGGAGTGGCGCGGCGCCGGCCGCCTCGGGATCTGGACGGACACCGGCGTCCTCGACGAGTTCCCCGCCGGAGGACTGACTGCCACCTGGCGCGTGCCGATCGGCGGCGGCTACGCGGGCCCGTCCGTGGCGGACGGCCGCGTCTTCGTGACCGACGCCCGGCGCGCGGACCCGCGCAGCACGGCGGTGGTCGAGCGCCTGCTCGCCCTCGACGAGGCGACCGGCGGCGTCCTCTGGACCCGCGAGTGGGACACCAACTACGCCGGGCTGCAGCTCATCTACGCGACCGGGCCGCGCGCCACGCCGACCGTGGACGGCGACCGCGTCTACGCCGTCGGCGCCACGGGGAGACTGCTGGCGCTCGACGTGGCGGACGGCAGCGTGCTGTGGCAGACGGACTACGTCCACGACTTCAACGCCGCCATCCCGTCGTGGGGCATCTCCGGCGCGCCGCTCGTCGACGGCGACCGGCTCATCAGTCTCGTCGGCGGCGAGCCCGACGCCAAGGTCGTCGCCTTCGACAAGCTGACCGGCGAGGTCCTCTGGCAGGCGCTCTCCTCCGACTGGGAGCCCGGCTACACGGCGCCGATCCTGATCGACGCGGCCGGCACGCGGCAGCTCATCGTCTGGCACCCGCGCGCGATCAGCTCGCTCGACCCCGAGACCGGCGCGGTCTACTGGGAGGTCCCCCACATCGTCGACATGGGCATGACGATCTCGACCGTCGTGCAGAGCGGGCCGTACCTGCTCGTGACCTCCCAGTGGGGCGGCGCGGTCATGCTGCGGCTGGCCGAGTCGCATCCCGACGCGGCGCTGGTCTGGGAGGGCGTCGGCCAGAGCGACCCGGAGTACGGCCGCGTCTTCGACACGATCGACTCGGTGATGGGCACGCCCGTCATCCAGGGCGACTACGTGTACGGGGTCGATGGACACGGCGTGCTCCGCTGCCTGGAGCTCAGGACGGGCCGGCGCGTCTGGGAGACCGACGCCCTGATCGGCGCCCGCGCCAATCACGCCACGGCGTTCATCGTGCGGCACGGGGACCGCTACTTCATCAATACCGACGTCGGCGAGCTGGTGATCGCGCGGCTCTCGCCGGCGGGCTACGACGAGGTCAGCCGCACGCACCTGATCGACCCGACCAGTCCGGTCACGCGGCGCCGTCCCCAGGGACAGGGTCCCGTCGTGCACTGGTCGCACCCGGCGTATGCGAACCGCCATGTCATCACGCGCAACGATGAAGAGATCGTCCGCTTCTCGCTCGCGAGCACTCCGTAGCCAGGCGCCGGGCCGGGAGCCGCGGCGCGCCGGCCGGCCGGCCGCGTTGTGCACGGCGACGGCCTTCGGGCTTGCCGCGGCCGCCGCCCTCGCGCTGGGGCTGCACGCGGCCGTAGCGCGCGCGGCGCAGCAGGACGGCGGCGCGCCGCGGCTGATCGCGGTCATCGGCGATCTGCACCTGGGCGGCGGGCGGGACGCCGACGGTGCGTGGCAGGCCGGCGAGGACTTCCGGTGGGCGGACGAGTTCGAGGGCTTCCTGGAGGCGCTCGACGCGGAGGGCGCGGGGGCCACCGATCTCGTCCTGAACGGCGACACCTTCGAGCTGGCGTCATCCGACTGCGTCCGCGACGATCCCGCGCTCGGGTGCACGGAGGCGGAGGCCCTGGCCGTGCTCGAGCGCGTGCTGGCGGCGCACCCGCGCGCCATCGAGGCGCTGGCGGCCTTCGCGGGCGCCGGCTCCAATCGGGTCGTCCTGGTGCCGGGCGACCACGACGCCGCCCTGCTCTTTCCGGCGGTTCGGGCCCGCGCGGAGGCGGCGCTGGGCGCACCCCGCGCGCACGTGCCGGCAGCCGGCGCCTGGGCGTCTTCGGACGGGCAGGTGTACGTCGAGCACGGGCAGCAGATCGGGTGGCGCGCGGACCGCTTCACCAATTGGCCGGCGCCCTTCATCGAACGCGCCGGCCGGCGTCATCTGGAGCGGCCGTGGGGCGCCCGCACGGCCGGCGCCCTGCTCCGCGAGCACGAGCAGCGCTATCCCGTCGTGGACAACTTCGCGGACCTCGGCGCGGGGCTGACGCGCGCGCTCGCTGCCGCCGGCACGACCGACCTCGGCGCACAGGCGGCCGACCTGGTGCGCTACGTGCTCTTCCGGATGCCGTGGCAGCAGTTCCGCGTCGATCTCGACGTCGGCGACGTGCAGCCGCCCGCGTGGGACCTGGCGGCCGTGCGCGGGCAGGGGCCCGCGTTCCTGGCGGACTCGCTGCCGGACGACGATCCGTTCGAGCCCCTGGCGCGGCAGGCCCTGGAGGCCGGCAGCCTCGCGGCGCTGATGGACGCTCTGGAGAACGACGAGCTGACCGCTCTCTGCGACTACCGCGCCGCCCTGCGCCGAGCGCGCCGGCGTTTCGAGCGCTACCTGACCCAGACCGACCCCCTGGGCCCGCCGGTGGCGGAGTGCCCCCGCCTGCCGGACAGCCGCGGCGGACAGTTCGACTACTTCTGGCGGACGCGCGACCTGATCTACGGCCACAGACTGGCGACCGTGCAGGCGAGCCTGCCGAACGCCGGCCGCCCCATCGCCGTCTTCGTCCACGGCCACACGCAACTGGTCGACTGGCGGCAGCGCGTCCTGCTGTCGACCAGCCAGGGCCGGCCCGTCGTCGTCGACGGCTTCTCGCCGGTGCGCAACGCGCTCACGCCGGTGGTGATCAACGGCGGCGCGTGGCAGCGGACCATCACGCCGGTCGAGTTCGCCCGGCTGCGGGACGCGCGCGGCCTGTCGGACGCCGACCTGCTCGGGGCGCTGCGCCCGGAGCACCTCGCCCCCTGCTACAGCTTCGTCCGGATCGACCCGTACGAAGGGACGCCCGCAGCGCCGGCGGTTCGCTATTGGCGCCAAGCGGAGGGCGGGGCCTGGGAGATCGCTGGCGAGTGCGGCCGGCAACCCGAGCTGTAGGCACGCCGCGGCCAACCCATCATGCTGGTGGGTTCATGCCCAGTCGCGCCAGGCTCGGACATCGACCCCGTTGCGGACGTAGCTCTCGGTCCCGCCGTAGACCAGCGTGGCCGGTACGGCCGGTCCCGCGAGGGAGCGCCAGTGGGCGATGCCCTTGAAGAAATCGCCGCCCACGGTTTCCCCTGACTTGATCTCCACCAGGTGCGGGCCCTGCGGCGTCTCGACGACGAGGTCGATCTCGTTGCCCCGCTGGTCGCGCAAGTGGTGCAGCTCCGGCGGCTCGCCGGCGTTGCAGCCGGCCTTGAGCGCCTCGGCGATGACCAGGTTCTCGAACACCGCCCCGCGCGCTGCATGGCTGGCGAGCTGTTCGGCGTCGCGGATGCGCAACAGCCAGCACAACAGTCCCGTGTCGACGAAATAGAGCTTCGGGCGCTTCCTCAGCCGCTTGTTGAAGCTCCGGTGGTACGGCCGCAGCAGAAACGTCACGTAGCTCGCCTCGAGCACCGACAGCCAGCGGCGGGCCGTGTCGTGGCTGACGCCGCAGTCGTTGCCGAGACTCGACAGGTTGAGCAGCCCGCCGGCCCGGCCGGCGCACAACCGGACGAAGCGGCCGAACGCCTCCAGGTCGCCGACCTGCGTCAGGTCGCGCACGTCGCGTTCCAGGTACGTCTGGAAGTACTGGGCCAGCCACTCGCCCGGATCGAGTCCGAGGTCGTGAATGCGCGGGTAGAAACCGCGCACGGCGTGGTCCGTCCAGGCGCCCGCGGGAGCCGGCTTCCGGGTGCCGCCAGCCAGCAGGTCGCCCACGGCCGGCGCCTCCCGGCGCGTCAGCTCGGCCAGTGAGAACGGCAGCAAGCGGGCCAGGCGCACCCGTCCCGCCAGCGACTGCGAGATGCTCCGCAGCAGCAGGAAGTTGCGGGAACCGGAGAGCAGGAATCGGCCGGGCGCCGGCTCCGCATCGACAATCGTCTGGATGTACGAGAACAGATCGGGCGCCCGCTGCGCCTCGTCCAGGATCACCGGCCCGTCGAAGCGGCCCAGGAAACCGCGGGGATCCTCCAGGGCGAACGCGCGCTCGTCTGGCGATTCGAGCGAGACGTAGTGGTGTCGCGGAAAGGTCCGCCGCAGCAGCGTCGTCTTCCCGGATTGGCGCGGCCCGTTCACGGATACGACGGGGTACTGCGTCGCCGCCCGGTCGACCGTCGCCGCGAGGTGCCGCGGAATCACGCGGCAGTGTACATAGTGACGATCCGATCTTCAAATTGCACGGGCTCCACGGCCTGGGCCCCTACGTTGCCTCGTCGCGCCCGCCGCCTCCGCCGCCGCGTCCGAGCGTCTCCACCAGGGTGATCAGCGCCGACAGGTCGTCGCGTCCCCGGCCCTGGCCGTGGAGGCCGTTGACGAGCTGCATCGTGACGGCGCCGGCCGGGAGCGCGACGCCCAGGGCGTGCGCCAGCCTCAGGACGATGTCGAGATCCTTGTGGTACAGGCGGCTCTCGATGCCCGCGTCGAAGTCGCGCCGCGCCATCCGGTCGCCGAAGAAGTCGAGCACGCGGCTCGACGCCATCCCGGCCAGCAGCGCCTCCCGGACCTGCCCGGGGTCGAGCCCGGCCCGCCGCGCCAGCGTCAGCGCCTCCGCCACGCCCTGCGCCGTCACCAGCAGCAGGAGCTGGTTGCACGCCTTCGTCGCCTGGCCCGCGCCGTGCCCGCCCATGTGGCGCACCGCCGCGCCGAGACAGTCGAGCAGCGGCCGGACGCGCGCCAGGACGTCGGCCCGCCCCCCGACCATGATCGAGAGCGTTGCGTCGCGGGCCCCCTGCGGTCCACCCGAGACCGGCGCGTCGAGCATGTCGACGCCGCGCTCGGCCAGCGCCGCCGCGATCGTCCGGGTAGCCGCCGGATCGATGGTGCTCGTGTCGACGACCACGCTGCCGGCCCGCGCGCCGTGCACGACCCCGCCGGCGCCGAGCAGGACCGACTCCACGTCGGCGGTGCCGGTCACCATCGTGAACACCGCGTCGCAGCCGGCAGCCAGCTCGGCTGGGGTCGCCGCGGTCGCCGCACCCTGGTCGACCAGCGGCCCGCGCGACGCGGCGCGCCGCGCGTAGACCGTCACCTCGTGACCGCCTCGCAACAGGTTGGCCGCCATCGGGCGCCCCATCACGCCGAGACCGATGAATCCGACCCGCATCGTTCGTCCTCCAATCGCGGGGCCGCGCCCGCCGCGGCGCGCGTGACCAGCGGGCCGTCGCGCGCGTCACGAGGCACACGGCCGCCGGGGCCAGTGCCGGTCCGGGCGGATGGCGGGCGCGGAACCGGGCGGATACGATACCATTGGCGCCGACACGCGGAGGGAGGGAGAAAATGAGTCATCGAGACGCTCGGCACGCGATGACCGCGGTGCTCGCCGGTCTCGTACTGCTGCTCATGCATGCCATGCCTGCCACAGCCCAGGACCGGATGCCCCCGATTCCGGAAGATCAGATGACGGCGGAGCAGAAGGCGGCCGTCGAGGAGTTCAAGCGCGTACGCCAGCGGCCGAACATCAGCGGGCCGTTCGTGCCGCTGCTCAGGAGCCCCGAGATGTTGAGCCGCGCCCGCAACGTCGGCGACCATGCGCGGTACAACACCGTGCTCCCGCCGCGGCTCAGCGAGATGGTGATTCTGATCACCGCGCGCCACTGGACCCAGAACTACGAATGGGCGGCCCACGCCTCGATCGCCGAGAGCGAAGGCCTCGACCCCGCCATCATCGCGGCCATCGCCGACGGCCGGCGTCCCGCCGCGATGGCCGACGACGAGGCGGTGCTGTACGACTTCTGCACCGAGCTGTTCCACAACCAGGGGGTCAGCGACCCGACCTACGCCCGCATGGTCGCCGCGTTCGAGGAGATCGGCGTCATCGACACCATCGGGATCATGGGCTACTACTCGCTGCTGGCGATGGTCATGAACACGGCGCGCACGCCGCTCAGGGAGGGCGTCGAGCCGGGGCTCGCGCCGTTCCCGAAATAGCCGAGGGGGGGCTGCCATGCGTTGCCGACTCGCCTCGCGCGCCGTGGTTTCGGTCGCGGTCGCCGCGTTGCTCGCCGCGGCGGCCGGCGGCGCCTCGTCCCCCATGGCCGGTGCGGCCCAGGCGGCCGCGCCGTGCGAGCGGCTGCTCGCGCTCGAGCTGCCGGACACCACCATCACGGCTGCGGAGCGCGTGCCGGCGGGGTCGTTCACCCCACCCGGCGGCGCGGCGCCCGTGGACGTGCCGGCCTTCTGCCGCACGACGGGCCGTACGGCGCCCGCGATCCACTTCGAGGTCTGGCTGCCGCAGGCAGGCTGGAACGGCAAGTTCCAGGGCATCGGCAACGGGGGCATGGCCGGCTCGCTGTACTACGACCGGCTGGCCGCCGCGCTGGCCCGCGGCTACGCCGCGGGCGCAACCGACACGGGTCACGTGACCGAGAACACCTTCGACGCCACGTGGGCCTTCGGCCGGCCGGATCTCGTCGCCGACTTCGGGCACCGGGCGCTGCACCTGACCACCGTCAACGCCAAGGCGATCACCGAGGCCTACTACGGCGCGCCGCCGGCCTACTCCTACTACGTGGGGTGCTCCAAGGGCGGGCAGCAGGGGCTGATGGAGGCGCAGCGGTATCCGGACGACTACGACGGGCTCATCGCCGGCAACCCCGCCCACGACTGGACGCGCTTCTACGCCGGCGCGCATCTCTGGTACGCGCAGGCCACGCTGGCGGATCCCGAGAGCTACCTTCCGGCCGACAAGCTGCCGCTGCTGGCCGACGCGGTCAACGCCGCCTGCGACGCGCTCGACGGCATCGAGGACGGCGTGCTCGACGACCCGCGTCAGTGCCGCTTCGACCCCGCCGAGCTGACCTGCGCAGCGGGCCGGGACGACGTCACGTGCCTGACGCCCGGACAGGTGGACGCGGTGCGCGACATCTGGTCCGGCAGCCGCAATCGGCGCGGCGAGCTGCTGTATCCGGGCCTGGTGCCCGGCGGCGAGGCCGCCCCCGGCGGGTGGGCGCGCTGGGTCACCGGCGACGCGCCGTTCACCAGCCTGCACTGGCTCGCGGCGGAGGGGTTCTTCCGCCATATGGTGTTCGAGGACCCGGACTGGGACTTCCGGTCGTTCGACTACGACGAGGACCTGGCCTTCGCCCTCGAGAAGGTCGGCCACGACCTCGACGCGGCGGATCCGGACCTGCGGCCGCTGCGGGACCGGGGCGGCAAGCTGATCGTCTACCACGGCTGGAGCGACGCCGACATCTCGCCGCTCGGAACGATTGACTACTACGAGGACGTCGTCGCGCTGATCGGCGCCGGGCGGGACCGGGCAACGGCGCTGGCCAGCACGCGCGACTTCTTCCGCCTCTTCATGGCCCCCGGGATGGGGCACTGCAGGGGCGGGCCCGGCCCCGATCGGTTCGACGCGCTGACGGCGCTGGAGCGCTGGGTGGAGCAGGGCGAGGCGCCGGCCCGAATCGTGGCGTCGCGCGTCACGGACGGCGCGGTCGACCGCACCCGGCCCCTCTGCCCGTATCCGGAGGTCGCCAGGTGGAGCGGGAGCGGCAGCACCGACGAAGCAGCAAACTTCGCCTGCGTGCCGCCGTCCGGGACACGCTAGGAGTCTGCGCCGTGGGGCACAGCCCTGTCAGAATGAAGCGCTAGCGCTAGCCTTCGTCGGCCACCGCACGGTCGGCGCGTTCCTGCACGGTGCCGGGCACGCCGAGCCGGGTGTTGGCGCCCAGCTCCCCGAGGAGCACGGCCGTGTCGGGGAACGCCTGGAACTGGAACGACTGCTTGGAGCCCTCCGCGAGACGGAACGGCGTGCGGCCGCGGAAGTCCCGCGCGTCGATGTCGGCCCCCTGCATCACGAGGTACTCGACCACCTCGTTCAGGCCGCGGAACGCGGCGCCGTGCAGCGCCGTGAAGTCGGCCTCGTTCACCGCGTTGATGTCGGCGCCCGCCGCGAGCAGCAGCCTCACGGCCGCCTCCGCGCCGCGCGAGCGGGTGCCGCGCGTCTGATTCGGCCGGAACGTCGAGCGGCCGAGCCCGGCCGCCGCCATGAACGGCGTGGTGCCGTCGTCCGTCGTCAGGCGCTGGTCGGCCCCCGCGGCCAGCAGCGCCTCGATGACCGCCGCGCTGGCGCGCGCGTGGCTCTCGGCATCGGTCCCGTCAGCGCGCCGGTAGAACCCGCTGCTGGCCGCCTCGAAGGCCGCCACCCACAGCGGCGTGGCGCCGCGCAGGTTGCCGGTGCCGCACGCGAAGCGCTCGAAGGCCCCCTTCTTCGGGTAGCCGATGTACTCCATCAGCATGGCCGTCGTGGTGATCCGCTGGTTCGGATCGGCGCCGTGTTGCAGCAGCGCCGCGACCAGCGCCGGCCGGCGGTCGGCGGCGAGGTTCACCCGGCCGTTGTCGCGCCGGCCGCCCGACCTGCGCCCGGCGCCGTGCCCCCGGTCCCAGTCGATCAGCCAGCGGTCGACCACGCCCGCCGCCGCGTGCAGGGCCGAGACGCCCGCCATCGTGCCGTTCGGATCGGCACCCCGATCGAGCAGGAACCGCGCGAAGTCGTCGCGCCCGTGGATGATGGCGAACGGCAGCGCGTGCGTCCCGTCCGAGCCGACGCCGTCGACGTCGGCGCCGGCGGCGAGCAGCAGCCGGGCCGTATCGACGTCGCCGTTGCGGGCGGCCGTCAGCAGCGGCGTCAGGCCCTTGGAGGTGGACGCGTGAACGTCGGCCCCGCTATCCAGCAGCAGCTGCACGACGTCCGGATGGGGCGCCTCCACCGCCCACATCAGGGCGGTGGCCGACAGCTTGACGGTCGCGGCGTTCACGTCGGCGCCGTGCGCCAGCAGCGTGCGGACGACCGCCGCGTTGCCCGTGCGCGCCGCCACCATCAGCGGCGTCAGGCCGCTGGTCTGCGCCGCGTTCGCATCCGCGCCCGCGGCGAGCAACGTGCCGACCAGGCTCCTGCTCGCGTTCTCGGTCGCCCGGACGAGCGGCGTCACGCCGTGGTCGTCGGCCGCGTTGACGTCGGCGCCCGCCGCGAGCAGCAGGCGGACCGCCTCGTGGTCGTCCCAGTGCGCGGCCCACAGCAGCGCCGTCGCGCCGTCCGCGCGGCGCGCGTCGACGTCGGCGCCCGCGTCCAGGAGCATCCGCAGCCCCGCCAGGTCCTGCCGGGCGGCCGCATCGACGAGCCGGAGATCAGGAGCCGCTGCCGTCAGGCCGGCGGCGGCCACCGCCGCGACCACGAAGAGCGCCGCCGCCCGCCGAAGGATCGTTGCAGCCATCGTTCCATCCCTCCAGAATCAGACGGGGCTGCGCCCCGA
>JAAXGX010000115.1 GCA_012271165.1 Vicinamibacteraceae bacterium | reverse complement strand
CTGCAATCAGACGGGGCTGCGCCCCGAACTCCGGCGTCCTGAGCGCGCCCGCTACTGGCCGCCGGTCGTCGCGGCCGCGGCGCTCAGCGCCGAGGCGGCCGCCGCCTTCAGCTTCTCGCCGTCCGCGGGCAGCAGGTACCGCTGGGCCACCAGCGAATCGACGGCGGCGCTGTAGCGCGCCGAGTACTCGGCCTGGCCGCCCGGATAGCGCTCCTCGAGCGAGAGGCGCGAGTCGCCGTTCGCGAGCCGCTCGGCCCGCGTCTTGGGGAACGGAATCGTCGAGCCGTTCACGCCGCACAGGTCGCCCTCGGCGAAGCCGGGACCCCGCACGGCCTTGCCCATGGTGGCGAGCGGCGCCGCCACCTCCGGCGTCATGACGCCGGCCACGACGTTGCCGTCGCCGTTCAGGCCGGGCACGAAGAGCGGGTACTTCTTGACGCTCTCCCGCGGCGGCCACACCGAGAAGTCGCGCACGCCCAGCTCGCTGATCGCGGCGTTGTACGGCCGGTCGGGAATCGTCGGATACTGCCGGCCCTGCTCGGCGACGGTGACGGCCGTGCCGTCGGCCACCGACGGCGCGGCGGTCGCGGGCGGGGCCACGCCGTCGCGCACCCACTCGACCGTCGCGTCGAAGGCCGCCCGGTAGTACGGCCAGGGCGATATCGGGTTCCCCGGATCGCGGCAGCCGGCGTCGCCCTGCAGGTGCGCGAGCGCCAGCATCCAGTAGCGCACGTTGGACGGCAGCGCGACGGGCTCGCCGGTCGTGCGCGTCAGGATGAGCGACGCGTGGGCGCCGTAGTACTCGGAGTCGGCGTCGACCTGGATGACGCTCGGGCAGGTGTCGGAGGCCGTGCACGCGGCCAGCAGGCCGTCGGTCCTGCCGGTCAGCGGATCGGTCGTCGTGCCCCAGGTGAACGGAAACTCGTCCATCGGGTAGTTGTGGTCCTCGTGCTGGCGCGTGTAGCGGCCGGTCTGGGCGAAGCGCGCGTTGACGAACGTCCTCCGCGCGCCGCCGACGTAGGGGGTCGCCCCGTCCCATACCCGCCGGCCGGCTGCGTCCGCGTTGAAGCCCTGGTAGATGAAGTCGCGGATCATGCGCCCGCTCTGCGACGATCCCACGGCCACCACGTGCTCTAGCACCGGCTCGCCGTCCACGAAGAGCGGGTTCGGCGTGCCCTGCCCGTCCGCCGGGCTGTGCCGCACGAACGAGACGAAGTCGCGGACGGCGGCGAAGCCGAGGCCCATCACGATCGGGTCCCGCGCCTCGTACACGAACTCGTAGATCGTTCCGGCGTCGGTTCCGGCCGGCGGCGTGAACGCGACGGTCGTGTCGTCCACGTAGTGCCACTGGTCGGCCGGCACGGGCTGGCGCGGATCGTTCTGGAGCTGGCGGTGCGTGAGCGTGGCCTGCGACTCGTCGAGCGTCGCCGCCGGATACGTCAGCCGCCCGAACGTGGCGCTGGCCGGGTCCTGCCACTCCTCCATCGAGCGGCCGGTGATGGTCCGCCCGCCGTCCGTCGCCGGCGGCAGGTCGGCCAGCACGGGACGCGGGCTGCCCATGCCCGGTGCACCGTGCAGCCAGCCGCTCGACACGTAGGTGTAGCCCTGGTTCATGAGGAAGCCGTTGCCGGCGTGCTCGGACTCGTAGCCGCGGCCGGCCTCGTGGAAGTAGCCGAAGACGATGTTGCGCCCGCGGTTGTTGACCTCGTAGACCAGCGTGCCGTTGCCCTTCGTGATGTCCACCGGCTTGAGGATGTCGAACTCGAAGGTGTATTCGACCAGCCCGTCCGCGTTGCGCGGCGCCTTGTCGAGGTCGACGATGCCGGCGTCGAGCGCCGCCGCCGGATCCGCGACGGCCGTGGCGGTGCCGAGCAGGATCTCGTACTCGCCGACGTCACCGAACGACCGCCCCCCGAACGCCGGCCCGCGGCTGGTGATGTCGAGGCTCGCGATGCGCGAGTGCGCCATCGACTCGCCAGCGCCCTGCTCGCCCGCCACCACCCCGGCGCCCGGCTGCCCGAGCAGCCCGATTCCCAGCACGACCGTGACCATCCAGCCTCGGAAACGCATCTCTCACCCCCGGTTCCGCATCCGCACTCGGATTCTACCGGCAGACCCAGCCGCCGATGCCCTGCCGCACTTCCTGACACGGGGCCGCGGCCTCCGGCGCCTCGTGCGAGTAGTACACCTCGAAGTCGTTGCCCGCCTGATCGTTGTAGTCGTAGACGAAGATGGGATCGCGCGGCTGGCCGTCGCCCGGGCGCATCTCGTAGTTCGCCGAGATCGACTCGCGCGGCCACGCGGCGGCCGGCCGCACGCCGAGCGGCTCGAACACGGAGCCGCGCACCTCGGCCCGCTTGACCGGCGCGCCGCGCGGCGCGCCGGTCGCGTACGACGTCGCGATGCTCACGTCCACGTGGTTGCGGAAGTAGCCGTTCTCGACCACCAGCGTGCCCGGGCCGCGGCCGGGCTCTGGCGTCTGGTTGTAGAAGAACGGGCTCTGGACCCCCACGCGCATGCCCTGCACGTCGGCGTTCGCGACGGTGACGTGCCGCGAGAGGTAGTTCGCAATCGAGACGCCGACGGGAGCCTCCGCCGTTTCCCCGAGCGCCGCGAGGTCGCCGCGCACGGTCACGCCGTCCAGGACCAGCCGCTCGGGCGGGATGCCGGCGAACCCGTGCCGCGACGGATGCCACACCGTCAGATCGGAGACGGTGCCGTTCCAGATGGTCTCGAGCCCGGTCTCCAGCGCGCCGTAGGCCTCGTTGCCCGCGAACTCGAGCACCGCGGCGTTCCTCATGTCGGTCAGCACCGCCTCGCCGGGGACGCTCGTGTCGGCGCCCTGGAAGGCGGGCACCCGCACGCTGCCGAGCTCCGCCGGCAGGCCGAACCCGTAGGTGCGGGCATCGGCGGCGACGTTGTTGCGAATGTAGTTGTTGGGCCCCCGGAACCAGAAGCCGGCGCCCTCGACGCCGATGCCCGGTAACGAGCCGCCGTAGCCCGCGCCGAGCGCCGAGGCGCTGCGGCCGGCGGAGCGCACCGAGAAGTTGTGTTCGAAGACGTTGAAGCTCTCGCTGCCGTCCTCGGTGGCGATGCCCGCGCCCTGGGTGTTGAAGACCACGTTGTCGCGGATGAGCCCGTGGTGGCTGCGATGGATCGTGACGCCCCATTTCGGCGCGCCGTCGACGGCGTTGCCGACGAGGGTGAACTGGCGGCCGTTCGCCTGCGGGGTCCGCGGCCCGAATGCGTGGTGGAAGTGGACGGCGTAGCGGCCGAGCTGGTTGGTGCCGATCCGGCGCGCCCGGCCGCGGGTGTCGAGGCGCGTGCTGTCGACCCCCCCGTTCCGGGTGCGTCCGAGCCCCACGAACGCCGCGTATCGCAGATCCACGTCCGCGCGCGAGATGAACATGGTGTGCCCGCGCGTCCCCCGGGGATTCTCGGAGCGCACGATCACGTTGCGGCTCAGGTTGCCCGCGTGGGGCAGGAAGCCGAGCGCGCCGGCCGCGTCGCGCGCGCCCGCGTGGTCGTACGCCAGCGGCGCCGCCAGCGTGACCTCCGCGCCCGCCACCGAGGCGACCCGCACCGTCTCGGTCTGCGACCTGCCGCGGCGGCCGGTCCCGCCGAGACGCAGTTGCCGGGTGTCCGGAACGACGACGCGGTCGCCCGCCTCCCACCCGGAGACCGGGCCGGCCAGCTCGAGGACCGTGTCGCCGGCGCGCGGCGCGCGGCCGAGACGGACGAACGTCGGCGTCTTCACCACGCCGTGCATGGTCACCGCACCCAGGGCGACCAGCCCGTTGCCGACCTGATCCGGATCGACCACCGGGTCGATTGGCCGGTCGGCGATGATCAGCTCGGCGGTGGCGCCGGCGGCGACCGGCGCGGCGGGGGTGCCGATCTCCAGACGGCCGCCCTCGAGCACCATGAGGGTGACGACCTTCAGACGCGTGTCCCGGCCGCCGGCGAAAGCCAGACGACCCTGCACCTCGACGCACGCCACTGTCGTGTCGCTGACGATGTCGTAGGCCACGTCGTGGCCGGCCGCAATGGCGACCCGGTCGTCCGCCCCGGGCACGGCGCCGGTCGACCACGTCCGCGGGTCGGACCAGGCGCCGCCCGTCAGGCTCGCGACCGTCGGCTCGCGGCACAGCAGGGGCACGCCGTGGGGCATGCCGCTGACGCCGGGCGTCCGGGGCCGCGCCTGCGCCGCGCCGGCGGAGGGGCTGCTGGCGGCGGTCGCCAGCAGGAGCAGGAGCAGGGCCGGCCGCCGTCGGACGGCGCTCATCGGGCCCGCCTCCGCGGCATGCCCGGCGTCCATTCGGCAAACGCGGGGTGATCCGGCGTGTACGCGAAGGTGCCGCGCGCCGGCATCCGAACGCGGGGCAGGCTGTCGGCGTCGAGCACGTCGTCCTCCTCGATGATGCCGTTGCGGTGGAGCAGGTACGCCGTCAGGCTGTAGACCTCGTCGGCCGTCAGGAAGCCCTGCTGGTTGAGCGGCATGCCCTGATTGATCCAGCTCCAGATCTGGGGCGCGAACATGAAGTTCGTGACGCCCCGCCCCTGCCAGTTGCCGCCCTCGTAGGCGGCGTCGTAGTGCGTGTTGCCCGAGCCCCGCGGCCCGACCAGGTGCGGGCCGGGCCCCTCGACGCCGGTGGGGCCGTGGCACGCGCTGCAGGCGCGGGCGACGTACAGCAACGCGCCCTCGGCGGCCGTCCCGCTGCCCGGGGGCAGTCCTCGCCCGTCCGGCCCGATGGCCGCGCCCGGCGGCCGCAGCTCCTCGGCGGTGGGCGGCCGGCCCAGCTCGTAGGTCGGCCCCTGCGCGCCGGCGGCGACGCCGGCGGCCAGGAGCATGGCCGCCAGCCACCCGGCCGCCGCGACGCAGCCACTACAACGCATTGAGCACCTGCCCGACATCGGTGATCTTCCAGGGCTGAATCTGGTTGCCGTGAGGCGCCGCGTACTCGCCCCAGAAATCGCCGAACTCCGCGGCCGTCGGCTGCACGTCGCCGCGCTCGTCGGTGCAGCGCGACTGCAGCACGGCCTCGCCGCCGGCCCACGTCCAGGGGTGCCGGAAGCGGGTCATGGCCATCGGCAGGGCCGGCCCTTCGAGCTCGGCGTCCGCCCAGGTCCGTCCGCCGTCGGTCGAGACCTCGACCCGGCGCACGGCGCCGTTGCCCGACCAGGCGAAGCCGACGATGGTGTGGTGGCCGCGGCCCGGGAGGCGCTGGCCGCCGGCGGGATACGTGATCACGGACTTCGGCCCCTGCTCCCAGTACGATCCGAGCGGCGTCCGTTCCCGGCGCGTGAACGAGCCGTGCTCCCAGTACGTCACGTAGGGCTGGTCCGTCACCTTGATGCCGCGCAGCCACTTCAGCTGGAACTTGCCCTCGAAGCCGGGAATCACCAGCCGCAGCGGATAGCCGTTGTGCGGCTGGATGGGCTCGCTGTTCTGGCCGTACGCCACCAGCGTGTCGCCGAGCAGGGCCTTGCCGAGCGGAAAGCTGCGCGCCTGCTGCGTCCGCCCCAGGCTCTCGCCGACGACCCACCGGGCCCCGGCCTGCACGCCGGCCTCCGCGAGCAGGAGCGAGAGCGGCACGCCGGTCCACTCGCTGCAGCCGACCATCCCGTGGCTCGTCTCGAGCGTGTGCTCGGCGCCGGGCCGCGGCCGGTTCGCGAGGCATTCGATGTAGTGGATCCGGGACACGGACGGCAGGCGCTTGAGCTCGTCCAGGGTGAAGACGAGCGGCCGCTCGACCAGGCCGTGAATCATCAGCCGGTGCCGCGCCGGGTCGATGTCGGGAGGCGGGTCGCCGTGCGACGAGATGAAGTGGAGCGGCGCCGGTGTGATGATGCCCGTCTGCTCGCCGAGCGGCGTCAGGGCGTCGAACCCGTTGGGGTCGCCGTGCATCTGCATGTTGACCTTGTTGTCGAGCGTGATGCGCGACGTCCCGACGAAGCGGGAGCGCCGCCCGTACGCCATCAGCTCGCGCGCGAGGCCCTCGGGCGTGGAACGCAGGCCCTGGGCGGCAGTCGGGCGTGCGCCCGCCGCCAGGCCGACCAGCGCGGCGCCGCCGCCCTTCAGCAGTTGCCGTCTGGTCGTCGCTCGTTCCTCTCGCATGGCTCCCTCCCGTCTGACCGGCGCGGCCCGCTTGCGTGAATTATCATGACCGAACGCGCATGGCAAGGGCCAGGAGGGATCGCATGCAGCGACTGTGGTGCGCAGTAGCCGTCGCCGCCTCGACCGCGGCGCTCGGGGCGCAGGCGCCGGCCGGGGAGATGGTCGAGTGGCGCTACGTGGGCGGCGAGCAATCGCATGCCAAGTACTCGGCCCTGTCCGACGTGACGCGGGCGAACGTCGAGCGGCTCGAGATCGCCTGGGAGTGGGACCCGGCCGAGCAGCCGCTGCCGGAGTACGGGACGCGGCCCGGCGCCTTCGAGGCGACCGCGCTGATGATCGACAACGTCCTGTATCTCCCGACCATGTACGCGCGCGCGGTGGCGCTCGACGCGGAGACCGGCCGGGAGCTGTGGGCCTTCGACCCGCAGGCCTACCGGCACGGTCCGGAGGGCTCGCCGCCCGGCGGGTTCAAGCACCGGGGCCTGGCGTGGTGGTCGGACGGCGGCGGCCTGCGCCTGTTCCTGAACAGCCGCGACACCCTGTACGCCATCGACGCCCGGACCGGGCGGCTCGTGACGAGCTTCGGCGACGGCGGGCGCGCGCTGCTGACCGGCGGCCTGGAACGCGAGATGACGCGCGAGGCGTTCGATCAGACCTCCCCGCCGGTGGTCTTCGAGGACCTCGTCATCGTCGGAAGCCGCGTGCCCGACCGGGTGCAGCGCCGCTTCGATCCGCCGGGCATGGTGCAGGCCTTCGACGCCCGGACCGGGACGCGGCGCTGGGTGTTCTACACGGTGCCGCAGTCGAACGACGCGTTCGGCGCCGACACCTGGGAGGACCAGTCGTGGCGCTACACCGGCCACGCGAACGTCTGGGGGCTGATGTCGCTCGACGTCGAGCGGGGCCTCCTGTACGTGCCGACGAGCACCTCCAGCGGCGACTTCTGGGGCGGCCGGCGGCTGGGCGCCAACCTGTTCGCCGAGTCGCTGGTCGTCCTCGACGCCCGCACCGGCGAGCGCCAGTGGCACTTCCAGGCGGTGCACCACGGCCTGTGGGACTACGACTTCACGTCGCCGCCCAACCTCGTCACCATCACCGTCGACGGCCGCGAGATCGACGCCGTGGCCGAGGTCTCGAAGCAGGGCTTCGTCTACGTCTTCGACCGCGTGACGGGCGAGCCGGTGTGGCCGATCGAGGAGCGGCCGGTCGACACCGTCACCGACGTGCCGGGCGAGCGGCCGTACCCCACGCAGCCGTTCCCGACGAAGCCGCCCCCCTTCAGCGGACAGGGCATCTCGCTCGACGACGCCAACGACCTGACGCCGGAAATCAACGCCATCGCGCGGGAGGAGATGAGCCGCTACCGGCTCGGCCCGCTGTTCACGCCGCCCAGCCTGCGCGGCACGCTGGTGCGGCCCAGCATCGGCGGCGGCGCCAACTGGGGCGGGGGCGCGTTCGACCCCGAGACCGGCCTGCTCTACGTCCGCACGTCGGAGCGCATCTCGCTGGTGCGGATCTGCCAGAACGACGGGTCCGACCCGCGGGTGGACGCCGACTACATCTCGCTGCTGGGCGGCGCAGGCAGCAGTTGCCGCGGCGGCCGGGCCGTGGCCCAGGACCCGCCCAGCCGGCTGGGCCCCATTCCGCTCCTCAAGCCGCCCTACGCCTACCTGGCGGCGATCGATCTGAACGCGGGCGAGATCGCCTGGCGGGTGCCGTTCGGCGAAGGCAGCCGCATCCTCCGCAATCACCCGCTGCTGCGCGGCGTCGATCTCCCCGCCCGGCTCGGGACCCCCGCGAGCAACGGGCCGCTGGCGACCGGCGGCGGGCTGGTCTTCCTCGGCGGCGGCGATCCGTACCTGTACGCCTTCGACAGCGAGACCGGAGAGGAGCTCTGGCGGGGGGCGACGACGTTCCGGACGACCGGCAACCCGATGACCTACCGGGCGCGGTCGGGCCGGCAGTTCATCGTCATCGCCACCGGCGCCGGGCCCGACGCGGCGCTGGTCGCGTTCGCCCTGCCTGAATAGTATGTAGTCCGATACCAGTGTCCAGCGCCGTGCAGTAGAGTTCGCAACTGACTTAATAATTAATAATAGGGATTTACAACACGACAGCGAATCCGGGACCGGTTGGGCAGGCGCTGTGAAATGCGGTCCATTCCTGTATATGATGTGGGAATGGCTACTGTAACGAGAATCGACGCCAAGCTCCGCAGAACCAAGCCCCGAGGCCGGCACCCCGACAAGGCGCTCTCGGCCGCCTTCGTCCGCTCCGCGCCGCCCGGCCGCCACGCCGACGGCAACGGGTTATTCCTCTACGTCAAGCCGGAGGGCACCCGAAGCTGGATCCAGCGACTCGTCATCCGTGGACGACGCCGCGAGCTGGGACTCGGCGCCGTCGGGCTCGTCTCCCTTGCCGAAGCCCGCGACGTTGCCCTCGCCAACCGCAAGCTGGCCCGGTCGGGCGGCGACCCGCTGGCAGACAAGCGACGGGTCCAGGGCGTTCCCACGTTCGCCGAAGCGTCCCGGCGCGTCGTCGAGCAGAAGCAGGGCGGCTGGCGCGGCAAGTACCACGCACACAACTGGCTGCGGAGCCTGGAACGGTACGCGTTCCCGCGCATCGGCAAGCGGCCGGTGTCGGAGGTCAACAGCGCGGACGTGCTGGAGATCCTCGCGCCGATCTGGCACGTCAAGGCGGAGACGGCCCGGGCCGTACGGCAACGGCTGCGGACGGTGCTGGAGTGGGCCGTGGCGATGGAGTGGAGGTCGGACAATCCATGCGACCGCATCGGGCCGGTCCTCGGTCCGCAGGGCGACATCGTGCGGCACATGCCGGCGCTGCCTCACGGGGACGTGGCCGCGGCGGTC
>JAAXGX010000206.1 GCA_012271165.1 Vicinamibacteraceae bacterium | reverse complement strand
AAACGGGCTCTGAAACTTCGGCCTAGCGGGGACCCCTTTGCCCCGCGCCGGGCTTGCCGGGCCGCGCCGTGCGCGGCCTGGCCGACTTACGCGTGCACACCTGTTGCGCCAACCGGCGCGCGAGCCAGTCGTTCTGGTCGCACAGACGGCCCGGGTGCTGCGGGCGCCCCGCGGGGTCGCTTCCGCGGGACGCCCGAAACAGGTCGCGACGTGTCCGGGCCGTTCTATGGCGCGGAATCCTACAGGGCGCTCTCAAACAGGGCCAGCAGACGGCTCCAGGCGCGCTCCGCCTGGGCCTCGTGGTACACGAGCGTATCGGGCGGACACCACCCGTGCAGCGCACCCTCGTACACCTCGATCTCCGCCGGCAGCCCGGCCGCGTCGAACGCCTCGCGCAGGACGTTCTTCGCTTCCGGCTCGTTCTCGTCGTCGTTCTCGGCGATGGCGAACAGGTAGTGCGCCGTCATCTGCGGCACCAGCAGGTGCGGGCTGTCCGGCTGGTCGGTCACCAGGCCGCCGCCGTGGAACGACGCGCCGGCGCCGATGCGGTCCGGCAGCGCGGCCGCCGTGCGCATGGTGATCGGGCCGCCCATGCAGTAGCCCATGGTGCCCATCTTGCGGTTGCTGTCGACCGACGCCTGACCGTCGAGGAAGCTCACGAACGCCCTGGCGTCGCTCATGTGGGTTTCCGCGTTCAGGGTCCCCATGAGCGGCCGCAGGATGCCGCCCACCTCGGCGAAGTCCCGGCTCTCGACGATCGGCGCGCGCTGGGACCGGTAGTACTGGTTGACCACCAGCACCGAGTAGCCGGACTCGGCGAGCCGCTTGGCCATCTGGCGCTTCGCGGGTCGCAGGCCGAAGGCGTCCGGCCAGATCAGGACGCCGGGATGGGCGCCGCTCGCGGGATGCACGAAGTAGCTGTCGCAGACGCCGTCGGGGGTCGTGACGTCGATCTCGGCCTCCGTCACTTCCTGGGCGTTCGCCGGCCGCGGCAGCAGGAATGCCAGCCCCGCCCCGGCCGATACGGCCCCGAACTGCCGCCGTGTCAGCTTCTTCTGCTCGAGGTACCGGGTGACGGCCGCATCGGTTCGTTCATCGCACATTTCTGCCTCCTTGTTGGAATCCTTCCAGGCCGACGGTTTCGGTCTGGCCGGCCCTGATTCTACGTGAAAACATCAGAAGAGCAGCGATTCCAGGAACCCGGCCGGCAGGGCGAGGCCCAGGCCGCGGGAGAAGGCGGCGTAGACCGTCGCCGCGAGCAGCACGGCCACCACGCCGTCGCGCAGCGGGCGCCCGGCGGAGAAAGCGCGCGCGACCAGCCAGAACTGCAGGCTCGCGGCCGCGATGAACCCGGCGCGGCCGACCAGCGCGAGAAACAGCAGGCCGGCGAGCACCAGCCACGCCAGCGCTGCGGAGCGCAGGGGTATGGGCGCCGGCGGCTCACCGTGCGCGCGGCCGCGGAGGGTCGGCGCGACCAGGGCGCCCCCGAGCAGCAGGAGGCCCAGCGCGACCGCGTACGGTGCGGTGCGCGGTCCGATGCGGTCGTAGCCGAAGCCGGTGTCGATCCCGAAGGCGCCGGCGACCAGCACGAGACCCAGCAGGACGGCGCCGCCGCCGAGCAGCAGGTCGGCACGGGCCGTCATTGCGTCAGGCCGATCGAGGCCAGCACGGCGGCCGCGCGGGTGCGCTCCGCGTCCAGGAAGGTCTCGAACGCGGGACCGGAGAGATGCAGATCGATCCAGTCGTTCCGCGCGAGGGTCGCCTGCCACGCCGGCGACCGCTGCAGCGCATCGATTCGCGCCGTCAGCGCGGCGCGCTGCTCGTCCGTCAGGCCCGGCGGGCCGACGACGCCGCGCCAGTTGGTCAGCGTCAGGTCGACGCCCTGCTCGCGGAAGGTCGGGATGGCGCGGCCCGGCAGGCGCTCGGCGCTCGAGATGGCCAGCGCCCGCAGGCGGCCGGCGTCGATCAGGGCCGCCAGCTCACTGACGCCGTTGATGCCGGCGGCCACCTGGCCGCCCAGGATCGAGGCGATCGACTCGCCCCCGCCGGAATGCGGCACGTAGTTGATCGCGGTCGGGTCCATGCCGACGCGCGCCGCCAGCAGGCCGGCCAGCATGTGGTCGGTGCCGCCGGCCGATCCGCCGGCGATGGCGAGCGAGCCGGGACTGCGCCGCCAGGCGTCGAGAAAGGCGTCCAGGCTGTCGTACGGGGAGTCGTCGGGGACCACCAGCACCTCGTAGTCGCCCGTCAGCCTGGCGATCGGCGTCGTCTGGTCCAGCGTCACCGCCGAGCGGTTGGTCAGCACCGCGCCCACCATGATGAGGCCGGTCACCAGCAGGACGTCGCCGCGCCCCGCGTTGTCGTTGACGAACTGCGCCAGGCCGATCGTGCCGCCGGCGCCCGCGACGTTCACCACCCGGACGCCGCCCGCGGCCTCGCCCTCCTGCAGCGCCGCCTGCATGGCGCGCGCCGTCTGGTCCCAGCCGCCGCCGGGCGCCGCCGGCGCCAGGATGGTCAGCACCTCCGGCGCCGTGCCCGTCTGCCCGCCGCACGCCAGCGCGGCGGCCAGCAGGCCGGTGCAGAGCAGCCGCATGCTACTTGGCCTCCAGCGCGCAGCGGACGAGCGCGCAGACACGGTACAGGCCGTGCACGAACTTGCCGTACGGCAGCAGCAGGAACAACCCCGCGACGGCGCCGAGGTGCACGCCCAGCAGCACGCCCATCGCCGCCGACTCGCGCGCCGCCAGCAGCAGCAGCCCGGTGAGACTGGTTTCGAAGAGGAGCGCCAGCAGCACGAGGTCCATGCCGAGCTGCGCCCGATCCTGCCGCTCCGGCGGGCGGCGCAGCTTCATCCACAGCAGGCCGGCCGGGCCGACCAGGAGCCCCGCGCCGCCGATCGAGCCCAGCAGCACCGGCACGCTCGACAGGGGGTAGGGCGCCGGCCACCCCAGGACGTTGTGATAGACGGCCGCCACCGAGGTGGCGGCGAAGCAGAGCAGGAATCCGTAGAACGTGCAGTGGTGCCACCAGCGGCGAACGGCGCGCCCGTCCGGGTCGCCGTCGCCCAGGTGGCGGAGCGTCACGACGTCCCGCGCCGCCTGCCACAGGGCGCCGCGGTCCGGCGCCGCGCCCGCGCTGCTCCCGAAATCGCGCCAGCAGCGGCGCAGTCCGACCAGCAGGGCGGCCGCGGCCAACGCGGTCAGCACGCCGAAGACGCCGACCATCGCGGTGTGCGGCATGACCTGGTAGAACGCGCCCTGCTCGTCGCGGTGCGGCGCGAGGAAGACGTCTCCGCCGGCCAGCAGGCCGAGCGCCAGCGCGAAGAGCAGGGGCGCGGCGGCCGCGCCGAGCAGGAGCGCGAGGCCGCTGCGCTCGAAGAGCCCGCCGGGTGCGGCCGGCCAGGCGTAGGTCCGGTAGGACGCCCGGCGCAGGGCGGCCAGCGTGCGCGGCACGTCGACCCCGAAAGGGTGCGGCGGGGCGTACTGGCAGGCGTCGAGGCACGCGCCGCAGTCGTGGCAGAGGTTGGCCAGGTAGCGGAGGTCCCGCTCCCCGAAGTCGAGGCGCCGCTCGATCGCGGGAAACACCGGGCAGAGTCCCTCGCAGTAGCGGCAGGCGTTGCAGATGCGGGCCGCGTGGCGTCCCTCCTCGACGAGTGGCAGGGGCAACCGGCCCGGGCCCGGCGCCCCGGTGCTAGTTGCGGGCACGGCGCGCCGCCTCCTCGCCGGCCTTGCGGCCGAACACGGTGCCTATCGACATGCCGAGACCCGCGAGGTAGCCCTGCCCGAGGATGTTGCCGGCCATGATCTCGCCGGCCGCGAACAGGTTGTCGGCCGGTTTTCCGTCCTGCCAGATGATGCGGGCCCGCTCGTCGACCGCCACGCCGAGGTACGTGAACGTGATGCCCGGACGCAGTGGATAGGCGCAGAACGGCGGCCGGTCCAGCCGCCGCGCCCAGTGGCTCTTCGGCGGCGTCAGTCCGGCCGTCGAGCAGGTGTCGAGCTGCGTGTGATCGAAGGCCCCCGGCCGCACTGCCGCGTTGTACGCCGCCACGGTGCGCTCGAGGGCGGCGGGTTCCAGCCCCAGTTCGCTGGCGAGCGCGCGGATGGACGGCGCCTCGACCGGGGGCAGCATCGGCGGGATGAACAGCCCCCGGGCGCGCGCGTCGAAGACGACGAACGCCGTCTGACCGGGCTGCCGGGCCACGAGCCGTCCCCAGATGGCGTAGCGCTTGGGCCAGAGGTCCTCGCCCTCGTCGTGGAACCGCTCGGCGCGCGCGTTGACCACGATGCCGAGCGGGATGCAGTCCACCCGGGTCACGATGCCGCCGTCGAAGCGGGGCGCCCGGCCGTCGATCGCCACGGCGTGGCACTGGGTCGGATCGCCGGTGGTGCGGGCGCCGCGGTCCATCAGCGCGCGCAGGACGCGCCCGGTGTCGTACGGCGTGCCCCGGATCAGGAAGTTGTCGGCGGCGGCGCCCCACGCGTCCCGCAGCCAGTCGAGGTTGGCCTGGAAGCCGCCGGACGCCGCCACGAGGGTTCGGGCGCGGACGGCCTCGGCGCGGCCGTCGCGCGCCACGGACGCCCCCCGGAACCGTCCATCCGCAATGTCTAGGTCCCGGACCTCGGCGTCGTACTCCACCTCGACGCCGAGCCGCGCGGCCGCGCGATAGTAGGCGTTGATCAGCGCCTTGCCCCCGCCCAGGAAGAACGCGTTGGTGTGGGAGAGATGCAGGGCGCCGCCCAGCGACGGCTGGAAGCGCACGCCGTGGGCGGTCATCCAGTCCCGGCAGCCCGCCGTCCCCGCGATCACCATCCGGGCCAGCGTCTCGTTGGTCCGCCCGCCGGTCACGTCCAGCAGGTCCTGCCAGTACTCCTCCGCGCGATAGGAGCCGGTCAGCGGATGCGCCGGGCCGTCGTGCATGCAGCGCAGGTTGCGCGTGTGCCGGCTGTTGCCGCCGCGGAAGTGCCTGGGCGCGGACTCGAGCAGCAGCACGCTCGCGCCCGCCGAGCGGGCCGTGAGGGCCGCACAGAGCGCCGCGTTGCCGCCGCCCGCGACGAGGACGTCGTACGTGCGGCCCGGGTCCATCGGTGTCCTGATACTATCAGTTGGCATGGGACACAGCAGGAGCCCGATGCGCCTCGTTGCGGCCTTGCCGCTCGCGATGGCTGTCGCGATCGCCGCCTTCACGCCGTCGTCCGGCGCCGGGCAGGCGGTCGACGAGGCGCCCGCGGCGGGCGAGGTCCGCGTGCTCACGTCCGGCGGCTTCGCCGCGGCGTACGACGTGCTCGGCCCGCGCTTCGAGGACGCGACCGGCATGCGGCTGGTCACGGCCCAGGGCGCGTCCACCGGCGGGGCGCCGGACTCGATCCCGGCCCGGCTGGAGCGCGGCGAGCAGTTCGACGTGCTGATCATGTCGCAGGCGGGATTGGACGATCTGGCCGCGCGCGGCCTCGTCCGGCCCGACTCGCGGGTGGACCTGGCCAGCTCGTCGATCGGCATGGCCGTGCGCGAGGGCGAGCCCCTGCCCGACATCAGCACGCCGGAGGCCTTCAGGCAGGCGCTGCTCGCCGCCGAATCGATCGGCTACTCGGCCAGCGTGAGCGGCACGTACCTGGCCACGGAGCTGTTTCCGAGACTCGGCCTGGCCGAGCAGCTCGCGCCCAGGAGCCGGCGCATCGTCAGCGAGCGCGTGGCCGCCGTCGTCGCGCGCGGCGAGGTCGAGGTGGGCTTTCAGCAGGTGAGCGAGATCCTGTCGATCGCGGGGGCGGCGTACGCGGGCCCCATTCCGGCCGCCTACCAGCGGGTCACGACGTTCTCGACCGGCTTGATGACGCAGGCGCGCAATGCGGCGGGCGGGCAGCGGCTCATCGACTACCTGTCGTCCGCGGCAGTGGCCCCGACCGTCGCCGAGACCGGCCTGCAGCCGCTGGCCGGACAGGACTGACGGCCGCGGTCGCCGGGCTATTCCACCAGCAGAACGCGGAACCCGGCTTGCGCGAAGTGGGCGTCGCTGGTCAACGCGTTCTCGAGTCCCAGCGCCCGCATGAGCACGAAGCTGAGGCAATCGGTGAAGGACCAGGCCTTGTCGGCGTGCCGCAGGCAAAGCGCCCTGGCTTCGCCGAAGCGTTCCGATGTAGTCCACTCGACTGTCAGGGCGGCCGACGAGTCGATCGCCTCGAAGAACGCTGCCAGGAGGCGACCGTGTCCGCGCGCCTTCAAGAGCGTCGCGGCCTCGTCGAGGACGTAGTCCGTCGTGACGAATCGGCTCCGGCGGCGCGCAGCGTCGGCAAGGACGGCCACGGCGCGGGAGTGCCAGCGGTCGCCCTGCACGAGGAGCGCGTAGAAGCCGCTCGTGTCGATGAACGTCTCAGTCGTCGTAGACGATGGCATCGATCGCGTCGTTGGCGAGTGGTGGCCCGTCCACGGCAAGGTCGCCGAGCCGATACATCGGATCGTCGGGTGTCAAGGGCTGCTCGCTCACGGGGGTGAGGCGCGCGGCGGGTTGCCCGCGGTAGGTCAGGATCAATCGCTCACCCAGGCGGACGCGCCGCAGAATACCCTCCGCGTCGCGCCGCAACTCGACCATGGATACCGTTTCCATCGGAGGTCGCCTCCCGATTGAGTTCATGTTAATGTTCATGTTAACACTCGAAGCGCCGGAACCGGCGGGGATGCGTTCATGAGCGGGCATGCCATTCGCAAAGCTACTCTCGACGATCTGGAGACGATCGTCGATTTCAACATCCGCCTGGCCGCGGAGAGCGAAGACACCCACCTGGATCGCGAGACGGTGCGCGGCGGCGTGCGGGGGCTGCTGGCGGATGCCGCGCGCGGCGCCTACTACGTGGCCTGCGGGCCGGGCATCGTCGGCCAGATGATGCACACCCACGAATGGAGCGACTGGCGCAACGGCGACATCTGGTGGATCCAGAGCGTGTACGTCCACCCCGACCACCGGCGCCGGGGCGTATGCCGGGCGCTGTACGAGCACATACGGGAACGGGCGGCGGCTGATCCGGGCGTGGTCGGCGTGCGGCTCTACGTGGAGCGCGAGAACGCCCGCGCGCAGGCGACCTACGCGGCGCTGGGCATGCGCCAAGGCGGCTACCTGGTGATGCAGGACCTGTTCGGCGCCGGTGGCTGACGGGCGGGGTGGCGGCGGGACGGCCGTGGCCGCCCCGACGCCTTCCGAGCGGGCGATTCTACCTGGACGCCGCCATCGCTTCCGCCTCCTCGGCGCGGGAGCCGGCGAGGATGCCCTCGAGCCCGTAGTTCCCCTCGTGGCAGGCGAACTCGTAGAGCGAGTCCGGATTCAGCTTCATCGGATGCTGGGCGGTCCAGGCGCTCGTCCAGATGGTCGGGTCGTCGACCGTGTACTCGTACATGAGGTTCTCGGCGTCCATGCGAGTCAGGCGCTCGGTCAGCCGCAGGTTCTCGCCCGAGCTGAGCAGCGGCCGGCCGATCTGGTCGTGCTTGCCGTTGAAGTGGACGGTCTCGATGACCAGCGTGTCGCCTTCCCAGCGGCCGCGCGAGTCGCCCATCCACTGCCGGATTCCCGGCGCGACGTGCGGCCGGCCGTCGAGCGGAATGATGCGCGCGTCGTAGTTCTGCTCGGCCAGCAGCACCACGTAGCCGGGGATCTGGAAGATCTGCACGTTGTTGTTGTAGCCGCCGGTGCTGAGCGGCGGCCCGGCCTTCGCGTGTTGGATGCAGCGGTCGCCCGCATCCAGGTCGGTATAGCTTGCCGCAGGCAGCATGCCGCGGCGCACGCCGGCGACGCGCGCCGCCTCGGCGGACGCGGCCCGGCTCGCCGCAGGCCCCGTCAGGGCCGGCATGCGGCCGTTGGACGGCGCCACGATCAGCGACGTGCGCCGGGTGCCGATGGCGGTGGTGCCCCGGTCCAGCCAGAAGTTGTTGTAGAAGCCGGGCGTGCCGTCCTCGCGCCGGTCGACCTGATCGCCGGCGGTCGCCGCCTGCCGCTCGCGGTTGAGCAGGCGCTCGTTGCGGGCCAGCGTCTCTTGCTCGAGCTCGGCCGCCTCTTCCTCGGTCAGGTACGCCTTGTCCCCGAGCTCCACGGGCCGCTCGAGCGGCGTGAGCGTGCGATAGTCCCAGACGCCCTGGATGTCGGGATCGCCCCACGGCGTCGCAGGCACCGCCGACTGTGCCGCGGCCAGCGCCGGCATCAGGGCCACGAGCGCCAGCGCCGCAACCGCCGCCGCCTGACATCGAAATCTCATCGCTTTCTCCTCCTCGTGTACGTTGCGCTCCGAACAGGCCCATGATGCATCCGGACGCACCCGCCGTGCAAGATGCAGGTGGAGGAGTGTTGGTGCTATCGTGTTGGCCAGGAGTCTCCGCCAGGCGCGCACCGCGCGCCTCGGCGGGAGCGGCGCGGGGCAATGGGGCCCCCGCAAGCGGACGCCGGGGGTTCGGGGCGCAGCCCCGTTTGAAGATGCCCAGTGCAAGACCGTCAGTCGCGGCCGTCCTGACAGTTGCGGCCTCCGCGGCGCTCGCCGCCCCCGCCGCGGCCCAGACGCAACCCGTCACGTTCGAGGATCACATCCGCCCCATCATGGAGCGGACCTGCTGGAATTGCCACGGCGCCGCGGCGCAGCTCTCCGACCTCGATCTCCGCACGCGCGCCGGCGCGCTCGAGGGCGGCGCGAAGGGACCGGCGCTGGTGCCCGGCCGCGCGGAGGACAGCCGGCTCTTCCGCATGGTGGCGGGCCTCGACGAGCCCGCGATGCCGATGGGCGGCGAGGAGCTGACGGACGCCGAGGTGGCGGCAATGCGCGCCTGGATCGACCAGGGCGCGCACTGGGACGCCGGGGGCGCCACGTCGGCCGACGCCGCGCTGGCGGCGCTCGAGAGCGGCGACTTGCCGCCTGGCGCCCGCGACTACTGGGCCTTCCGGCGTCCGACACGCTCTGCGGTGCCCGTGGCCGGCGCCTTCACCCACCCGGTCGACCGCTTTCTCGAGGCGGCGCGCCGGGAGGCCGGGGTCGTGGCTGCGCCGCAGGCGGACCGGCTGACGCTCCTGCGCCGCGCCTATCTGGGTCTCACCGGCATGCCGCCGACGCCGGCGCAGGCGGACGAGTTCCTGGCCGATACGGCACGGGGGGCCTGGGAGCGGCTCATCGATCGGCTGCTCGCCTCACCCCACTACGGCGAGCGTTGGGGCCGGCACTGGCTGGACGTGGCGCGCTACGCCGACTCGGCCGGCTTCGAGCAGGACTACACGCGGCCGAACGCCTGGCGCTACCGCGACTACGTGATCGACGCCTTCAACGACGACAAGCCGTACAACCAGTTCATCCGCGAGCAGATCGCGGGCGACGAGCTCGACCTCACGACCGACGAGACGCTGATCGCCACCGGCTTCCTGCGGGCCGGGCCGCGCGTCCAGTTCCGCGAGAAGGACAACCCGGAGCGGCGGCACGACTACCTCGACGACGTGCTCGAGACGGTCGGGCGCGGCATGCTGGGCATGACGGTCCAGTGCGCCCGCTGCCACGATCACAAGTTCGATCCGATCCCGCAGCGCGACTACTACCGCCTGCAGGCGTCGATCTTCGGCTACGTCGAGACGGACTGGCCGCTGCTCGACCGCGCGGCGGCCGACGCGTGGCGCGCGCAGAATGCCGCCATCGACCGCGAGCAGCAGCCGCTGGAGGACGAGATCGCGGCGATCGAGGCGCCGTATCGCGAGCAGTTCCGCAACGAGCTGATCCGCGAGCGGTTCCCGGCGCACGTGCAGGCGGCGGCCTTCAAGCCGGCCGCCGAGCGCACGCCCGGCGAGCAGCTGCTGGCGGCGCAGGTGCTGTCGATCAACTCGCCGCGCTGGGACATCGCCGCGGCCATGAGCCCGGAGCACAGGGCCCGCGTCGACACGCTGGGCGCGCGGCTTGCCGCGCTTGATGCCCGGCGGCCGCCCGCGCCGGCCATGGCCGAGATCGTCACCGACGGCGATTACCGGTTCGCGCCCGACGGCCCCGGCGACCAGGTCATCGGCTGCCCGGAGTGCCGCATCCCGCCCGACGCGCCGGGGACGTTCCTGCACGAGCCGGGCGGGTCCGCGTACGACGCGCCCCCCAGCTACTTCCTGATCCGGGGCGATCCGTTCAGCCCCGGTTCCGAGATGTCGCCCGGCTTTCTCAGCGCCGCCACCTACGGCGATCCGCCGACGGTCGTTCCGCGGCCGGACGGGCGCACCTCCGGGCGCCGGCTCGCGCTCGCCGAGTGGATCGCGTCACGCGACAATCCGCTCACCGCGCGCGTCATCGTCAACCGCATCTGGCACCACCACTTCGGGCGCGGCATCGTGCGGACGCTCGACAACCTGGGCCGGATGGGCGAGGCGCCGACGCATCCGGCGCTGCTCGACTGGCTGGCGGTGGAGCTCATGGACCGCGGCTGGAGCATCAAGCAGATGCACCGGCTGCTGATGACGTCCGCGGCCTACCGGATGGCGTCGGCGTACGGGCACGAGGCCAGCGCCGCGGCGGATCCCGACAACCGCCTGCTGTGGCGCTACCGACCGCAGCGGCTCGAGGCCGAGGTCCTGCGCGACGCCATCATGACCGTCAGCGGCGGCATCGATCTGACGGTGGGCGGCCCGCCGGTCTTTCCGCACGTGCCCGAGGACATCCTGCGGACGTCGGGTGGCAAGGGACTCTGGTGCGGCAGCCCGCCGGACGGGCGGCGCATCGAGGTGCCGCACGAGGGCATCTGGTGCGTCGAGCCGGACGGGCCGCAGGTGTGGCGCCGGAGCGTCTACGTCTACCGGCGCCGCTCGCTCGGTTTCCCGTTCTTCGAGACGTTCGATCTGCCCGACCAGAACCAGACGGCCGCGGCCCGCAACGTGTCGACCGTCTCCACGCAGGCGCTGACGCTCATGAACAACCCGTTCGTGCTGAACCAGGCGCGGCTGTTCGCCCAGCGGCTGGAGCGCGCGGCGCCGGGCGATCTGCAGGCGCAGATCGATCTCGCCTACCGCATCGCGCTGACCCGCCCGCCGACGGCCGCGGAGGCCGCCATCGCCCGCGAGCTGGCCGCCGGGCGGGGTCTGGGCGACCTGGCGCACGTGATGCTCAACCTGAACGAGTTCCTGTACTTGAGGTAGCGACGATGCGCAGCCATCACCACCACTGCCGGAAGAAGACGTTCTGGTCGCGGCGCGACTTCCTCTTCCAGTCGGGCGGCGGCATCGCCGGCCTCGCGCTCGCCGATCTGCTGGGCCGCCAGGGGCTGCTCGCGGCGGGCGCCGCGCAGTCCGACGCCTGCGCGGCGCCGCTGGCCGGCAACCCGTTCGCCCCGCGGCCGCCGCACTTCGAGCCGCGCGCGAAGGCGGTCATCTCGCTCTTCATGAGCGGCGGCGTCAGCCAGGTCGACACGTTCGATCCGAAGCCGGCGCTGGCCCGCCATGCCGGCCAGCCGCTGGCGGACTCGGTGGTGGTGCGCCAGGGCCATCCCGGCCCGCTCATGCCGAGTCCGTTCGAGTTCCGGCGCCACGGCGAGAGCGGCATCGAGGTGTCGGAGATCTTCCCGCACCTCGGCGCGAAGGTCGACGAGCTGGCGTTCATCCGCTCCATCCACGGCCGCTCGAACGACCACATCCAGGCCACCTACGAAATGCAGAGCGGCCAGATCCGGATGGGGTTTCCGGCGGTGGGTTCGTGGGTCACCTACGGGCTCGGCTCGGAGAGCGCGAGCCTGCCGGCGTTCGTGGTGATGAACGATCATCGCGGGGGGCCGCTGGGCGGGCCCAACGACTGGAGCGCCGGATTCATGCCGGCCACCTATCAGGGGACGCTGTTCCGCGCCGTCGGCGATCCCATCGTCGATCTGCAGCCGCCCGCGGGGATGACCGTGACGCAGCAGCGCGCGCGGCTCGACACGCTGGCGAAGCTGAACGAGATCGACTTGGCGCGGAATCCGGGCAACTCCGAGCTGGCCGCGCGCATCGCGTCGTACGAGCTCGCCTACCGGATGCAGGGCTGCGCTCCCGAAGCGGTCGACATCTCCGCCGAGTCGGAGGCGACGAAGAAGCTCTACGGCCTCGACAACCCGCTCACCGAGCCGTTCGGTCGCCAGTGCCTGCTGGCGCGGCGCCTGGTGGAGCGCGGCGTCCGCTTCGTGCAGCTCTTCCACGGCGGCCTGGGCCAGCAGAACACCGACACCTGGGACGCGCACAGCAACCTGAAGGAGAACCACACGCTGCACGCGGCGGAGACGGATCTGCCCATTGCCGGCCTGCTGACGGACCTGAAGGCACGCGGCCTGCTCGACTCGACCCTGCTGGTGTGGCACGCCGAGTTCGGCCGCATGCCGATCTCGCAGCGCGGCGTCGGACGCGACCACAACCCGGGCACCATGACGGGCTGGATGGCCGGCGCCGGCATCCGGGGCGGGCAGGTGATCGGCGCGAGCGACGACTTCGGCTACCGGGCCGTGGAGCAGCGCGTGTCGGCCCACGACCTGCACGCGACGATTCTGCACCTGCTCGGCATCGACCACACGCGGCTGACGTACCGCTACAAAGGGCGCGACATGCGGTTGACCGACGTCCACGGCGTGCCGATTCCGCAGATCGTCGCCTAGGAGTCTGCGCCGTGGAACGGCGCAGACTCCTAGCGAGGGTCGGTTGGGAGGCAACCGGAGCCGGAGGCGACGATTGCCGGGCCAGGCAGGTACCAGGTAACGGAGGATGGTCAGCAGTCAAGGCGCGCACGGCGCGCCTCGGCGGGAGCGGCGCGGGGCACAGGGGTCCCCGCAAGCGAACGCCGGGGGTTCGGGGCGCAGCCCCGTCTGACTGAAGCTGCCCAGGAGGAACCCGATGTCACGCACCCGCAATCTCTTCGCCGGCATGTTCCTGCTCGGGCTGATCGTGGCCTGCGGCGTCGGCTCGTCCATCGTGGAGGACGCAGCGGAGGAGCAGCGCGCCGCCCTGGAGAGCGGCGGCGGCTTGGCGCCCATGTTCGAGGTCGATCCGCTGTGGCCGAAGAACCTGCCGAATCACTGGCTGATGGGCGCCACCATCGGCGTCGACGTCGATTCGCGGGATCACATCTGGGTCGTGCACCGCAACACGCCCGACCAGTTCGTGGCCAGGACGGAGATTGGCCTCGTTCAGGATCCCCAGCTGAGCGAGTGCTGCGCGCCCGGGCCGCCCGTCCTCGAATTCGACCAGGAGGGGAATCTGCTCTCGAGCTGGGGCGGTCCCGGAACCGAGACGGGCGACTACACTTGGCCGGTGTCGAACCACGGCATCACCATCGACCACATGGACAACGTGTGGATCGGCGGCAACGGCGGGCCCGATTCCCACGTGCTGAAGTTTGCCAGGGACGGCAGCTTCCTCCAGCAGTTCGGGTCATTCGGCGCGCGGGCCGCCGGGGAGCAGGACGGGCAGCCGCAGTTCGAGCGCGACAGCCACGCCGCCGACAGCTTCGGGCGCGTGGCCAAGATCGGGATCGACCCGGACGCCAACGAGGCGTACCTGGCGGACGGCTACATGAACCGGCGCGTTGCCGTCATCGACATGGAGACGGGCGAGCTCAAGCGCTACTGGGGCGCGTACGGCAACGAGCCCGACGACAGCGTCGACCTCGGCCGCTACACCCCGGGCGCGGAGCCCGCCCCGCAGTTCCGCGGACCGGTGCACTGCTCCGAGATCTCGAACGACGGCCTGGTGTACGTCTGCGACCGGGCCGAGGACCGGATTCAGGTGTTCCGGAAGGACGGGACCTTCGTCACGGAGGCGATCGTCGCACCGAACACCCTGTCGCAGGGGTCGACCTGGGACATCGACTTCTCGCACGATGCGGAGCAGACGTACCTGTACCTGGCCGACGGGCAGAACATGAAGGTCTACATCCTCCTGCGCGAGACGCTGGAGGTGCTCACCGCGTTCGGCGACGGCGGCCGGCAGCCCGGCATGTTCTTCGCCGTGCACAGCATTGCGGTCGACTCGGACGGAAACATCTACACGACCGAGACCTACGAGGGGTCGCGCGTGCAGAAGTTCATCTACAAGGGCATGGGACCGATTCCGGCCGGCGCCGAGGGCACGAACAGCCAGGGCGTCCTGTGGCCCACCAACTAGCCCTCCACAGCTCGGAAACAAGCCGATGGCCACGACCGAGCGCGTCGTCAAGCGGACGTACGAGGACTACTGCGCAATCGCGGACGACAAGCGCTACGAGCTGCTCGACGGCGATCTGATGATGGTTCCCGCACCGAACATCAGGCACCAGCGGGTTCTGGGCAGACTGCACATCGAACTGGCCCGGTTCACCCGGCAGCACGGACTGGGAGAAGTGTTCGTCGCACCGTGCGACGTCGTTCTGTCGGACACCGACGTCGTGCAGCCCGACGTGCTGTTCATCTCCCGAGCGCGCGAGGACAGCATCACCGACGAGAACGTACGGGGAGCACCCGACCTCGTGATCGAAATACTCTCGCCATCCACCGCCGACCGGGACGTGGGGTACAAGCACCACGTGTACAGCAGACACGGGGTGCTCGAGTACTGGATCGTCGATCCGATGGTCGAGACCGTCGCCGTCCATCGGCAACGGGAGGGGAGGCTCGAACTCGCCGGCACCTTTGGTCGCCGGGACCGTCTTGGAACGGCACTGCTCGAGGGGTTGCAGCTCGATCTCGACGATATCTTTGCGAGCTGAGCAAATTAGCTCAGGGGGCGGGGAGCTCCTGGCGGAGGGTGACGTCGGCGAACGTCTCGCCGATGGCCTCGAGGCGCGCGAGGGCGTCGGGGTCCTCCTTCAGGTACGCGTCGAAGAAGGCCCGCAGGGCGTGCCGTGTGATCTCCTTCTGGCGGGCGGGGTCGATCAGGGGGCGCGGCTCGGCGCACTGCGGGGGCTGACCGCCCGCGTTCTCGGCGAACCAGAGGCAGTCGGGGTTGACGTCGTCCGGCGGCACGTGGTCGCGATCGCCGAACCAGACGTGGGGCGCGCCGTGAATCATGACCTGCCGCTTGGGCGGCAGCAGCCGTGCGTAGGCGGCAGCCGGGCCGGCGGTTTGCGCCTCGAAGATGTCGGCGTCGCCAACCAGCAGCAGCACCGGGGTGCTGACCGGCGCCGGCACGACCCCGTTGAATCCGAGCCCGAAGCTCAGGGCGGCGTAGGGTGGATCGCCGCCGGCGATGGGCGCGCTGGCCTTGATCCGCTCGTCGCGCGTCGGCAGGCCGAAGCTCAGGAAATAGGTGGTGATGCCGCCCAGGGAGATGCCGGTGGCCCCGATCCGATCGGCGTCGATCAGCGGGCCGAACCGCGCGTGGGCGAGCAACTCGTCGATGACGAAGCTCACGTCGCCGGGCTGGCTGCCCGCGTCGGTCACGTCGGCGGCCGGCAACTCCGTGTGGGCGACGCTCGACGTGAGCGGAAAGGCCGGCGCGGCCACCACGTAGCCGTTGCGCGCCAGGTGCTCGATGAAGTGCGTGGCGTTGTCCGGCCTGCCGTACGTGCCGTGGCTGTAGACGACGAGCGGCCACGGGCCGTCCGCGCGGGCCGAAGCATCGGGCACCGGCGCCGCGGCGTCGCCGTCGGCCGGGTACCAGATCCACGTGTCGAGCCGCCGGTCCGGCGCGCCCGGAAACGGCGGGCTGGCCTTGGTGGGCCGGGAGGCATCGACGAACGTCGCGCGCGCGAGGCCGATGCCGTCGGCAGCCTCCCCGGTACCTGCTGCGGCGAGCACGAGAAGCCCCATCAGCAGGCCGATCAAGATCATGCGCCCGATGTGCCCCCCGATGTGCCCCTTGTTGCTCACGGTCTGCCTCCGATAGTAGACCGGCCGATCTTGACACACGAGACGGCGGGCGGCCATTCGCCGCGGGCACGGATTCGCGGCGACGTAGTGGTGTATGCTGATGGTGTATATACGCCGGGGAAGTCGCCATGGTGCGGACGCAGATCTATCTGACGGAGCAACAGCGCACGGAGCTGGCCGCCATCGCCCACCACCGGGGGCAGCGTCAGAGCGAGGTGATTCGCGAGGCGGTGGACCGCTTCATCGAACGGAACAGCCATCACCGCCGCGCGGCGGTCCTGCGCCGGGCGGCAGGCCTGTGGAGGGACCGCGCGGACGTGCCCGACCTCGCTGCGCTGCGGCGCGGATGGGACCGGAGTTTTGGGCGATGGTGAAGTCGATCCTGGTCGATACCGACGTGCTGATCGATTTCCTGCGCGGTCATGAGCAGGCGCGGTCGTTCGTCAGCGCCCACTCGGAACGCATCATGATGTCGTCCGTCACGGTCGCCGAGCTGTATGCCGGAGTCAGGGGTGAAAAAGGGGGGACCGAGCAGACCGTGCTTGACGACCTCCTCGCGTTGTTCCGGGTGGTCCCCGTGACGGTAGACATTGGCCGACTCGGCGGACTCTACAAGCGCGACTACGGCGCCTCGCACGGCGTCGATCCGGCTGACGCGATCATTGCGGCGACGGCCACTCTGGAAGACGCCGCGCTCGAGACCCTGAACGTGAAGCACTATCCCATGTTCGCGGGTCTTGAGCCGGCCTATCGCAAGTAGCTTCCATCAGACGGGGCTACGCCCCGAACCCCCGGCGTCC
>JAAXGX010000044.1 GCA_012271165.1 Vicinamibacteraceae bacterium | reverse complement strand
GCGCGCCTTGCGGAGTCTGCGCCGTTGGGCGGCGCAGACTCCTGGACGCTACTGCTGCTCGGGGTCGTCGGCGCGCACGCGGCCCCGATCCTCGTCGCCCACCCAGTAGAGGTTGTGGCAGCGGTCGCACGAGCGGTACAGCGTCTCGCCGAGCTCGAAGACCAGCTCGGCGTCCCGGGCCGCCACTGCCTCGTGCACGAGCATGGCCGCGTCGGACATGTCCTGCGAGAGCTGCATCCAGCCCTCCTGATCGCGCGCGCGGTCGCCGATCATCAGCAGGTTGGCTCCCTCCATGATGGTCATCGCCCCGTTGGCGACGACCGCCCACTCCTCCTCGGTCTCGGGCTCCCACTCGTGACGGCCCTCGGCGGTGATGATCGTGCCCGACGAATCCCACACCGCATCGGCCGCAGGATCGAGAATCATGCTCATGAGCTCGCTGACGTTGGCCACCGGCCGCAGAGGCGACTCGCTCGGCTCGGACCCGCAGCCGGCGACCAGGAACGTGCTGACCGCTACTAGTACCAGAAACCTTCGCATGCTCGTATCCCCATCCCCGTGTGTGACTACCCGCATTCGACACGGCGGCACCGGCCGACCGCCGCAGAATTGTACACCGGCAGCCCCGTCGGGCAACCATATCCCGGAGGAGAGCAGCATGATCGAACACAGCCCGTCGTCGAACCTCGGCCGGCGACCGCGCCT
Source organism: Vicinamibacteraceae bacterium (assembly GCA_012271165.1). Lineage (GTDB taxonomy): Bacteria > Acidobacteriota > Vicinamibacteria > Vicinamibacterales > UBA8438 > JAAXGX01. The sequence goes on along the minus strand of JAAXGX010000044.1, from coordinate 10,796 downwards.
GGCCGCCGCCGCCCTGCTGGTCATTCTGCCGGCGGTCGCGCTGCCGCCGGCCGCCGCTGCGCAGGCCGCCGAGCACTGGGTGGGCACGTGGGCCGCCGGCCTGCAGGCCCAGGCGCCGCCAGACCCGGCGTCCGGCCAGGACCCGGGTCAGGACCTGTTCGGACCGCTGGCGCGCGTCCGCAATCAGACGCTGCGGCAGATCGTGCGCACGACGATCGGCGGCTCCCGCCTGCGGGTCGCGTTCACCAACGTCTTCGGCACGCAGCCGCTCGAGGTCGGCGCGGCCCACGCGGCCGTGCGCGCCGCCGGCGCGGCCATCGAGCCGGGCACCGGGGCAACGCTCACGTTCGGAGGCCGGGCCTCCGTCACCATCGAGGCGGGCTCGACGGTGCTCAGCGACGCCCTCGACCTCGAGGTGCCGGCGCTCGGGCACCTTGCCGTCGACCTGTACCTGCCCGGCGACAACTGGGCGTCGGGCTCGCCGGCGTCGACGCTCCGCGGCGCCTGGACGACGGGCTACATCTCCCCCGCCGGCGATCACGGCGGCGCGCTGGAGATGCCCGTCGAGGCCACTCTCCAGTCCTGGCTGTACCTGTCGAGGGTGGAGGTCGCAGCGTCGGCCGCGACCCAGGTCGTGGTCACCCTCGGAGACTCCATCACCGAAGGCTTCGGCTCGACCGCGGACGCCGATCGCCGCTGGCCGGACGTCCTCGCCGAACGGCTCGGCGCCGAGCTCGGCGCCGATGCGCCGGCGGTGCTCAACGTCGCCATCTCGGGAAACCGCGTGTTGCGGGGCAACGACGGCGCGTTCGGGACGGCGGGCGGCGGCGCCGGCCCGCCGAATCCGAACGCCGGCTTCGGCCCGAGCGCGCTCAGCCGCTTCGATCGCGACGTCCTGCTCCAGCCGGGCGTGACGCACGTGGTCGTTCTGGAATCGATCAACGACATCGGGATGGCCGGGGATGCCGCGGCGCCGACCGTCGAGGAGCTGATCGCCGGGCACCGCGCGCTGATCCAGCGCGCGCGCTCGCACGGCCTCACGATCTACGGCGGCACGCTCACCCCGTTCGAGGGCGCCCTGTACTTCACCGAGGCGGGCGAAGCCAAGCGGCAGGCCGTGAACGAGTGGATCCGCAACAGCGGGGAGTACGACGCGGTGATCGACTTCGACGCCGTGGTGCGGGACTCCGCCGACCCGCGCCGCTTCCTGCCGCTGTACCACCCGGGAGACTGGCTCCACCCGAACGACGAGGGCTACCGCGCGATGGGCGAGGCGATCGACCTGACGCTCTTCACCGCGCCGCGCTGACGGCCCGCGCGCCGCGGCGGCGGGCGGGTCACCCGGGCGGGCCATCGCGGCGGTGCGCCGCCGACCGCCCGGGCACCCGGCCTCCCGATCTTTCAGCTGCCGGCAATCCTGAACTTCTGAACGCGCCGGTTGCGCCCCACCTCGGCGCCGAACACGTTGCCCCGCGAATCGACGGCGATGTGGTGCAGGTTCGTCAACTGGCCCGGCTCGCTGCCCAGCGACCCGAACTCGCCGACGGTCTCGAGGGTCTGGCGGTCGATCAGCCACACCTTGCCGTTGTTGAAATCGTTGGCGTAGATCAACCGCTGCTCGGGATCGGGCGAGAACGCGATCCGCGCCACGGTGCTGGGTCCGGGCCCGCTCCGGTTGACGAAGCCCTGCATCACGTAGTCCCCGGCCACGGTGAAGACCTGGATCCGCCGGTTGCCGCGGTCGGCCACGTACACGTGACCGTCGCTCGACACCCCGAGGCCGTGGACGATGCCGAACTGCTCCGGCCCGGTTCCCGTCGTCACCAGCGGGTCCTCCCGCGGCGCGGGGGCCGGCCGCGCCACGCCGATCTCGTACGCGTCCTCGGGCTCGTTGCCGAAGGCGCCCCACTGACGCTTGTGGGCGCCGGTGTCCGCGTCGAGCACCCAGACCCGGCGGTTGCCGTAGCCGTCCGCGACGAACGCCTCGTTGGTCGGGGCGTACACCGACACGTCCGCCGGCTGGCGCGGATTGTCGGTGTCGGCGTTGCCGCCGCTCGCGCCGTAGCTGCCCTTCTGGAACAGGAACTCGCCGTCGCGGGTGAACTTGAGGATCATGTCGTCCGCCCGGTCCGACACGTTGTTGCCCGCGCGCGGGTTGATGCCGGTGATCCAGACGTTGTCCTGGTGATCGACGAAGATGCCGTGCTCGGTGTCCGGCCAGTCGTAGCCCTCGGCCGGCCCGCCCCAGGCCTGGACGAACGTCCCGTTCGCGTCGAACTCCATCACCGCGGGCGCCGCGTTCGCGGATTGCTCTTCCGGAACGGTCCGGGGCCGCGAGAGCACCCACACGTGGTCGCGCGCATCGACCGCGACCGACGTCGGGACGCCCATGACCCAGCCGTTGGGCAGCGCGGGCGGGAACGACGGATCGAGCTCGTAGGCCGGCACGCCGGCCGCCGCGCCCTGGCCGGCCTCGGCCGTGCCGCTGCCGCCGCCGGCCAGAACGAAGGCCGCGGCGACCACGAGGGCAATCCGTGCCGGGCATACCATCCGCGTCATGCATTGGAACATTCTTCTTCTCCTGGGCTGTGGTTGCGTGGGCGCGCTCGCCCGAGCTGCGCCCGATACTATAGAATACCGCCCCGAAAGCACGGTCCCGTTCACAGTCAGGACTCCCCGCATGAAGCGATACGTTGCAACCGCTGCCCTCCTGTTCCTGTCGGCTGCGCCGCTCGCCGCCCAGGCGCCCGACGGCATGATCGAGTGGCCGTACGTCGGCTCCGAGCAGGCTCACACCAAGTACTCCTCGGCCGACGAGATCACGGCCGCCAACGTCGGCGAGCTGCAGATCGTCTGGCGCTGGGAGCCGAACGAGATGCCGCTGCCGGAGTACGGCACGCGGCCGGGCGCATTCCAGGCCACGCCCATCATGGTCGACAACGTTCTGTACCTGTCGACCATGTACACGCGCGTGGCGGCCCTCGACGCGGAAACGGGCGCCGAGCTGTGGACGTTCGATCCCAAGGCCTACGAGGGCGGGCCCCGGGGCGCCGGGCCGGGGGGCTTCAAGCACCGCGGAATCGCGTACTGGCGCGCCGGCGGCGAGGCCCGCATCTTCCTCAACAGCCGCGACCGGCTCTACGCCATCGATGCGGCGACGGGTGAGCTGGACGCGGGTTTCGGCGAGGACGGCAGCGTCCTGCTGACCGCGGGCCACGGCCGGCCGGTCAGCCGCTTCGACTTCGACCAGACGTCGCCGCCGGTGGTGTTCGAGGACCTCGTGATCGTGGGCAGCCGCGTGCCCGACAGGGTGCAGCGCCGCTTCGACCCGCCGGGGACGGTGCAGGCCTACGACGCGCGCACGGGCGAGCGGCGCTGGGTGTTCTTCACCATCCCGCAGTCGAACGATGACTTCGGGGCCGACACGTGGGAGGACGAGTCGTGGCGCTACACGGGCCACGCCAACGTGTGGGGGCTGATGTCGCTCGACGCCGAGCGGGGCCTGCTCTACGTGCCGACGAGCACGCCGAGCGGCGACTACTGGGGCGGCCGCCGGCTGGGGGCGAACCTGTTCGCCGAGTCGCTCCTGTGCCTCGACGCCCGCACGGGCGAGCGGCAGTGGCACTTCCAGGCGGTGCATCACGGGGTGTGGGACTACGACTTCAACTCGGCGCCGAACCTGGTGACGATCACGGTGGACGGGCGGGAGATCGACGCGGTGGCGGAGGTGTCGAAGCAGGGCTTCACGTACGTGTTCGACCGGGTGACGGGCGAGCCGGTGTGGCCGATCGAGGAGCGTCCGGTGGACACGGAGACGGACGTGCCGGGCGAGGTGCTGTATCCGACGCAGCCGTTCCCCACGAAGCCGCCGCCGTTCAGCGGACAGGGCGTGTTCCTGGAAGATGCGAACGACCTGACGCCGGAGATCCACGCGCTGGCGGTGGCCGAGATGCAGCAGTTCCGGCTGGGGCCGCTGTTCACGCCGCCGAGCCTGCGGGGCACGTTGATGCGGCCGACCACGAGCGGCGGCGCGGACTGGGGCGGCGCGGCGTTCGACCCGCAGACCGGCCTGCTGTACGTGCGGACGTCGGAGGGCACGGACACGAACCAGGTCTGCCTGAACACGGGGGACGATCCGGACGTGGACGTCGACTACAGCAACAACTGCCCGCACGGCGCCGCGGCCATGATCTTTCAGCTCGCCAACCGGCCGGGCGCCGCCCAGGTGGCCCGCAGCCAGCTCGGCCCGATTCCGCTCATCAAGCCGCCGTATGCGTATCTGGTGGCGATCGACCTGAACGCCGGCGAGATAGCCTGGCGGGTGCCGTTCGGCGAGGGCAGCCGGATCATCCGCAACCATCCCCTGCTGCGCGGCGTCGAGCTGCCGGAGCGCCTCGGCACGCGCGGCAACCCCGGACCGCTGGTGACGAAGGGCGGCCTGGTGTTCCTCGGCGGGGGCGACCCGTACCTGTATGCGTTCGACAAGGCGACGGGCGAGGAGATCTGGCGCGGGGCGACGCCGTTCCGGACGAGCGCGAACCCGATGACCTACCGGGCGCGGTCGGGGCGGCAGTTCGTCGTCATCGCGGCGGGCGCCGGGCCCGACGCCGCGCTCGTCGCCTTCGCGCGACCCGAATAGTCATGTGCGTGCCGATCCGGAACAGTTGGAGGTCCCCTTGATGACAACGACGACGACTCACCCGCGGAAGACAACGATGCGCCTCGCGGCAGCCTGTTGTCTCGTCGGCCTGCTGGCCACCGTGCCCGCCGCCGGGGCGCAGGAGCACCCCGGCCAGGCCGCCTACGAGAAGGTCTGCGCGACCTGCCACGGCCCGGAGGGGGCCGGCGGTCTGGCGCCCGCCCTCGCGCCGCTGAGCTACGACGCCGACTACGTGCTGGCCATCGTCCGCGAAGGCTACGGGCAGATGCCGCCCATCTCGTCCCGCGAGCTCTCCGACGAGGAGGTGGCGCAGGCCACCGAGTACCTGCGGGCGCCCGGCGCGGCGGCCGAGGCCAGCGCGCCGGCAGCCGTCCAGGAGGCGGCCGCCGCGGAGCATCCGGATCTGAGCGGCATCTGGCAGGCGGTCAACGCGGCCTCGTGGAACCTCGAGGCCCACAACGCCGAGGACGGCGTGCCGGCCGGCCTGAGCGTGGTCGTCGGGGGCTCGATCCCGTACCGCGACGACGCGCTGGCGCAGCGCCAGGCAAACTACGAGAACCGGCTGGCCGACGACCCGGTGCGCCAGTGCTTCCTGCCCGGCGTGCCGCGCATCATGTACATGCCGTTCCCGTTCCGGATCATCCAGACGCCCGACTACATGGTGATGACGTTCGAGTTCGCCCACACGGTCCGCATCATCTACACGGACGGCAGCCCGCACCCGCTGCCGAACGACTTCTGGATGGGGGATTCGCGCGGACACTGGGAAGGCGACACGCTCGTCATCGACACGACGCACTTCAACGACCAGACCTGGTTCGATGCGTCGGGCAACTTCCACAGCAACCAGCTCCACGTCGTCGAGCGCCTCACGCCGCAGGGCGACAACCACATCATGTACGAGGCGACCATCGCGGATCCCGAGGTGTTCACCGAGCCCTGGACGATTCGCATGCCGCTGTACCGGCGCCTGGAGGAGAACCTCCAGATCCTCGACTACGACTGCGTCGACTTCTTCCTCGACTCGCTGATCGAGGGCGACGGAGAGCCCCAGTGACAAGCAGGAGGAAACGAACCATGCGTACGACCATCGCTGTTGCCGCTCTCGGCCTGAGCCTGCTGCTGGCGCCCCCGCCGGCGGTCGCGCATCATGCGTTCTCGGCCGAGTTCGACGCCGACCGGCCGCTGGAGCTGCTCGGCACCGTCACCCGCACCGAGTGGATCAACCCGCACTCGTGGATCCACATCGACGTCGAGGACGACGACGGCAACGTCGCGAGCTGGGCCATCGAGTGCGGTGCGCCCAACGCCCTCATCCGCCGCGGCCTCAACAAGAACTCGATCCCCGCCGGGACCGTGCTCGTCGTCGACGGCTTCGGCGCCAAGGACGGCTCGAACACCGCCAACGCCCGCGACATCACGCTGCCCGACGGCTCGCAGTTCTACGTCGGCTCGTCCGGCACCGGCGCGCCCGGCCAGCCGTAGGCGCAGGTCCGACGATGCGCAGCAGTATCCCGGCGCGCGCCGCCGGCCCGGCGCTGGCGGCGCTCGCGGTGCTGGCCCCGGCCGCTGCCGGCCAGCAGGTCGACATCCTCGATACGCAGATCCAGTACAACCGCGGCCAGAACGTCGCGCCGTTGTACGAAGGCTGGATCCGCAACCCCGACGGCACCATCGACATGTGGTTCGGCTACCTCAACAAGAACTACGAAGAGGTGCTGCACGTCCCGATCGGGCCCGACAACCGCATCGAGCCCGGCGGGCCGGACCGCGGCCAGCCGGCCGTGTTCGTCCCGCGCCGCCGGCAGGGCGGCGCGGTGGCCCGGCGCGAGAACTACGTGTTTCGGGTCTCGCTGCCCGCCGACTTCGGCGAGGAAGACGAAGTCGTGTGGACGGTCACCGCCCACGGCAAGACGGACCGCGCCGTCGGCACCCTGCTCGACCTGTACGCCCTGCAGGGAACGCCGGGCGGCAACACGCCCCCGAGCGTCAGCCTGACGGCCGATCGCGCGTCCGTCGCCGTCGGCGACGCGGTCACGCTGACCGCCACCGTCAGCGACGACGGGCTGCCGGAGGAGGCGCGCCAGCCGGGCCACGTCCGCTGGCTCCGGTACCGCGGTCCCGGCGCGGTCACGTTCGATCCGCCCCGGTCGACGTTCCCGGAAGCTGACGGTCCCCTCGCCGACGCCGAGTTCGCCACGCGCGCCACATTCAGCCGGCCCGGGACGTACGAGCTGCGGGCCGCGGTCAACGACGGCGACATGAACCAGGCCGGCTGGCCGCGGATCCCCGCCACGACGTTCGCGTCCGTCACGGTCGACGTACTTCCCGATTGAGGGGGCAGCCATGACGTTCGTTGCGACGCTGGAGCCGACGGCCGTCTGGAGCCACTTCGACACGATCCTGACCATTCCGCGCGCCTCCAAGGACGAGGCCCGCATGCGCCGGCACGTCGTGGACACCGCGGCGCGCCGCGGCTGCGACCACGCGGTGGACGCCGCCGGCAACGTCGTGGTGCGCAAGCCGGCTGCCCCCGGACACGACGCGGCGCCGGTCACGATTCTCCAGTCGCACCTCGACATGGTGCAGGAGAAGAACGCCGACGTCGCCCACGACTTCGCGACCGACGCCATCCTGCCGCGGCGGGACGGCGACTATCTGAAGGCGACCGGCACCACCCTCGGATCCGACAACGGGATCGGCGTCGCGGCCATGCTGGCGGTCCTGGAGGCGACCGACCTGGTCCACGGACCGCTGGAGCTGCTGTTCACGATCGACGAGGAGACCGGCCTCACCGGCGCCGCGCAGCTCGATGCCGCGCTGCTGGCCGGACGGCGGCTCATCAACCTCGATTCCGAGGAGGAGGGACTCGTCTACGTCGGTTGCGCAGGCGGCGGCGACACGCGGATCACCCTGCCGCTGGCGACCGCCGCGGCAGAAGTCGGCGAGGTCGCGGTACCGCTGGCGCTGACCGGTCTCAAGGGCGGGCATTCCGGCTGCGACATCCACCTGCAGCGCGGCAACGCGGTGGGGCTCCTGGCACGGACGCTCTGGGCGGCGCACCTGCGGACGCCGCTGCGCCTGGCCCGACTCGAGGGCGGCAGCGCCCACAACGCCATCCCGCGCGAGGCGTTCGCCACGGTCGTGGTCACGGAGTCCGGGCGCGAGCGCGCCGTGGCCGCCGTCCGCAGCGAGTTCGCCGCGATTCAGGACGAGTACCGCCCCGCGGATCCAGCCATGGCGCTGGCGGTCGGCGACGCGGACCGGGCCGCAACGGCCTGGACCCGCGAGACGACGACGACGGTGCTGCGACTGATCGCGAGCCTGCCGCACGGCGTCGACGCGATGAGCTACGACATCCCGGACCTGGTCGAGACGAGCAACAACCTCGCCACGGTCAAGGGCGAAAACGGATCGCTCGTCATCACCACGAGCTCCCGCTCATCGATCGATGCCGCGCTCGACGCGCTCCGCCGCCGCGTCCGTGCGACCGCCGAGCTGGCCGGCGCCGCGGTGGACCAGCGTCCCGCCTACCCGGGCTGGAAGCCGGACCTCGATTCGCGCCTGCTCGAGGTCGTCAAGACCGTCCACGCGCGCGAGCTGGGCGCGGCGCCCGGCGTCAAGGCGATTCACGCCGGGCTCGAATGCGGCATCATCGGCAAGAAGGTGCCGGGCATGGACATGATCTCGTTCGGCCCGGTCATCGAGTTCCCCCACTCGCCGGACGAACGCGTCCACATCGAATCCGTGGGCCGGTTCTACCGCCTGCTGACCGCGACCCTCGCCGCGCTCGCGTAGCTTCCATCAGACGGGGCTGACGCCCCAAACCCCCGGCGTCCGCACCGTGCTACGGCGCAGGCTCCTAGCCGGCGAAGCCTGAACCGTCGCCCGCGTCCCCGGCGCCGCCGGACGTGGGCGCCTCCCCGCCAGCCTGCTTCCGCGACGCCGTCCCACGCCCGGCGTACAGCCCGCCGGCGAAGCCGATGACGGCAAAGAAGATGTTCGCGAACACCTGCCGCAACTCGCCGGGAAGGCTGCCGGACGCGAGCAGGATGCCGCCCGACCCCACCACGAGCAGGAGGAGGAGGGTGCTCGTCGAGGAACTCGAGAATCCCGACTGTTTCGTGAAGAAAAACCCGATCAACGCGACCAGATTGATGGCCACGACGGACACCAGCACCCACTCCTGAAACTCAAGGTCCATCGGCTCCCTCCGCTAGCACGGAAATCGTCGCCTCCGGCTCCGATTGCCGTATCCAATTCTCCAGGAGCCGCGCCGTCCCGCGGCGTCAGCCCCTGCTCCGAAAATACCATGGAAAATTGACCATATCCCATAAATATGGGAATATGGACCCATGAAGACGACGGTCGAGCTTCCCGACGCCACGTTTCGGCAGGCCAAGGTGCTCGCCTCGAGCCGCGGCATGACGTTGAAGCAGCTCTTCACCGAGGCGCTCGAGGACAGGCTCCGCCGGGATGCGGCCGACCGGGCCAGGGCAGGTCGGGAGGCGCCCTGGATGGCCGGCTTCGGCAAGCTGGCCGATCTGTCCGCCGAGAACCGCCGCCTCGCCGGCGTCATCGAGGAAGAATTCGAGAGGCTGGCGCCTGACGACGTCGCGTGATTCTCGACACCAATGCCCTGTCGGCCTGGGCGGAGGGCCTGCCTGCCGCCGGCGCTGCGCTGCGCTCCGCCAGTCGCCTGGTCGTCCCCAGCATCGTGCTCGGGGAATACTATTTCGGCATTCGCCAGTCCCGTCGCCGCCGCCGCTACGAGAGCTGGCTGCGGCGCTACCTGCCGCTGGCCGACATCGCCGTCGTCACCCATGCGACCGCCGGCTTCTACGCGGACATCCGGCTGGAGCTGAAGCGCGCCGGCAACCCGATCCCGATCAACGACGCGTGGATTGCCGCCCTCGCGCGCCAGCATGGTCTGCCCGTGCTGAGCAACGACGCCCACTTCGACGCGGTACAGGGCGTCGAGCGCATCCCGTTCGGAGGCCGGCCGCAGACGTGAGGCATCCAGGCGGCAGGAAAACCGTCGCAGGCGCCCGCTGGCTGGTCGTACGCCTCGGCGGGGCGAGAACCGAGCCTGCGGCTCGCATTGGTGACGCACCGCCGCATGTGCCATGATCGGGTCGCCCGCGGCGCGGTACGATCGACCGCCGGGACCGGGCGCGGAGGCAGACTGATGAGAGGCATGCACCGTCTCGTTGGCAGACTGGCGCGCACGCGGCGCCCGGCGGCAGTGCTGGCTGCCGGTCTGGCGCTGTGCGCAACCGCGGCGGCGCCCGCGCTGGGGCAGGACGGCGCTTCCGGCGAGTGGACCCACTACGCCGGCGGTGTCGACGGTCACAAGTACTCGGCACTGGACCAGATCTCCACGGCGAACGTCCAGCAGCTCCAGGTGGCGTGGCGCTACCCGTCGCCCGACCTCGCGTTCCAGGACGATCCGGTCCTGCGCCGGTCGCGCAACGAGGACACGCCGCTGATGGCGAACGGCCAGCTCTACAGCATCACGGGCCTCGGCATCATCTCGGCGCTCGACCCGGCCACGGGCGAGGTCCGCTGGGTGCACGACCCCGAGAGCTACGCGCTGGGGCGCCCGAACAACGGCGGGTTCCTGCAGCGGGGCATGGGCTACTGGACCGACGGCGCGGAGGAGCGGCTGCTGATCGGCACGGCCGACGCCTACCTGCTGTCGCTCGACGCGCGGACCGGCCAGCCCGACCCGGCGTTCGGGGAAGACGGCAAGGTGGACCTGACCGTCGGCATTCGGGACGTCGTGCGCAGCACCAACTTCTCGGCGCGACGGCCCCTGGTCGCCGGCGACATCGTCGTCGTCGGCAACTCGATCGGCGACTCCTCGCGCGCGCGGCGGATGCCGCCCGGGGACGTGCAGGCGTACGATGTCCGCACGGGGCGCAAGCTCTGGACCTTCCACACCATCCCGCGCGAGTACGAAGCGGGCTACGAGACCTGGCTGAACGGATCGGCCGAGTACACGGGCAACGCGAACGTCTGGGCCGGCATGGCGTACGACCCGGAGCTCGACTACGTGTACATGGCCACCTCCACCCCGACCAACAACTTCTACGGCGGCGAGCGGCCCGGCGACAACCTGTACGCCGAGAGCATC
>JAAXGX010000041.1 GCA_012271165.1 Vicinamibacteraceae bacterium | reverse complement strand
GGCAACGTGCCCGACGACGCGGACCTGGGGCGCTACGACCCGCGGGCAGCGCCGGCACAGCAGTTCCGCACGCCGGTGCACTGCGCCGAGATGTCGCACGACCGGCTACTTTACGTGTGCGACCGCGTGAACGACCGCATCCAGGTCTTCAATCCCGACGGCACCTTCGTGAAGGAGCTGTTCATCGAGAAGGAGACGCTGGGTGCCGGTTCGGTGTGGGACATCGCGTTCTCGCATGACGGCGAGCAGAAGTACCTGTACGTCGCCGACGGCGTGAACGAGAAGGTCTACATCGTGGACCGCAAGTCGCTGACGCTGGTCTCGAGCTTCGGCAACGGCGGGCGGCAGCCGGGGCAGTTCTACGGGACGCACAACGTCGCGGTCGACTCGCACGGCAACGTCTACACGACCGAGACGTTCGAGGGCAAGCGGCTGCAGAAGTTCGTCTACAAGGGCGAGGGCCCGATCCGGACGCCCCACCAGGGCGTGCTCTGGCCGAGCGCCGACTGACCTCCGCCTTCCTCATACATCCCCCGCGGGTGCGCGGCAGGATCATCTTGCCGCGCACCCGCGGGGGCCTTGCACCCTTCCCGCCCCACCTCTGACACCTGAGCGCTCCACACGCTACCGGTCAGCGAAGTACGGGCTTGTCCAGCGCGTCCCACCCGTACGCACGCTGCACTCGCTCCAGCAGCTCCTGGGACACTACCCAGCCGCCGGAAGCGTTGGTCATCACGGCGAGGCCGTAGCCCTTCACTTTGTGGGCGATCAGGTTGCAGACGAAGCCCCAGTTGCTGCCCGAGTGGCTGAAGTACCACCCTTCGCCCGTCCGTTCGACCAGGAAGCCGACCGCGAACGGTCCCACGCCGACCGGGCTCAGCATGTCCGCCGCCGATGAGGCGGTGAGCATTCTTCCCGGGTCGCCCCGGGCCGATCGCTGGACCTCGATCGCGAACCGCGCCAGGTCCTGCGCGTTGGTCCAGAGGCCAGCCGCCGCGAGGGCGGAGTAGACGTGCCACTTGGCGTCGCCCAGGGGCTGGCCGTCGCCGCCGTGGCCGCGGGCCGCGTTTTCGTCCAGCGCCGGAGGCAGCGGCTGCAGGAAGGTGCTGTGGGTCATGCCGGCCGGCTCGAGCACGCTCGTCCTCATGATCTCCGGGAACGGTTCGCCCAAGACGTCGGTCAGCGCGAGCTGCATGATCGTGGTACCGCCGCCGGAATAGTGCATGGCCGTGAGGGGTGTCCGCACCATGGTCACCGGACCCACGTTGGAAGGGGCGTCGCCCTGCAGGATCTGCACCGGGGTAGGCCGGGGCGCATCCGGCTCGTAGCCCGGAAATCCGTGTCCGTCGCCCAGGCCGGCGGTGTGGCTGAACAGCAGGCGCGGCGTCACCGGACGCGCGTCCGTGAAGCCGTTCCCGGGGAGCCGCCAGGACGTGAGAATTGCATTGATGTCGTCGTCCAGCGAGAACCGGCCGTCCTGGACCGCCGCCAGGGCCGCCATGGCCGTGACCGGCTTGCTGATCGACGCGGCCTGGAAGAGGGTCTCGTCGTCGACGGGCATGCCGGTCTCGACATCGGCGATCCCGTATCCCTTGGCCCAGTGCACCTCGAAATCGCGGATCACCGCGACGCTCATGCCGGGGACGCCGAACCGCGCCATCACCTCTTCGAGGGTGAGGACGTCCAGACCCTGCCGACTCGGGCGCTGCACCCCTTCTATGCGGACCTGGAAGTCGGCGGCGCTGTCCGGCTCGCCGAGCGTGGCCGGCTGGCTCACGGTCGGACCGGCGGCTGTCCCGACGGAAAACGCCAGCACGACGGTCGCCATGCTCGCGACCCGGAACCGGGAAACTCCACGGATGGCACGGATCGCGCGGGCACATCGGACGAGCCGCCTCAGGTCCGTCGCCATGTTTCCTCCTTGCCTTCAGGATGGCATCACACGACCTCAATCGCCAAGCGGCAGTGTTGGCTGAGGGCCGCCGCTCACCGGGTAAGATTCCCGGCGGAACCGTGGAGGGAAGCTGTGCCGTTCCAGAATCGACACCTGAGGATCTACAGCGCGCCGGTGCAGCCGGCGGCGTCGGAGCAGACGGACTGGACGTGTCCTCGCTGCGCGGAAGTCAACGAGGGTCAGTTCGGCGCGTGCTGGAACTGCGGAACCGCCGTCCCCGCAGACCCGGGCGCCTGAAGGATTCGCCTCCCTGGGTCACTGCACGCCGAACGCACCAAACGCCGGCACCAGGAGCATGCTCAGCACGATGACGGCGAATGACGTCAGAACGGTGGCCATCAGGCCCGCTCTGAACATCGTCCCGAGGTGGACAGCGCCTGCAGCGAACGTGGTCGCCGCCGTGGGGCTCGACCACGGCAGCGCCACGGCATGGGCCGTGCCGGCGATGATCCGCGCCAGGATCGCCGGGTTGTACTCGACGGCCTCCGCGATTGGAAACAGCATCGAGGACACCATCACCGTCATTGAGACCCCGCTGGCTACTTGCGTCAGCACGGTCGTGAGCAGACCTGCCAGCCAGGGCAGCACCGTCGCCGTAACGTTGCCCATGAACGCGCCCCCGATCCAGTCGGTCACGCCGAGTCTGGTCAGCCCGCTTACCAGCGCCATGCCCCCGACGACGAGGAACAGCACGTTCCACGCGACGCCTGCCTGAAAGTCCTTGCGGTCGAGGGTCATCTCGCCGCGCCCGGCGTCCACCGGCAGCAGGAAGAGGAGCACCATGCCCACCGGGGGCACGTACCAGATATCGAGGAACTCCACCGGCGCCAGGGTCGGCAGCATCCACAGGAGCAGCATCACGACCAACACGACCAGGACGTTCTTCTCGCCACGGCTCAGCGGGCCCAGTTGCTCGGATTGCTCGCGGATGCGTAACCGGTCGGCGGAGACGGTCCGCACGTCGGGCACGACCAGCAGCTTCAGGATCAGGTAGTAGATGGGGATGTGGACCGCGGCGAGAATGACCCCGGTCGACGTCCACTGCGCGAAGCTGATGCTGTAGCGCGTCGTTTCTTCCAGCACGGAGAGCACGAGCGGGTTGAACGCGATGCCCATGGGGGTTGCCAGCTCGCCGGCGGCCACGCCGTACAGCACCGCGAGACAGGTCGCCTCCGCCATGCGCGGCGCCCGGGAGGCCGATGCGCCGGTTTCGAGCGCGGCCACCGCCGACCGGCTGACCGACAGCGCAATGGGGGTCATGATCACGATGACGACGAGGTCGCTGACCACCGCGGACGTCACCGCGGCCGCCACCAGGAACACGAGTATCAGGCTGCCGCTCGACCGCATGGCGCCCGGCATGCTCAGCAGCGCCAGGGCGACCCGGGTTGCCAGGCCGTGCTTGTGCATGGCGTGCCCGAGGAGCATCGAGCCCATCAGAAAGGGAAGGATCGTCTGGCCGTACAGGCCGGCCACCTCGGCAAAGGGCATCGCCCCGCCGATCGGCAGGAGCACGAACGGGAGAAAGCTGGTGACCGCCCACGGAACCGGCACGGTCGCCCACCAGGCGAGGAGCCACGCGTAGGCGGCAAGCGCGAAGTGCGCCTCCGGTTCGAGACCCGCCAGAGGCAAGGCGCGGACCGCAGCGAACGCCGCCGGCCCGGCCAGCAGCCGCAACGCGAATGCCTGTTGACCGGTCAGTCTCTCAATTGCCCGCACGACTCGTCTCCGGGGCGTCCACGCGGACCGTGACGATATCCGTCTCGTGGAACTGCTGGTGCCGGACCGAGGTCGCGATATGGCGCAGCAGTCGAAGCGAGACTTCCCGTTCCATCAGCACGTCGTCGGGCCGCTCCCCGAGAATCGCGATCCGGTCCTGCACGTTCTCCTCGCCGACCGCGGTCACGAACTCCAGGACCGCACCGTCGGCTTCCTTGTGCGCCGACAGGAACAACCGGCGCCGCTGGCGCTTCTCGTCACGTTCGTCCGGGCCGGTCAACGTCAACAGCGTTTCCTCGCCGGCCGCTTCGAGGCGGTGGACCATCTTCGCGTCCCAGCCGCTACGCTGCGCGAACGCGCCGAGGAACTCCCTGAGCTTCGGGAGCACGGCCAGATCGAAGTCGACTTCGATTCGGGAGCGGCGGGGCGCCGTCATCTCCAGGAACAGCGTCATGAGGACGGCCGTGAGCCCGCCGGCGGTTATGCCGTTCTGCAGCACGCCGCCCGCGGCGTTCGCAAGAAGCTCGGGGAATATCATGCCGTTCTGGCAACCCGTCCCGACCCAGAACGCAACCCCGGCCACCAGCCCCTTGCGATGGTCGATGCCGCCCTGCACGATCTCGGTCATGCCGCGCACGAAGGTCAATGCCATCAGGACGGTCACATAGGCGCCGGCGACCGCGCCGGGAATCGCCAGGACCATGGCCAGCGCCTTGGGCAGGAAAGCCAGGGAGATCAGCACCCCGCCCGCGGCAATTCCGACCCCGCGGGCCCCGACGCCGGTGAGCTGGACCGCCGGCACGCTGATGGCGGCGATGGTCTGGGTCGGCATGATCCCCGCGAGGCCGGAGAGCAGCTTGCAGACGCCGTCTGCCGCCATGCAGCCCTGCACCGCGCGGTAGTCCACGGCCCGCGGGCGGCGCCATGAGACGCGCTGAATGGCGACGGCGCTGACGATCGTCTGCGTGGCGCCGATGAGCGCCACGAACACGAAGCCGGGCAGGAGCCCGACGAATGCCGGGCTCATGTCGAGCTCGATGCCCGGCCACCCGCCCCGCGGCACGCCGATCCACGGCGCCTCGACCACCCGGGCGAAGTCGTAGAGACCGAACGCGCCGGCGACCAGCGAGCCAACCGCGATGCCGGTGACCGGCGCCCAGAGGCGGAGCGTCGCCGTCCCCTTCAGTGCGATGCCGAGGATGACCAGTATCGTCGCCAGCGCGGTCAACGGCGCGCCCAGCGCCGGCACCTGGTCCGGCGCCTGGTGCATGCGGCTGAAGACGACCGGCAGCACGGTGACCGGTATCAGCATGTTCACCGTGCCGACGATGGTCGGCGTCAGGAGCCGCCGGAACAGGGAAAGCCGCGTGGACAGGACGATCGGCAGCAGCGACGACGCGACGACCAGCGTGCCGAGCAGTGCCGGCCCTCCCTGGGCCAGCGCTGCCGCGCTGAGTCCGATGAAGGCTCCCGGCGGGCCCATTGCGAGGACGTAGCCGGCTCCGATCCGCCCGAGGCGAACCGCCTGCAGCGCCGTGCAGACGCCGCTGATGGCGATCACACCGAACACCGCCCAGGACAGGTACGCTTCACTGCTGCCGGCGGCCCGGACCACGATTGTCGGAATCAGGGCGATGCTGGCGCCGCCCAGAATCACCAGTTGCAGGCCGCAGCCGAAGGCAAGCGCCCCCGGAGGACTCTCGTCGGGCTCATAGCGAATGGTCGTACCCCGGCTCGAGCTGTTGCTCATCCTGTCGCGTCAGACGCCCTCGCGTGCCAAGTCTATCCCTCATGCGACGTTCACCGCATCTTCGATACGATGTCCAACCATGCGCTGCCCGCGGCCCGGCTTCGCGACCGTGACGCTGTCGCTCGCCGTGTCGCTCGGCGGCTGCTCGGGCAATCCGACCGAGCCGACCGATGCCCTGGCGTTCACCTTCGATTTCCGTCGTGGGCCGCAGGGGTTCACCGCCGGCTTCGCCGACTATCCGCCGGCCCACGCGCAGATCCATGAGTTGACTTCCGACTACCGCGCCCTCCCGGCCCCGCTGGAGCCGCACTCCGCCCTGTTCATCTCCGGCGTCAACCGCAGCGACGACCTGTTCATGTTCTTCAAGGGACCCATCGCCGGCCTGCGCCCCGGCGCGCGCTACGCCGTCACCGTCGGCGGGGAGATCGCCACCAGCACGCCGGCCGGGTGCGTCGGCGTGGGCGGCGCGCCGGGCGAGAGCGTCTGGATCAAGGCCGGCGCGACCGCGGTCGAGCCACTTGCGGTCCTTGAAGGCGCCTACCTGCGGATGAACGTCGACATCGGCAATCAGTCCCGCGGCGGCGCACATGCCGTGGTGCTCGGCAACGTCGCCAACTCGAGAAGCTGCGAGCAGCCGCGTCAGTGGGAGCGCAAGTCCTTCCAGAGCCGGACCACGCCGGAACCGATCTCCGCGTCTCCCGCCGGCCGGGCCTGGCTGCTGTTCGACGTCGACTCGGGATTCGAGGCCCGGACGGAGATCTACTTCACCGAGGCATCGGTCACCTTCACGCCGCTGTGACCGGCGCGTGGCACAGGGACGCCTGCGCTCGGGAGCACCCGTGGAATTGTCAAGGCAGAGTGAGTTACGGATT
>JAAXGX010000190.1 GCA_012271165.1 Vicinamibacteraceae bacterium | reverse complement strand
CATCAGGTCCTCGCGCGAGAAGCGGCCGGACAGCGCCACCAGCCGGTCGCGCTCGGCGTCGCCCGCGATCTCCGGATCCTGCGCGCGGCCGGCGTCGATCGAAATCACCAGCATGTCCCGCAGGGCGCGCGTCAGCTCGCGGCATACCAGCCGCAGATCGTGGCCGGCCTCGACGAACCGCCCGGCCAGCTCGAACACCGCCGGCGCGTCCTCGTTCGCCACCACCTCCACCGCGTCGAGGACAGGGTCGCGGCCGATCAGGCCGAGCACCGTGGACACCTCCGCCGCGGTGATCCGGTCGCCCGCGAACGCGATCACCTGATCGAGCGCGCTCAATGCATCGCGCATGCTGCCATCGGCCGCGCGCGCGATCAGCGCCGCGCCGGCGTCGTCGATCGCGATCTGCTCCCGGCCGGCGATGTTCCGGAGCTGCTCGGAGATGGCCTGCGTGCCGATGGTCCGCAGCTCGAACACCTGCGAGCGGGACAGGATGGTCTCGGGGATCTTCTGCAGCTCGGTCGTCGCCATCATGAACACGACGTGCGGCGGCGGCTCCTCGATCGACTTGAGCAGGGCGTTGAACGAGTGGCTCGACAACTGGTGGAACTCGTCGATGATGAACACCTTGTGCCGGTCGCGCACCGGCGCCATGGCCAGCCCGGCGATGATCACCTCGCGCACGTTCTCCACCTGGGTGTGCGTGGCCGCGTCGATCTCGAGCACGTCGATGTCGCGCCCGTCGGCGATCTCGACGCACGGCTCGCACGTGCCGCAGGGATCGGCGGTGGGGCCTGCGTCGCAGTTGAGCGCCCGCGCGAGGATGCGCGCCGTGGTCGTCTTGCCGACCCCGCGCGGGCCGGCGAACACGAACGCCTGCGCCAGACGATCGCTCGTGATGGCGTTCTGCAGGGTCCGGGTCGCGCCAAGCTGCCCGATGACGTCGGTGAACCGCCGGGGACGGTACTTGCGTGCGAGAACCTGGTAGGCCATCGTTCGACGCGGCGGGTCCCACCGCGGCCCGGAAGGACCTGCGGCACATATCAGTGACTGCTTAGCGCTGCTGCCTTCCGGCCCTGACGCGGTTCGCAGGCTGATATTGCACAGGGTCCGAGCCGCGGTGCGACCCGCCGCGGGCTGCGCGCACCGGGGTGCGCCGTTCAGTCTAACAGGAGATCCCGGACCTACTGGCCGGCGCCCAGCCGTTGCAGCAGCTCGACGGTCCTCTGACGGGCTGCCTCGTCCCGCGCGCGCTGCGCGAGCGCGAGCGGCGTCCGGCCGTCGCGGTTCGCGATGTCCACCCGCGCGCCCCGCGCCGCAAGGTACTCGACGACGCGGTCGTATCCGCGGCGGGCGGCGGCGTGCAACGCGGTGTTGCCCTCGGCATTGGCCATGTCGACGTCGATTCCCTGCTCGGCAGCGATCGTGATAGCCTCCAGCATCGTGCGCTCCCGCACGACCTGGTCGGGCTCGCGCCGCGTGCTGCGGACCGGCGCGCTCTCGGCGATGCGGTCGAGACGGTCGACCGCGACGAGCGGATCGCGTCCGCCCAGGCCGGCAGCGGCCATCAGCGCGCTGGTCGCCCCCTCCTGCACCTGCACCCGCTCGTCCCGGATGGACAACGAGCCGGGCCAGTACGTCGGGTAGTGCGCCGCGAGCGGGTCGGCGCCGTGGTCGAGGAGCAGATGCATGATGTCCGGCGCGTTGAAGCGCGCCGCGAGCCAGAACGGCGTGGCCCCGACGTACGACGGGTGCAGGTAGAAGTCGACGGCGTCGCGCCGGATCGGCGTCGAAGCCTGCACCCTCGCCTCGGGATCCGCGCCGTGGGCCAGGAGCGCGCGAGCGAGCGCCGCGTCCTTGTGCAGGATCGCCGCGTGAAGCGCGGTGTAGCCCGCGTCGGCGGCGTTCGGATCGGCGCCCTGCTCCAGCAGGAAGACCGCCACTGCGCGGTGACCGCTGTGCGCCGCCACGACGGCCGCGCTCGTGCCGTAGGGCGGCTGGTCGTTCACGTCGGCGCCGGCGGCGACCAGCAGCTTCGCCGAGGCGAGATCGCCGACGCGCGCCGCGAACAGCAGCGACGTGTAGCCGCCCTGCGGAATCTCCGTGACGTACTCCGGATTCCAGGGCTCCGGGGTGGTCTTGACCACCTCGGTCCAGACGTCCGAGCGGACATCTACCGCCGCGCCGTGGGCGAGGAGCGCCTCGACGACCGCGGGATGCCGCTGCGACACCGCCCACATCAGCGCCGTCTGGCTGCGCGCGCCGGTCGCGCCGACCGCGGCCCCGGCCGCGAGCAGGCGCCGGGCCACGTCCACCGCGCCGACACGCGCGGCGGTCATCAGCGGCGTCTCCCCGGACAGGAGCGCCACGTTCGGGTCCGCACCCGCGTCGAGCAGCCGCTGCACCACGGCGGCGCTGCCGTTCTCGCAGGCCGCCCACAGCGGCGTGACGCCGAGATCGTTGGCCGCGTTCACGTCGGCGCCGGCCCGAATCAGCAAGTCGGCCACGTCACGCTCGTCGCGGTAGGCCGCCCAGTGCAGCGCGGTGGCGCCGTCTCCCTGCCGGGCCGTCGCATCGGCGCCCTGCGCCACCATGGCGCGCACGGCATCCCACTCGCCGCGCTGCGCCGCGTCCGCCAGCGCCGGGTCGGCGGCGGATGCAGGCGCTGGATTCGCGACGACCAGGGCCGCCAGGAGCGCCAGCGACACCGTGCACCGCCGAATCGCCATGCGGGGAGTCATGATCATCATCGCCATTGCCGGGTCCCGGAACTCGCTCACACCTCCGACAGCGTGTCGATCGGCAGCTTCGTGGTGCTGTTGCCGAGGCGGTCGAGCGGCATGTCGAGCTTGTCCATCAGCGTCATCAGCAGGTCGGCGTTGGACGTGCTGCCGGCATATCGCAGGTGCCGGCCGCCCTTGAGCCTGCCGGCGCCGCCGCCCATGACCAGCAGGGGCAGGTTGACGCCCAGGTGGCGCGTGCTGTTCGAGATGCCGGCGCCGTAGAGGATGGTCATGTTGTCGAGCAGCGAGCCGTCGGCGTCCTCCGCAGCGCGCAGGCGCGCCAGGTAGCCGGCGGTCAGCTCGGCGTGGTAGGCGTTGATCTTCGACATCACGGCGATGCGCTCCGGGTCGTCCTCGTGATGCGACAGCGGATGGTGGGCGTCGGGCACCCCGATCTGCGGATAGGAACGCGTGCTCTGCTCGCGTCCCATCATGAACGTGACGACGCGCGTCAGGTCGGCCTGGAGGGCCAGGAACTGCAGGTCGAACATCAGCCCGAGATGCTCCTCGAAGACGCGCGGCGGCGCCGAAGGCTGCTCCGTGAACGAGGGCTCGACGTCGCGCTGCTGCTCGGCGATCTGGATCCGCCGCTCGACGTCGCGGACCGCCTCGGTGTACTCGTCGAGCTTCACGCGGTCGCGCGGCCCCACCGTCACCTTCAGGTCGGTGAGCTTGTCGGTGACCGAGTCGAGGATGCTCTGCTTCTGCCGCCGCCGCGCCCGGCGGACGGCCGGGTCGGCCGAGCCGCTGTCGCCGAAGAGCCGCTCGAAGACGGCGCGCGGGTTGTTCTCCATCGGCAGGGGCATCGTCGGCGTGCGCCACGAGATGGTCTGCGTGTAGGCGCAGCTCAGGCCGGCCGTGCACTGGCCCGCGTTGGCGAACTTGTCCATCGACACTTCCAGCGAGCCGAGCTGCGTCGTCCTGCCCAGCTCTCGCGCGAGGATCTGGTCCACGGAGGTGCTCGCCAGCACGTCGGTCTCGTTCTGGCCGCCGCGCGGGGTCCCGGTCAGGAACGACGCCGAGGCGCCCGCGTGGACGTACGCCCACGAGGCGCGCAGGCCCGAGACGACAAGGAGCTGGTCGCGGAACGGCGCGAACGGGGCCAGGATCGGCGTCAGCTCGAAGTGGCGGCCCTCCTTCTCCGGCGTCCAGTACTGCATCGCCATGCCGTTGGGCACGTAGATGGCCTGGAAGCGGTGGATCGGCTTCGCCGCGGTCTTGGCCAGCGCCGCGAGCGCGGGCGACATCGCGTCGAGGAACGGCAGGCTCAACGTCACGCCGAGACCGCGCAGCACGGTCCGCCGCGGCAGCGATTTTCCAGTGATGGTCATCGTGTTCCTCTCAGTCGGCGGCCGCGTTGCGCATCAGGAAGGTCGGGCTCCGCACGATGCCGGCGATGAGCGCCGACCAGCGGTAGTCGTCCGCCGCGGCCTCGCGCGCGACGGCGCGCACGGTCGGCCAGTCGGTGTGCTCGAGGCCGCGCCCGAGGGCGTACGACAGGAGCTTGGCCGTCACCGTCCGGGCGAACTGCTCCGGCTCCTCGAGCAGCAGGGCGCGCAGGCCGGCCATCCCGGTCACCGTGCGGCCGTTCGGCATGGTGGCCGTCGCGTCGATGGGGTTGCCGAACTCGTCGGCGGTCCGCCACGCGCCCAGGCCGTCGAACTGCTCCAGCGCGAAGCCGGGCGGATCGATCGACGCGTGGCACGTGGCGCACGCCGGCGACTGCCGGTGCAGCTCCAGCCGCTCGCGAACGGTGGTGATGCGGCCGCCGTCGCCCCGTTCCGGCAGCGCCGGCACGTCGGCCGGCGGCGACGGGGGCGGCGCGCCGAGAATCGTGTCCAGCAGCCACTTGCCACGCAGCACCGGCGACGTCCGGGTCGGATAGGAGGTCAGCGCCAGCAGGCTGCCGTGCGCGAGCAGGCCGCCGCGCTGCTCGCGGTCGGACAGCCTGACGCGCCGGAACCGGGTGCCGTAGATGCCCGGGATGCCGTAGTGGCGCGCGAGCCGCTCGTTCACGAACGTGTAGTCGGTGTCGAGCAGGTCGAGCACGCTGCGGTCCGCGCCGAGCGAGCTGGCGAGAAACAGGGTGGTCTCCTGCCGGAACGCCTCGACGAGGTTGTCGTCGAAGTCCGGGTACGGCACCGGATCGCCCTTGACGTCCTCCAGATTGCGCAGGTGCAGCCACTGGACGGCGAAGTCGTCCACCAGCGACCGGGCGCGCGGGTCGGCCAGCATGCGCCGCACCTGCGCCGCCAGGACGGCCGGATCGGTCAGGATGCCCTCCTCCGCCGCGGCGAGCAGGGGCTCGTCGGGAATGCTGCCCCACAGGAAGAACGACAGGCGCGAGGCGACCTCCAGGTCGCGCAGCCGGTACGGCGCGCCGGGCGCCGCGCCGGACGCATCGTTTTCGATGCGCAGGAGGAAGTCCGGGTCGACCAGCATGCGCTCGAGCGCGAGCTGGATGCCGGCGTCGAAGCTGCCGCCGCTCTCGCGGCCGGCCTCGAAGAAGCCCAGCAGCGTCTCGACGTCGGCGGGTGTCAGCGGGCGGCGGTAGGCCAGCCGCGCCAGACGCGACACGATCTCGGCGGCGCACGCCCGCTCGTCGGCCGCCGCGTCCGTGGCGGGGCGGCAGGCGAAGATGGCCCGCCGGCTCGGCGTGTCGCCCGGACCGGCCATGCTGTACGGGCCGCCGATGGCTACCGCGCTGACCGCGGCGTTGCCGTGGTACGCCTCGTCGTTCGAGAGCACCTCGCCTGCCTGCCGCGGCTTCAGGATGCCTTCCGGCTCCCAGAGGTTGCGCACGAACGAGACGCCGACCGTGCGCGGGCCGGCCTCGACCGGCACGCGGACCTCGAGGCGCTCGTCGGCGTGCTGCAGGTACGTCTCCCACTCGGGGTCGCCCCGCTCCGCGATCGTGAACGTGACCGGCGCGGGCCGGCCCCGCGCCTCGCCGCCGACCGTGAACCGCTCGACCAGCCGGCCGTCGATCCGCACGTCGAGCTGGTGCGCCGAGCCCATGCCCAGGATGTAGTCCTGCCAGTTCGACCGCAGCTCGATCTTGATGAGGTACTCGCCGTCGACCGGGAAGTGATACGGGACGGCCACCCCGCCCCGCGAGCCGAGCGGCAACTGCTCGCTCTGGCGGTCGTCCTGCAGCAGGAGCAGCGGCACGTCGAACGTCTCGAAGCCCGGACCCGGCGGCGGCAGGCCGGTGGCGAGCCGCGTGATGGTGCGGGCGGCCGAGAGGTAGCGCTCGAGCTGCGCCGTCGAGATCGACAGCACGTCGGCGTTGTTGTCGAAGCCGGTGTCCGAGGTCTCGTCGCCCGGGAGCAGCGGCGTCACGTCGAGGTCGAGCGCCAGCAGGTCGCGAACCGCGTTCCGGTACTCGGTCCGGTTGAGCCGGTGCACGGTGCCGGTCCGACCCGGGTTGGGCCGCGCCGCGGCCGCCCGGTCGATGTCGGCCTCGAGCCGGGCCGCCACCGCCGCGTACGTCGCCGCGTCCGGACGCGGACGACCCGGCGGCGGCATCGCCCCGGTCCGCAGCTTCGCGATGACCCGCTCCCAGACGTCCGCGTCGCGGCTCGGGTTGCCGGCGTCGACCACGGCGGCCTCGAGCACCAGATCGCCGGTGCGCAGCCGCTCGTTGTGGCAGGTGATGCAGTAGCGGTCCAGCATGGCGCGCGGCGAGGGCGCCGCGGTCTGCGGGGCCGCGGCGGCGGCCGGCGCAGCGCCCGGTCGTCCAGACGAGATCTCCGATCTCCCCGGTTGCGCGCTGGAGGCACCGGCCGCGAAGAACGCCGCGGCGCACGCCAACCCGGCCGCCGTCCGCCGCAAGCCGCTCCGCGATCGCACCATCAGTGGCTCCCTCCGGTCCGCCGGCGCCGCCCTGCACAGTCCGGCAGTCCGCATCCTACCCCGCACCGAGCGGGCGGGCAACACCTCTTCGACGCTCTCCGCGTCCTCTTGCGCGCGCAGAACGGTGAGGCCGGACGATGCTACGATTCGTTCACACTTTGAATATGTCGCTTGGTTGCGACCTCAGCAATGACAAGGAAGGTCACTATGCCGGCAGCCAAGTCAGCCACCAGAACACGGGTAACCGTCTCCCTGCCGATCGAGACCGCACGCTACCACCAGTATGCCCCGCGCCCGGTCGGGCGCGTTGACAATGCCAGGGCCAGAGGCGGTGATGGTCATGGCACGGGCTCCGGCAGGCGGGCAAGGACGCAGTTACGTCCGTCCGATCGGCGTCGCATCACAAGTAGCTCGACCGACGAGCCGTCCCGAAACGTGATCAAATCGGTGTCACGGATGCACGTTGGGTCGACTCGCCGTGCCGCGGCAGGGAGGGAAAAGCCGGCCACGACGGCCTCCCCGTAGGTCGGCTCGTCGACCAGTAGCCACTCGCACCATGCGGCCTCCGCGAGCGTGAGCCCGCGCCCGGGCAGCTTCGCGCGGGCAGTGTCCAGCTCCGCAGCAGCGACGGGCACGACGCGGCGTGGGCGGTCCGCCGCCGGACCGCCCACTCGGCGCTTGGCATCCGCACTCGCGGCGTGCACCCCGGGGCCGGCGCCGATTACCCGTGCGCCTTCAAGCGCGATCCAACCGCCGGACTGCGGGAACGTCGAGCGGCGTCCGCCCGGCCGAGACCGACCGTTTACCGACCGTCGTTCCGTCGGAGCAGACCCTCCCGTTCCCGCTTTCCGAACAAGACGCTGCATCGTCGAATGTCCTCTCTGGTCCGCATTTCCATCCCCCAGTCGGACACGGCACCGGACCAGCCAATTGTCCGGAACGGCATGTGCCTGAGGATCCTGGGGAAACTGATGTCGACGATGTCGACCTCGGCATTCCGGCCCTGGTCACGCCAGCGCCGCCGTTCCGGGTATCTCCTTGCATCGTCCAAGATTCTCGATCGCAAATCCTGCCTTAGCAGCCGGTGCATCCATGGCCTCGTGAAGACATACCAATAGGCCAGGGCCTTCCCACCGGGAGACGCATGACCCTTCAAGAGCACCTTGCCCTCTCTCACGAAGTCGTACTGCGCCAAGACGTTTCCGGCCGTCTCCGCGGTATCCAGGTCCAGCGTTGCAGCCACGCAGTCCGCGGTCGTCGGCGTGATCTCACCCAACATCCGTTCTACGACAGACCGGCGAAAGCCGAGCTTGTTCCCGGCGGTTTGGACGACAAGGCGTCCGCCCGCCGCCGCCTCGGCCCTGGCGACCATCCGCTCATACAAGAGCCACGCGGCCGCACCCATCGGCCATCGTGGCGCCTCGCCGCCGTGCGACCGCACCGGCGAACGATATCTCTCCGGAATCCAGATGACTCTGAATCGATGGTGACCGAAATAGCCGTGGCCCTCCAGATAGCTCCTGATCGCACGTCGCCAACGACCCGTCGCCAGCCCGATGGACGCTCCTATCGGCACGGCACGCAGGTGATACTCCAGTGTTGTGTGGCCGTGATCATCCAACCGGAACAACACCTTCGGAACCTGTGGTTTCGCGCCGATCGAGAAACGTGTACCCCACCCGCCACATCCGATGATGTAAAGCACATGGTTCCAGTTCACCTTCGGCATGGGACCCCGCGCGGCTGCTGACTCACGGGACCAGCCCTCGTCGCAGACTTCACATGCAGTCTGCGACGAGACCGACCTTGACCGGTTCCAACGGGAAGTCAACGCCGTCGCCTTCCCACAGCTCACCGCCAAGACTGCGCCACGTTGCCAGCAACCTGTTCATCGACGGCACCTCCGTGAGATTCTCGGCCGCGACAATCGCGAGATCGAGAAACGTATCGCACCTCTCCCTGCCGTATCTCCGAGCATACGCCCGCGGCATGACCCTGTTGTACCAGACCCGTCGGCACAGCTCTCGCACGCTGCGACACAAGAGGGTCGACCACCCGCAATGGTCGACAGCCCCCAGGTCCGGTAGAACGCGAGTTGCAAGCAAGCCGGCTGTCGATCTGAGATTCGACGCCAGGCCCGTGGTGGACCACAGTACATGCCACACGTCGTCCCACGGCGTAACCAGCCACTGGCCCGTCTCAAAGTCGATATCCCATGTCGCTCCACGCAACCGGTCTTCCCAGAATTCGGGCCGCGTTCGGGCCACAACCTTGTGGAATGTCTGGCAGCCACCGGTCCCGGTTTCGCCAAGATCGATAAGTCGATTCTTCAGATGTGCATCTCTAAACGGCTCGGTCTGCATCGGCTCCAGCCAACGCCCCATTTCCTCGGCCTCCCCACAGGCAGCGCGCAGGATATGATCGTCGATGCGCACTAGGTCGCCTATTTCCACCAGCGCCCGACGCAACTGCGTTGCCCATGGGTAGGGGGTCATTCTCCAGCCGTGGGCGACTGGAATTGCTCGGCCAACGGACCGGAATTCCCTTAGCGCCTTCAAGGCCTGCGACACGACGATGGCTGAGAAGACCTCTAGCTTGGGGATCAATGTGGAGTGTGCACGTCCCACGCATTGGACGCGCCACAGCAGTTCTGCGCCGGTCACGCCATTCACGCGACGCATTCGCGCCGCGGCCCGAGACTGCGGTGGTCGTTCGTCGGCCAGAGATTCCACTGGTCGAAAGTACCGACAGGATCGCCGGGCGAGCGGCGCCAGTGACATCCACCTGGTTTCCGCTTGTCGAGCCCTCTGAGACTCGCAGACCTTCTCGACCCCTGCGTCGGCCGTTCGCAGGAAGTTCCCCTTGTACAGCGTTGATCCCCGATGCGGCTCCGTTTCCTTGTGCCCGGGAGCGACGCTCGACGAGATCACGCTTCCTGGCTGGGTCGCCAGGGGAGCGGCGGATACGATCACCTCAATCTTGCCGGCCGGAGAATCTTGATTCCGTCGTCGCAGGTCGCCGAGCTCCTCCACGAACGCCCATATCTGTTTGCTCACGTCATGGATCGCCGCGCTCGATAACCCTCCGATGTCCAGAGCACGATAGAAGGCCCGAGATGCCGGACGCAAGAATGTGAAGCTTGCCGCCGACGATGTCTCAAGCAGATGAAGCAATTGTTCAGAATGCGCCTTCCACGTGACGAACTCGGGCATGGACACCGCGGTGGAACCCGTGACCATCAAGCTGCCGTCGCACGACGCCAGTATCGTCAGACACACGGGATCGCTATTTCCGAGAAGACTCAAATGGCCAACGCCCACACGCGCCGGAAGACTTCCGGCCATGTCACGGGGCTCCGCGACCTTCACCGAAGGCTGAGCTTCTCGAGCTCGGTGACCGTTGGACTCGGAAGACTGGCAACACGCGCGCGGCGCCAGCCTCAACGACGGCGAGAGTCCCGTTGGGAGTGCGCTCGATAGGAGACCGAGCAGCGTTTGCGGGCACCCCGTGACGGACGTGCTGGATCAACGGGTTCACGTCACGAGCACGTGTGGAGACCGAGAACGACGCGCGCATTGTCCGCCGGTCGTGTCGTCTCAATTGCCTCCAGTATCCGCAGCCTCGAGACGCTCAGCCGTCCGAAGAATGAAACAACAGTATTACTTATCTAGTATGAGATTTGGGCGATATATGGCGTCATTCTGACGACAATATGGTGACGTAGCAACTGCGGCGCCAGCCGCTGCGTCCCGCTGTCGTTCCGCGGACCGACCGGACGCGCTGGGGGACGGCGCGGGCCGTCTCGGCCTTGACGTGCCCGATCGGCGTGAGGAGCTCCAGCACGTCGGCCGTGTTGACCTCGGAGACGGGCCGGCGGCCGAGTGCGCCTTGTCGGGATGGCGGCCTACGGCAACGCGAGCGCCAGCCACTCGCCGGGATGCTCGATCGAGCCGATCGGCAGGACGATGTGCTGCCGGCCCTCGTGCAGGTAGGTGATCGGCGAGCCGTTGGTGCCGGCGGGCAGCTCGGTCTCCCAGACCACGGCGCCCGACGCCTTGTCGAAGGCCCGGAACCAGCGGCCCGCGTCGGGGCCGGCGCCGGGCGGGGTGCGGACCATGATGTGATCGCCCTCGCTCACGAAGAGCAGCGTCTTCGTGAGCAGCGTCATCGCGCGGCCGGGCTGACCGAGCGGCGGCAGGTCGAGGTGGGCGATGGCCGGATGCTCCCGCGGCCCGTCGCCGTTCGGCACCATCCAGACGTGCTCGCCGGTGTTCATGTCGATGGCCGTGATGCGGCCGTAGGGCGGCCTGGTGAGCGGCAGCCCCCGCGGGCCGTCCGGAAACGCGCGCGTCCCGCGCGTGTAGCGCACGTTCATGCGATCCGGATTGCCCGGCGTCAGGTCCGCGGCGAACGCCCCGGTCACCGACGGCACGTAGAGCATGCCGGTCTCGGGGTCGAACCCCGCGCCGCCCCACTCCGCCCCGCCGACCGAGCCCGGAAGCTGCAGCGTCCCCTTCGTGTCGGTCGCGTGGTCGCCGCGGATCGACGGCGGCGTGAAGATCTCGCCCAGGATGTAGGGCTCGACGATCTCGATTGCTTCGGCGCGGAGCTCCGGCGTGAAGTCGATCAGGTCGTCGACGCCGATGCCGTGCCGGTCGAACGGCAACGGCCGGGTCGGGAACGGCTGGGTTGGCGATATCCACTCGCCCGGCGTGTTCGAGCCGGGCACCGGGCGCTCGACGATCGGCCAGACGGGCTCGCCGGTCACCCGGTCGAAGGTGTAGGCCATCGCCTGCTTCGTGAGCTGGACCACCGCCTTGACGTCGCGGCCGTCGACCGTGATGTCCATCAGGATCGGCGCCACGTTGTTGTCGTAGTCCCAGAGGTCGTGGTGCACCATCTGGAAGTGCCAGACGCGCTCGCCGGTGGCGGCGTCGACGCAGACCAGGCTGTTGGCGTACAGGTTGTCGCCCGGGCGGTGGCCGCCGTACATGTCATTGGTCGGCGCCCCGGTCGGCAGATAGACGTAGCCGAGCTCGAGGTCGGCGCTGAACATGGTCCAGACGTTCGCCATCCCCGAGTACTCCCAGGAGTCGTCGAGCCACGTCTCGACGCCCGGCTCGCCGGCCCGCGGAATCGGGCTCCACGTCCAGCGCAGCTCGCCGGTGCGCACGTCGTAGGCGCGGACGTCGCCCGGATGCTGCTCCTTGGTGAACGGATGGTCCGCCATGGCGCTGCCGAGAATCACGACGTCGCGGACCACCAGCGGCGGCGACGTGCCCCGGTAGCCGGCCTGGGCGTCGTAGGTCAGGTCGACCCGGCCGCCGTCGCCGAAGCCGTCGACCGGCCGGCCGGTCGCGGCATCGGTGGCGAAGAGGTACGGCGGCCGGATGGAGAAGATGCGCCGGTCGCCGTCCGATTCCCAGTACGCGACGCCGCGGTTCGGCGCCCCGCGCGGCGTGTCGTCGCCGAGCAACCCGGCGTCCTGCACCCAGATCGTCTCGCCCGTCCCGGGATCGAAGGCCTCCACGAGGCCGATGCCGTTCGAGGCGTAGAGCACGCCGTCGACCATGATCGGCGTCGAGCGCAACTGGTTCGAGTAGCGGAGCTCCGGCCAGCGCGCCCGCAGCGACGCGTCGACCGCCCCGCGGCGCCACGCAATCCGCAGATCGCCGACCGTGTCGGCGTCGATCTGCTCCAGGGCGGCGTAGCGCGTGTAGCCGGCGTCGCCGCCGTGGACGCGCCACTCGCCGTTGACGCCTTGCTGCGCCGCCGCCGGTCCGGCCAGCGCCAGCGCCGCGGCGAACGCCAGCGCGCCGGCGACGCCGCCCGTGCGCGCCCGGTGGTTGCTCGACATGCCGCCCCCTCCCGCCGCCCGAATCAGTCGAGGCCCGAGTAGGACGTCGGCTCCAGGATCCGCGCCCTGATGTTCTCGATCAGCTTCCGCTCGTCGTCCCGCTCGACGGCGATGATGATCTCCTGGAAGTCCTCGTAGGTGCCGAGCTCTTCCCACATCTCGTTGCGCGCCGCGCGGGACGGATACGCCAGCAGGTAGACGAACGTCTCCTCGGCGTTGTCGCCGGTGGCCGCGTTCCAGTAGCCGACGTTCGTCATGCCGGCCCGCTCGAACATCTTCGATGTGTGGTCGCGGAAGCGGTCCTCCAGGGCCTGCCGCTTGCCCGGCAGCGTCGTGTAGACGCGCAGCTCGTAGACCTGCGAGGCCGCGCGCTGCTGCTCCGCGAGCGCCCAGCCGCTGCCGACGATCCCGAACGCGAACCCCACGATTGCGAGAATGCGCCACTTCAGCATGGTCTTGCCTCCGGTCCTCCGTCGTCCTGCCGCATGTTAGCATGATGGCATGCTGTCAGAGCCGAAGAGCTGAGGGAATGAAGCGCACTCAGATTCAACTGGACGAGGCCACCTACGAGGCAGTCCGGCGCAAGGCATTCGAGCAGGGCCGGTCGATGGCGTCGGTCGTGCGCGAGACGCTGGCCGAGGCGCTCGGCACCGCCGACAAGAGCCGGCACAGGAAACTGACGATCGAGGACTTCACGTTCATCGGGATGGGTCGTGACCCGCACCCGCCGCGCGACGTCCCGGTGTCCGTCGATCATGACAAGTGGTACGCGGAAGCCATCGCCAGCCGCTGGGAGGACGAGCGCGCGAAGTCATGATCTTCGTCGACACGTCCGCCCTCTTCGCCCTGGCCAGCGTTCGCGACTCGCAGCACCGGGAGGCACGGCTCGCCTTCGACAGGCTGCTGCGGACCGAGCGTCGCCTGCTGACCCACAGCTATGTCCTGTCCGAATCGATGGCGCTGCTGCAGCAGCGCCTCGGACGCGGGGCCGCGCTCGCCCTCGCGGCGGAGACGCGCGCGTTCGACATCGAGTGGGTCGACGAACCGTTGCACAACGCCGCCGTCGACGCGCTCCACAGCGCCCCTCGCGGCGTCAGCCTGGTCGATCAGGTGAGCTTCCTCGTCATGCGCCGACACGGGATAGACGAGGCGTTCGCCTTCGATCGTCACTTCGCCGCGGCCGGCTTCCGGTTGTACGAAGCCTTAGCCGGCCCCGGCTGACGCCCGCGTAATCCGGCGCCTGAACGAACACGAAGCCGGCGCGGCTGGCGGGCGCGCTGGCTTCGACCGGGCGAGTGGTAGAGTAGATTCCTATGACGTGGGGCGACCGGATCACGATTCTCGTGGCGGCCGGGGCGGTCACCGCCACTGTCGCCGCCGGGACGTGCTCGACGAACACGCGCTTCGCCGAGATGCAGGCCGACATCCGCCAGGTGCGCGAAGACGTGCAGACGGACATCCGCGAGCTGCGGGCGGATGTGCAGGCCGATATCCGCGAGTTGCGGGCACTGGTCATCGACGCGATCCAGGCCCGCACCGAGGAGGCCGACGACTGATGAATTACGTGGAGATTCCCCAGGAGTGCCCGGAATGCGGGAACGGACTTCCCTGCCGGGTCGAGGCGCAGACCGGGTTTGCCTACTGTGAAACGGACTACCCCGTCCAGTGTGGGCATTGCCGCAAGACCGTGCGCCGTGACGAGGCGGCGTCAAGGTCCGGCTATCCGAACGGTCTGGCCGTTGCGTGCAGCCGTGACGCTTCCCCAGTCTTGTGCGATGTTGCCGTTCTTGTCGGTCATCGGCAGTCGACGCGCACTACTGAACTGGGCAGCGCCAGTCCCCTGCAGGGAGTTGCCGTGGGAGGACCGGCGCCAATTGCATACGAAACGAGCAACGACCGCCCCAGAGACTCTCGCATAAGCCGGTTACGCTACTTCGCCAGCGGGTCCGGCCGGATCTGGAACTTGACCAGGTTCCCCGGCTCGACCGGGCCGCCCTCGACGTGCCAGGCGGCGTCGGCGCCGTACGTGGCGTAGATGCCGCGGCCCTTCCAGCCGGCGTCCGGATCGTCGATGCGGCCGTCGAGGCCGCGGCTGTGGAATCCCTGCGGATAGGGCACGCGCAGGATGGTCCACTCGCCGGTCTGCGGATCGAGCGCCAGCAGCGAGTCGGAGCTCGACCCGTTGGCAATCGGCACGTTCTCTCCGAGCCCGAGCGTGTTGAACTGATCGACCCAGTTGTAATAGTGGAAGTCGGTCCCGATGTCCGTGTCCCGGAAGTTCGGGCCGGGCACCTTGTAGAACGACCAGCCCTCGTCGCACTGGCGGCCGTCGCGCACCTCCGGCCCGCCGAAGACGGTGCACTGGCCGCGGTCGAACGACGCAAAGTGGCTGCTGCCGGCCAGCGCCGTCCACAGCACCCCGTTGCGGTCGACGTCGAGGCCGCGCGTCCGGTACCCCTGCTCCACCGGCACCGTGTACATCTCGCTGATGCAGCTCGCCGGCGGATCGTCGCCGCGCTCGAGCCGCAGCATCCGGCCGGGGAAGTCGTCCGAGACGATCCAGACGGCGTGGTCGAGCGGGTTCGCGATGATGCCGTAGGCGCCGACCAGCACGCGCGTGTCGAGCGCCGGGTCGAACGGCGCCTCGCCACCGCCGCGCGGGGGCGGCTCGTTCCACGGCTTCGTGATGACCCCGTCGCCGTTGGTGTCGATGACGGTCGGGCACCAGCCCTGGGCGAGCTGCTCGTCGCCGGTCGCGTCGTACCGCTTCGTGTCGAGCCAGCCGATGACGGGGCCGCCGCCGCTGAAGTACAGCGTGTCCTGGTCGTCCTCGGCGAACTGCAGGTGGT
>JAAXGX010000149.1 GCA_012271165.1 Vicinamibacteraceae bacterium | reverse complement strand
CCGACGGCCTTCCGCGGGACCGGCGGCCCGTACCCGCCGGTCCCGTGACGGCGCCGTGACAACGTCGCGGCCCTTTGTATAGACTGCGTGCGGATGCGACGCACGACACTCGCCATAGCCTGCCTGCTGGTCGTCGGGCTCGCCGGCCTCTCGGCGAGCGACGATCAGTGGCCCCGGTTCCGCGGCCTGCACGCGGGCGCGGTGCCCGACGATCCGTCCCTGCCCGATACCTGGAGCGAGACCGAGAACGTCGTCTGGAAGACGGCGGTGCCCGGACTCGGGTGGAGCTCGCCGGTCGTCTGGGACGACCACGTGTTCCTGACGTCGGCCGTCGCCGCCGGGGCCGAGGAGATCCCCGTGCCCGGGCTGTACGACGAGCACGATCACATCAGCGCGAACACGGTCCACCGCTGGGTGGTGTACGACTTCGACTTCGAGACCGGCGCCCTGCGTTGGGAGCGGGAGCTGCACCGCGAGCTGCCGCGGCTGCGGCGGCACATCAAGAACAGCTACGCCTCCGAGACGCCGGTGACCGACGGCGAGCGCCTCTACGTCTACTTCGGCAGCATCGGCCTCGTGACGGCCCTCGACATGGAGGGCGAGGTCGTCTGGCAACGGCAGATCGGGGTCTTCAACACCCTGATCGAGCTCGGCACCGCCGCGTCGCCCGCGCTCCACGGCGACCGGTTGTACCTCGTGAACGACAACACCACCGCGTCGTTCATGGTGGCGCTCGACAAGCACACGGGCGAGGAGATCTGGCGGGTCGAGCGCGACGAGCGGGGCAACAACTGGTCCACGCCGGTCGTCTGGGAGAACCGCGTCCGGACGGAGATCGTGACCGCCGGCAGCGACGGGGTCCGCTCCTACGACCTCGACGGCGCCCTGCTCTGGGAGCTCTACGGGATGTCGAACCTGACGACGCCGTCGCCGTTCGTCAGCAACGGTCTCGTCTACATCAGCTCGGGCTACCCCGGCGGCGCCCTGCGCCCCGTGTACGCGATCCATCCGGGGGCCGAGGGCGACATCTCCATCTGGGCCGACGAGGAGAGCACCTGGTCCCGGCGCTTTCCGGGCAACCGGGCCTCGTCGGAGTACGTCGCCTGGGCGTACCCCCTGCTGGGCACCTACAACACGTCAGCCCTCGTGTACCGCGGCTACTACTACACGCTGCTCGACCGGGGGCTGCTGCTGAACCACAACGCGCGCACGGGCCGGGAGGTCTACGGCCGTCAGCGCATCCGCGTCGGGAGCGGCTTCACCGCCTCGCCCTGGGGCTACAACGGGAAGGTGTTCCTGCTGAGCGAGGCGGGCGACACGTACGTCATCAAGGCCGGGCCGGAGTTCGAGGTCCTGCACACCAACCCGCTCAACGAGATGACGCTCGCGACGCCGGCCGTCGTGCGCGGCAACCTGTTCATCCGGACGCAGTCGTCGCTGTACCGCATCGCGAGGTCGGCAGCGCCATGACCCGGCGCCCCGCGACGCCCGGCCGCGCGCTCCTGCTCGGGCTGGGATGGTGCCTGCTCGCGGCCCCGGCCGGGGCCGGGGCGCAGACGCTCGAGTTCGAGGAGATCGCTTTGGTCCCGGGGCCGGCCGACCTCATCGAGGCCGGCGCAGGGCGCGCCTACGTCGCCGCGGACCGGACGCTCACGGTCTACGACCTGTCCGACCCGTCCGCGCCGCGGCGCGGGGGCTCCTACACGTTTCCGGAAAAGATCTGGGGCTTCGTCGTGCGCGACGAGCTCGTCTACGTGGCCGCCGACTTCTTCGGCCTGGGCATCGTCGACGTGTCCGACCCGGAGACGCCGCGGCTGCTCGGCTCCGTGAAGACCCCCGGCCAGGTCAAGGACGTCGACGTCTCGGGCGACCGGGCGGTGCTCGCCGACCACATGTCCGGGGTCGACCTGGTCGACATCTCCAACCTGCGCGAGCCGCTCGCCCTGGGCTCGGTGTACCTGGACGGCTACAGCCGCGACGTCGCGACGGCCGGGCCGCTGGCGTACGCGGTGGACGATCCCTCCGGCTTCTACGTGCTGGACCTGGCCGACACCGATTCCTGGGAGCCGTCCATCGCGCTGCAGTCGGCGGACGGCCCGCGCATGGTGGAGGTCACGGACACGCCGACGGGCGGGCTGGCCGTGCTGCTCGGCCACGGTGCGCTGCAGGTGTACGACCTCTCGTCCCCCACCGAGCCGGTCCACCGCGCCAACTACGCGACCCCCGGCGGCGCATTGCGCGTGGCGCTGGACGGCCCGCTGGCCTACGTGGCCGACGGGCTGCAGGGCATGCTGGTGGTCGATCTGACTGCGCCCGTTGCGCCACGTGCCGCCGGCGCTCACCAGCCGGCGCAGCCGGTGCGCGACGTGGCGGTCAGCGGCGATCTGGTGGTGCTCGCGGTAGGGCCGCTGCCGACCGGCATCCGGCGCTCGGTCGGCGGCGGCGAGGTGCTCGTGCTGCGCCGGCGGGCTACTCCGTCACCGTGACCGTGACGTTGTAGCTGTCGTACCAGTCCCCGTCGTAGGCCACCGCCCGCAGCAGGAACGTACCCGGCTCGCTGAACGACGCCGTCGTGACGCTCGCCAGCTCCACCGGCCCCGGCGCCTGCGGGAACGGCGCGCGCGGCGGCGTGAACGTGACCCGCCCCGGCCCGCGGTAGTGCACCCACCGCATCGCGGAGTTCGCGCGCCGCCGCTCCATCTCGCCGTCGTCGCTGACCGCCGCGCTCAGCGTGAGCGTCGCCGGCAGCACGACCGACGCCACCGACGTATCCACGGTCAGCCGCGGCGGCGTGTTGCTGCCGCGGGGTCCGGGCAGCTCGTAGATCGGGATGAACAACCCGACGGCCCGGTCGGTCTTGCCGTTCGCGCGCACGGTCCAGACGAGCTCGTCGTCGCTGGTCCAGTCGCTCGGCACGCGGACGCTGAAGACCATCGTCTCGCGGCGCTCCACGGCGCGGCCGAAACGGCGGCGCGGCACGAACACCGTCGGCTGCCCGCGGTCCGGCCCGCCGGGCTCGATGTGGTTGTCCGGCCCCACCGGCACGTGCAGCGTCTGCTCCCAGTTGCGGTTGAGATAGCCGAACCACAGATCGAAGGTGCCGTCGTCGTTGCGCGTCCACCCCTCATAGATCGGGGCGACGCGCATGCCGCGGTTGTACTGGATCTGGGTGTCGAGGATGTCGATCTCCTGGGCGGGCGCGGCAGCGGCCGCCGCCAGGACGACGGTGGCCGCTGCGAGGATGGTCTGAATCCGCACCGGGCTCACTACCCTTGATGAGAAGTAGGCGGCACCCTACTGGTTGTCGGTGTTGCGCGCGTTGCGGGCGGCGACCCGCGACTTGTACTCGTCCTCGTCGATGTAGTAGTAGCTCACCCACGCGAACGACATCTCGTCGATCGTCCGCTGGCCGTACACCACGTTGTTGCGCGGGTCCGGGTTGACGCGCAGCGACTCCGAGTTGTCGTGCCAGGTCGAGATGTGGATGACGGTCCCGGGCGGCAGGACCGGCGCCGCCTCCTCCGCGTAGTTGTAAACCAGGTGCCAGTTGAAGCGCCACTGCGGCACGCAGTTGAGCGTCACCTGCCGCATGAGGGGCGCTGGCGAGTGCCCGGGTGCCTGCAGCAGCACGTTCCCCTCCTCGTCGGTCTGGGGAATGATGGCCTCGATGCACTGCGCCTGGCCGCGCGTGTGCAGGTGCGGCTGGAAGGCGGTGACCACGGCGGGCCGCGTCAGCATGGTGTAGCCGTCGGTCCGCACGTTGCGCTGCCCCGCCGGAATGAGCAGGTCGTCGTCGTCGCCCATGTGCTGGCTGACGAGCTGGTACTTCGGCACGTACCCCTCGGGATACAGCTTCATGCCGACGTGCACCATGATCGGCAGCTCCTCGCCGTACGGGTGCAGGTGGAGACCGAAGCGGATCTGCGTGCCGGCCTTGATCAGGCGGCCCGTGTCGTCGTCGAAGACGTCGCCGTTCTTCCCGACCGCGTACTCGTTGAGGAAGTTGCCCTTGGCCAGATCCTCGTCGTACTCCGTCATGGTGGTGATGACGTGGTGCACTGCCTCGAGGCTGTTGGCGTCCGGCTTCACCTCCACCGCCTTGATGTAGCGGTCGACGGTCAGGCCGGGGTCCGCGAGGATGTTCGGGAACTCGTCCGGCCCCTCCGCCGGCAGCAGGTACGGCTCGGGCATCGAGACGATCAGATCCGGCTCGCCGATCTGCCAGGCGTTGGCGTCCGGAAAGTCGAGCGGCGGCGGTGCGTCGGCCGGGTTCCCGCGCGGCGCGCCGGCGTCGACCCAGGCCGCGATGGTGGCGATCTCCTCGTCGGTCAGCGACGGATCGTCCTTGAAGTCCTGGATGCCGATGCGCCGATCGATGTACCAGGGAGGCATCTCGCGCGCCTCGACGTTGCGCTTGATGGAGCGGGCCCAGGGCCGCACGTCCTCGTACGAGACCAGCGACATGGGCGCGATGGCGCCGGGCCGGTGGCAGCCCTGGCAGCCGCGCTGCAGGATCGGCAGCACGTCCCTGGTGAAGGTCACCTCGCCGTCGGTGGCCGCGGTCTGCGCCAGCGCGGGTGCGCCGCCGAGCAACAGCAGCAGCATGGCCGCGCATCCGAACAGACGGGACGCCGCTGTCCCGCCGCACCAGTTCCCACTCTTCACATCACACCTCCCGCAACAGGGTCGTCCGACGCAGACGCCGTGCCAAAGTATACCAGCCGGCCGGCCCTACAGGTCCCAGAGGTGTGCGACCCGGCCCGTGCTGTCGCCGAGCCGCTCGGCCGGCACGCCCATCCGATCGAGCAGCGTCACCCACAGGTTCGTGACCGGCGTCTCGTCCGGGTAGCGGACGTGGCGCCCGCTGCGCAGCCCGGCCGCCCGGCCGCCGATCAGTGCAATCGGCAGATTGTCGTGGAAATGCGTGTTGCTGTCGCTGATGCCTGCGCCGTACACCAGCAGCGACTGATCCAGCAGCGAGCCGTCGCCGTCCGGCGTCGAGGCGAGCCGGTCCACCAGATGCGCGAACTGCTCCACGTGGTAGCGGTTCACGCGGCCCAGATCGTCGATCTTGACCGGATCGTTCTCGTGGTGCGACAGCGGGTGGTGCGAGTCGGAGATGCCGATCTCGGGATACGGACGGCTGCTCACCTCACGGCCGATCATGAACGTGGCGACGCGCGTCAGATCGGTCTGGTACGCCAGCGCCAGCAAGTCGAACATCAGCTTCGCGTGCGCGGCGAAGTCGTCCGGAATCCCCGGAGGCTGCTCCACGACCGGCATCTCCCGGCCGCTCTGCGCCTCGGCCATCTGGATGCGGCGCTCCACGTCCCGCACCGCGTCCAGGTACTCCGTGAGCTTGACCCGGTCGCCGGGGGCCAGGCGCAGCTCGAGCGCCGCCGCCTTGTCGGAGACCGAATCGAGAATGCTGCGGTCGCGGCGCAGGCGGGCGAGCCGTGCGTCCGGATCGGTGCTGACGGCCGTGCCGAACATCCGCTCGAACAGGGCGCGCGGGTCGTTTTCCATCGGTAGCGGCGTCGTGGGCGTCCGCCAGGCGATGGTGTTGGTGTAGGCGCAGGCGTAGGTGCCGTCGCAGGCGCCCAGCAGCTCGACGGATTCGAGGGCCAGCTCCAGCGAGGCCAGTTGCGTGTCGGCGGCCAGCTCGCGGGCGGCAATCTGATCCGCCGATATCCCGGCCAGCACGTCCGCCGCCGTCGTGCGCTTGATGTGCATGCCGGTCAGATAGCTGCCCGCGGCCCGGGCGTGGTCCCCGCCGCCCTCGCCCGGACGCGGGTACGCCTCCATGGCGGCCAGTCCGGACAGGACCGTCAGCTCGTCGCGGTGCGGCGCCAGCGGCTCGAGCGTCCGCGGCAGGTCGAATCCGGCCCCCTCGGCCGCGGGCACCCAGTACTTCATCGCCATGCCGTTGGGCACGTAGAAGAAGCCGACGCGGCGCACGGGCGCGGCCGCGGTCCGGCTCAGCGCCGTCAGCGCCGGCACCATCCCGTCGAGCAACGGCAGGGCGATCGAGGCGCCGATGCCCCGCAGCAACGTACGCCGTGGCAAGTGCTTCCTGCTGATGATCATGATTCCGGCACCTTCCGCATCCGAAACGGCACGCTCTCCACGATGCCCAGGACGATGTCCGACCAGCGATGGTCGGTCGCCGCCGCCTCGCGCACGATGGCCCGCACGGCCGGCGCGTCGTGATGCTCCACGCCGCGGCCCAGCGCGTACGTCATCAGCTTCTCGGTGAAGTTGCCGACGAACTCCTCCTGCCGCTCCAGCAGCGCCCGGCGAAAGGCCACCGGGCCGTCCACCGTCGAGCCGTCGGGCAAGTCGGCGCTGGCGTCGATGGGCAGGCCGGCCTCCGCGTCGCGCCAGCGGCCGATCGGATCGAAGTTCTCCAGGGCGAAGCCGAGCGGGTCCATCCGGGCGTGGCAGCTCGCGCAGACCGGATTCGCGCGGTGCTGCTCGAGCCGCTCGCGCACGGTCGTCGGCGTGGCTCGCGACCCCTCCTCGAGCGACGGCACGTCGGGCGGGGGCGGGGGCGGGGGCGCGCCCAGCAGGTTCTCGAGCACCCACTTGCCGCGCAGGACCGGCGAGGTCCGGTTGGGGTACGACGTCACGGTGAGCACGCTGCCGTGTCCGAGCAGGCCGTGCCGCCGCTCGTCCTCCAGCGACACCCGGCGGAAATGGCCGCCGTAGACGTCGGGAATGCCGTAGTGCGCCGCCAGACGGCTGTTGACGAACGTGTAGTCGGCGCGCAGCAGATCGAGCACGCTGCGATCGCGCCGGAACTGATCGTGGAAGAACAGCTCGGTCTCGCGCGCGAGCGCCTCGCGGAGATCGCCGTCGAAACCGGGAAAGAGCGCGCGGTCCGGCTCGGCGAAACGGACGTTGCGCACCAGCAGCCACTGGCTAGCGAAGTTGTCGACCAGCGCCGCCGCGCGGGGGTCGGCGAGCATGCGGCGCACCTGGGCCTCCAGCACGCCGGGCCTGCCGAGCGCGCCGCGCTCCGCGACCGCCAGCAGCTCGTCGTCCGGCATGCTGCTCCACAGGAAGAACGACAGCCGCGAGGCGAGCTCGACGTCGCTCAGCGCATGCACCGTGCCGCCGGCCAGCCCGGGCGGGTCGTGCTCGACGCGGAACAGGAACTCCGGGTCGACGAGCAGACGCTCGAGCGCGGCCTGAATGCCGCTGTCGAACGTGCCCGCGGCCCGGCCGGCCGCATGGAATCCGAGCAGGGCCTCGACGTCGGCCGCCTCGACGGGCCGCCGGAACGCCCGCCGGGCCAGCGCCGAGAGGATCTCCCGGGCGCAGGGCGTCTCCTCCTCGGGCCGCTCCGGGCGGCACGTGAAGATGCGCCGCCGGCTCGGCGTGTCGGCGGGCGGCGACGCCGCGTACGGCCCCAGAATCTCGACCGACTCCACCGCCGGACTGCGGCTCAGCCGGCCGCCTTCCTCGGTGACGCCGGCGTACCTGGCGAAGGTGACGCCGACCGGGCGGGTCCCGGCCGGCACCGGCAGCCGCACCGCCAGCCCCTCGTCGGCGGTGTTGTCGTAGATCTTGCGCCGGAGCAGATCGGGCCGGTCCGGCGGTATCGGCTCCTGGCTGTCGTAGGTGAGCCCCTTCAGGTCCTCGTCGCCGCCGACGGTGAACGTCCTGATCCGCCGGCGGTCCAGGCGGATCTCCAGCCGGTCACCCCGATCGAGCCCCGCGATGCCGTAGTCGCCGTCCCGCCGCAGGCGCACCCTGATCAGGTACTCGCCGTCGAGCGGAAAAGTGTGCCTCACCGACAATCCGCCGCGGGTGCCGAACGGGAGCGCCTCGCTCGTCCGCTCCGCCTGCCTCACGCGCCGGGGCATGTCGTACCTGGTGCTGGCCGCACGCAGCAGCGGGTCGCCGACGGCCAGCCGCGCGATCCTGGTGGCCGCGGCCAGGTAGCGGTCCAGGAGCGCCGGCGACATCGTCAGCACGTCGGCGTTGTTGTCGAATCCGAAGCCCGAGTCGTCCGCCGGCAGCAGCGCCCTCCCGTCGATCTCGAGCGCCAGCAGGTCGCGAATGACGTTGACGTACTCGGTGCGGTTCAGGCGGTGCACCGCGGGGCGGCCGGGATCGGGCGCGGCCGCGGCGATGGCATCGAGGGCGGACGCCAGCTCGCTCGCGAATCGTCCGGCGGCAGCGCCGGCGGGGCGGGGCCGGCCCGCCGGCGGCATCTGGCCGCTGCGGACCTTGCGCAACACCCGCTCCCACACGGCCGTGTTCGCGGCGATGTCCGCGGCGTCCACCGCCGTCGACTCGAGCACCAGCCCGGCGGTCTCGAGCCGCTCGTTGTGGCACGCGATGCAGAAGGTGTCCAGCAACTGGCGGCGATCGGCGGCGGGTGACCCCGCCGCGCCTGCCGCCGGCGGCAGCGCCGCGCCGACGATGACGAGGAAAGCCACCGCCAGGCCGGGCGCCCAACGCCGTGGCCCGCAGGCTCGTCCGTACATTCGACCAAGCCAGTCTACCCGCCCGCCAGATCGTTTACAAGCCGCTTCCGATTCGGCTATCGTAGCCGGAAACGCCTGCATTCATAAGGAGTTGGCCGTGATCTCGAGATGTCGCAACGGGGGCCGGACGGTGCTAGCCGCGGGGGCGCTCGCGCTGCTGGCGGCAGCAGCTCCGACCGCCAGCGACGATCTGCCGCTCACGGCCGCCGCCGAGCGCCAGGACTGGCGCGCCGTACACGCCCTGCTGGCGGCCGGGGCCGACGTGAACGCGGCCCAGGCCGACGGCGCCACGGCGCTGCACTGGGCCGCCCACTGGGACGCCCTGGCGGCGGTGGAGACGCTGCTGCAGGCCGGCGCGGAGGTCGACGGGGCCAACGACCATGGCGTCACTCCCCTGTTTCTGGCCGCCGAGAACGGGAACGCGCCGGCGGCCGAGCGCCTGCTGGCGGCCGGGGCCGACGCGTCCGCGACGCTGCCGGCAGACGGCGAGACCGTGCTCATGCGGGCGGCGCACTCCGGGAGCGCGGCCATCGTGCGGATGCTCCTCGACCGCGGCGCGGATCCGCACGCGCGCGCGCTCCGATCCGGGCAGACGGCCCTGATGTGGGCGATCGCGGAGAACCACGCCGCTGCCGCCCGCGAGCTGATCGCGCACGGCGCCGACGTGCGCGGCCGGTCGCACGGGCACTACACCCCGCTGCTGTTCGCCGCGCGGCAGGGCAACGTGGCAATCGCCGCGATGCTGCTGGACGCCGGCGTCCCGGTGGACCGCGACGGCCCGGGGCCGGCGCCCCTGGTGGTCGCGATCGAGCGCGGGCGCGTGCCGTTCGCCCGCTTCCTGCTCGAGCGGGGCGCCGCTCCGGACATCGTGATGCGCAACGGCAGCACGCCGCTCGCCGCCGCCTTCGCGATCGGCGGGCGGCAGCTCGGCTACGACCCCGACGCGGTGGTGCACGAGCCGCCCGACAAGCTCGACCTGGTTCGCGACCTGCTGGCCTCCGGCGCCGACCCCAACCGCCGGCGGGCCGCGCCCGAGGCCGGGGCGCGCGTCTACTCCCCCGACGGGCAGGCGTCCGGCTTCGACCGCGGCCCCACCGATCCGGACAACTTCGGCGTGGCGCGGAGCTGGATCGGCGCGTCCCCCTTCTGGGTCGCTGCGCACAAGGCGGACGTCACCCTCCTCGAGCTGCTGCTCGACGCCGGCGCCGATCCGACTGTGACCACGGAGGACGGCACCACGCCGCTGATGGTCGCCGCCGGCCTCGGCCACGCGGGCGACCGCTACGAGAAGTTCTGGTCGGCCGCGGCGGCGCGCGAGGCGGTCGAGTTCCTCGTCGAGCGGGGAGCCGACGTCAACGCGGCCAACGAGGCGGGCTTCACCGCGCTGCACGGCGCCGCGTTCGTCGGTGCGGAGGCCGCCGCCGACTATCTCGTCGCGCGGGGCGCGGACCTGAACGCGCAGGACTTCGCCGGGCGCACGCCGTATCGCATTGCCCAGGGCCACAAGGGCGGCGGGATGTCGTTCGTCTCGCGTCCCGGCACGGTCGCACTGCTCGCGCGGCTCGGCGCCGACACGGCCCTCGGCCCCCACTTCAACGACACCGAGCGCGAGGAGGGCCTCCAAGTCCGGTAAGCTAGCCCAGCCTGCAGCGCCGGCGCAGCCGGCGCAAGGCGCGCACGGCGCGCCTCGGCGGGAGTGGCGCGGGGCTATGGGTCCCCGCAAACGGACGCCGGGGGCTTGGGGCGAAGCCCCATCTTGAGGACGCCGGGGGTCCGGGGCGCAGCCCCGTCTGATCAACGCTGCTTGAGCGCGGCGCTCAGGATGTGCTCCAGGCCGTAGTTCCCCTCGTGGCAGGCGTACTCGTAGATCACGTAGTTTTCGTCCCGGATCAGCGGGATCGCGAGGGTCCACGGACGGGTGAACGCGCGCGGGTCTTCCAGCTCGGCGCGGTAGTCGATGGTGTTGTCGTCGGTCAGCGTGAAGCGCTCGACGACGCGCATGTCCCGGCCGCCGCCGCGATACGAGCCGAGCGGCTGCTGCGTGCCGAACGTCGTGTCGGAGAAGTTGGTCACCTCGACGACCAGCGTGTCGCCCTCCCACCGGCCGCGCGAATCGCCCCACAACTGCCGGATGTTGTCGTGGAGCGGCGGCCGCCCGTCCAGCGGAATG
This sequence comes from Vicinamibacteraceae bacterium, assembly GCA_012271165.1. Taxonomy (GTDB): domain Bacteria; phylum Acidobacteriota; class Vicinamibacteria; order Vicinamibacterales; family UBA8438; genus JAAXGX01. The sequence goes on along the minus strand of JAAXGX010000149.1, from coordinate 1,847 downwards.
ATCCGCATGTCGTGGATGATCTCGTAGCGGATCAGCACGTAGTCGGGCGTCTGCATGATCTCGTAGGCGTTGTTGTAGCCCATCGGCGCCATCACGGTCGGGAAGCCCTTGGTGATGCACCGATCCCAGAGATCGAGATCAGTCCAGGACGTGATGCCGATGCCGTAGTGCGTAGGTCCCCAGTCGTCGACCGCCTGCTGCATCTCGGCCGTAATCGGAATCCGTCCGTCCGGCGGATCCACGACCAGCGATTCCAGCGCGATCCGGCGCTCGGTCTCGGGCTCGTCCCAGACGATGTTCACGTCGCGGTTCGGCTCCTGCTGATTGCGCAGCGCCTCCGCCCGCTCCCGGCGCGCGATGTCCTCCGCCGTGAGCGTCTCCTTGGGACGCTCCACGGGCACGCCCACCACCGCGTTGCTGGTCCAGATGCCCTGGAGGTCCGGGTGTCCCCACGGCGTCCGCGGCGGCTCGTAGCCGTCCTGCGCCCCGGCTCCGATCGCCTGCGCCGCGGCCAGCCCGGTAACGACCGCCGCGACGCACAGTCCTGCCAAGAACCGCTGGGTCATCTCTTGCCTCCCGGCTTCCACAATCAGACGGGGCCCCAAGCCCCCGGCGGCTGCTAGGGCTGCCTCCGCAGATGTCCGTACAACAGCTCCTCGGAGAACTCCACGCAGCGGAACTCCAGGAGCTGCATGTTCCCCTCCATGCGACGATACAGCGGCAGGCTGATCGTCCACGGCCGGGTGAAGGTGTTGGGGTCCTCGATCGTCGCCTCGTACTGCAGGTGATGCTGCGTGACCGGCGTATAACGCTCCACCACGTGCAGGGCGCTGCTGTGATGGTTTCCGGCCCGGTCGAACCAGGTCTGTCCGTTGAACGCGGTCACGTCGACGACGAGTGAATCGCCGTCCCAGCGCCCGACCGAGTGGCCCATCCAGGTGTCGACCGGGCTCTCGGGCACGGGATCCATGTGGATCACCCGATTCGCGCTGGCAAACTCGTAGGCGATGAAGATCTTGCTGGTACCCTGCACGATCTGGAAGGGAAACGGCATGTAGGTGGCGCGCGGCACACCCGGGAGGTAGCACTTGGCCTCCGGGTCCTCGGTCCGGCGGTTCTCGAAGTTCTCCTGGCGCTGCGCGATCGCTTCGGGCCGGTACGGTATGGTGCCCCCTTCGACGATGCCGAGGCCACCGGGCGCGGCGCCGATGGCGCCGGTTTCCGCCAGCCGGCTCGCGTAGGCAGCGTGCGGCTCGATGTTCCAGTGGGCCGAGCTCACCGCCTGCCAGATGCCGCTCAGGTCCGGCCGGCCGTCCGCGGCGCGCGGAAACTCGTCCGACTGCGCCCGGCCCGCGGTCGTCAGCGCCACGAGGCCCAGCACGCCCGCCGCTGCCGCCACGCCCATTCTCGTCGTCAGATCACGCCACCACTGTGACATCTGTCCAGATCTCCTTGGGGGTCCAGCTCGCTGGAATGAAACCGCCGGGAACCGGTGGCACGACCTCCGGGACCCATTGCCGCGCGCCTGGATGGCGACGGCCGGGCAAGGTTCCGGCCGTCACCACCCGCGCGAAGTCGGGGGCACCCCGTCCGCGCGGGGTGCGGGCTGTCGACTAGCGCTCCGTCGGGTCGCGTCCGTCGCGCGGGGCGCCTGTGCCGGAAGAACCGACGAAGAGCTTGGTGCCGTCCTCGAAGGTGATGTCGCGGCCGTTGGCCCGCATCGCGCCGTCCTTGGCCTGATAGCCCTCGACCATGATGATCGTGCCCGGCGGCAGGGAGTTCTTGTTGAACCCGCGACGCAGCAGCGCGTTGGGCGCGCCGCCCTCGACCATCCAGGCCTCGGTCGT